>DIVI01000237.1 GCA_002423305.1 Methylococcus sp. UBA6136 | reverse complement strand
CACTCCCGCTGCTACCGCCAAAAATGTTGCTCAGTGTTTTTGCTAGCTCCGTGGCGTCGACATTCTGTAGTCGGTAGACGTGAATGCTTCCCATCCGATGCGGGTTATACCGATCCAGTCGCCCAACCCAGCTGGCGATCTCCTCGAGGTAGCGGGGTTGCGGTGTAATGGCCATGATCGCATTGAGACGGTCAATCGGCATGACCCGGAGCAGACCGGCCAGCGGTCCCTTCGCGGTGTCGCCAAGAATCTTTTCGATTTCGGTCGCTACCAGGGCTGGCTCGACATTGGACAGCGGGAAAATCCCCACCGACATGCCCCGCATGAAGTCCACATCGAACAGTTGAATCGTCTCTAGGACACTGGATAGGTTTTCCCCGCTGCCGGCCAGCCAGAGCATATTTCTGTTGGTATCAGCCTTGACGATGGATTTTGCCGGCATCAAGGGTTCAAGGATTTTCTGCATTTCCTGAACGCCGACATACCGAAGCGGCACAACGCGAAGCTGGTAGCCCGTCGGGATGCGCTGGCCGGGCAAGCCCATGCGCGCTCCCGGAATACCGGCCTGTCCAGCCGCTTCGGGCTCGATGCGATAGATGCCGGAACTATCCTTGATAAGAACGGCACCGTTCAGTCGAAGCAGAGTCTCAAGGGTCGGAATGAGCTCATCGTCTGTCAGCGCCCGAGTGGTTTGCAGGGTGACGCGGCCAGAGACCTTGGGACTGATGACGTAGTTGAGCTTCAGAGTCTCATCGAGAATGGTCTTGGCGACTTCATTCAGGTCAGCATCGTCGAAGTTCAGGGTGTATTTGCCCTCTCGGTGTCCGCGTGTCGCCGAAGCCGGTGCGGCGCCCACCGTGGTGCCCCCCCTGCCCAGCAAATTGCCCGAGGCGGGGTAGAACTCAGGAGGCTGAACGGGTTTTGAACCCAACGGTTCGCTCTGAATGGGGCGTGCGTCGAGAGGCTTGTTGTGAAGGGATTCAATCCGCAAATTGGCCGGAATGGGCGGGCGTTTGATGGCCTCCGGCGCGAGTGATTCACAGGCGGACAAGATCAGGGCCATGGAAAGGGGCAGAACAGCGAATCGTTTCGTCATGCGTAGGGTGGAATTCTTGACTAGCGGCATCGTATTAACCTGAAAAATGGAACTCCCGATCCAGTAGAGGAAAAGGCGAGAAAAAGATGTCTGGCGGGGTTTTGTGCAGGTCCCAACCCAATCCGGACGCTCATTGCTCCATATCTCCCATATCGTTCATGTCCTCGTTGTCACTTTCATCGGGAGGAGGTTCACCCATCCCATCGCGAACATCTGATGGTTCCTGTGCCATGGGCGTTGGTGCTTGAGTGGCCATAGGCCCATGCGGCTGCCTTTGATTGAACGGGCGAGTCGCTTGAGGCGCAGGGGTATTTGAACTGGCCGGAGTGGGCATTTGCGCCGTGCCTTTTGGTCGCTTCTTGAGTAGTGACAAATCTTCCTTGAACGGTCCCTGCTCGATTAGAAGCCGATCCGGTTTGATCTCGCTGATTTGCCAGCCGTCCAGAGAATCCTTTGCCTTCAGTCGCTTGTATTTGCCCTTGGCATCAGCAATCAGCGCCATTCGGCCTTCGGGTGTTGACAGAATGCCCATGACTTTGAAGTTGACCGGGGTTGCCTTTTCCGGTGGGGGCGGTGACGGAGGCGTTGGCGGCTCTTCGGATTTTGGAGGGGGTGGACGACGAGACTCCAGGAACAGCGGCCTCTCCACCATCTGCTGGTATTCGTTGACACCGGGGAGCACAAAAGTATCGGCCGTCAAGCCGGTTTCAGGCGTAGTAATGGTGGCTGTGTTTTCCGTGAGGCCCTGGTTGGAAGGTTTCTTCCGGAGGTGTAGCCATTCACCCGTGAGCAAGGCGCCAAGTGAAGAGGCAAGGATCAGCAAGACGCCTGTCAGAAAAAAAAGACGCAATCGCTGGCTCATGGTCAGGGTGCCTGCATGTAGCCAGTTACATCGAAATCAACGCTCAGACGATCCTCGATGATCGGATTCTTGTCTCTAGGGTTGCGTGGCATTCGGATCGGGCGAATATTCAAGTTCTCGATAAACAGATAAGGCTTGCCCGATTCAAAGTTTTGCAGAACCTGGCGGAGCATGCTGGAACTTCCGGTCAAGCGGATTTTTACCCCTATCCGCACAGCGTTTTCCTCATTTTTTTCGGGGATCACCTGGGTGCTCGAGAGTTCGCCTCCCGCCTCGCTCACCACCTGTTTGATTCGGGTCTGTAGTTCTGCCGAGGCCAGGGCAGCGGTATTCGTGGGCATGAAGGCATCGTTTTTCTTGGCGAGTGCTCGGATCTGTTCGAGGCGCTGCGTCAATGCCTCCCTGCCGCTCGCGATCTGCTGGAGATGCCGCAGCTTAAAGCGCAGGTCGTCCACTGTTTCCTGATATTCCTCTTTGATTCCCATGAGCGGGTAGATCACGGCAAAGTACCCTAGGAGGAGAATCAGTATCAGTAGGCCTATCGCGCCCAACCGCGAGGTATTGAAGGCGATGGGCTGACTGAGCTTTTTACTGAGGGTTTTCAGAGAACCTCCCGTTGACGACATCGCCGGCTATTTGAAAACGTTCCAGGCCATTGGAGTTGTCTTTAGTCACCGGCGAGACGAAGCTGACATTCCTGAAGAACTTTGAGGCTTCGATTTGCTGGATCAGGCTCGAGGCGGAGGGAGATTGTCCCTGAATAATGGCCTTATGATTGGCAAACTGCAGGCCATTGAGCCAGGTACCGTCCGGGATGACCCGGCTCAACTCTTCCAGGGTATCCACAAGCACGGGTTCCTCGCGTTTTTTGTCCTGCAAGAACCGGGCTTGATGCAGCAGTTTTTCGGACTCCTCGCGCATCGACTCCACTTCCTGGGCAATTTTAGTGGTTTTCTTCACCTCGGCTTGCAAACGACTCGCCTCCGTCCGCGCGGTCCAGATCGGCAGGGTAATCGCGAGACCTGCCAGGGTCAGAATCGTCACCAGCAGGAAGGTATTGAGAATTCCTGGAAGGCGGTTTTTGGGGGGCTTGAATTTCTCCGGCAGAAGATCGTAGGCGCCGAGTTTGTGTTCGCCCGTCAGATAAGCCTGATTTGGTTGCCACCCGGATGAAATGACGTCTTCCAGCAGCGTGTCTAGCTTGGCGCGTGGAGTCAGGATCAGGTCGACCACGATCTGGCGTGTGCCTTTGAGGCGATCGACGATAACGGTCTTGAAATAAACCTGGTCGCTCTTGAACGGGGTGATGCGGTCCAGTTCAAACGCGACCACTTGCTGAAGATTTTCTTCAGCCGCCATCGGCAGCTTGATCTGTTTTCTTAAGCCTTGAAGTTCAGACAGCCTGATGACGGGCTGCAATTCGGCCAGCCGCGGATGCTGGCGGAGATAGGCCTTTCGCGACTCACTGCCAGACTCATCCAGTGCGAGATGAGTCAGCGCCGTCTCCCGGCGGCCCTTGAGGTGTGACAATGCCACGCCCTTCTCATCGCGCTCCAGAATCAAATATTCAGCGCCGCCGCCGAATAGTTTCTGGACACCCAAAGGCACCAGGGAAAGCAGTTCCTGGGTCCACCAGAGCCAGAACTGCTGGGCTTGTGCGATTAATGGGGTGTCGAACTTCAGCATGATAAGGGGGCTATTCGCGCCGCAATCTGGCGGCTCGCTCTAATTTTCCTGCGAGTTGGGGGTTGCTTTGGGGGGGATCACGTAGGGCTTCCAGCGAAGTACCGTGAAGGGCGATCCATCGATACCCAGTCCTCGGCGAATCGTGGTCAGAACACCCGCACCCTGTTGGCCCTCGATTTCGGCGACGGCCATGATGGTGTAGGCCATGTCACTGGAACCTCCCGGCGGCAGACCGGGGATGATCGGCGCGGTTGCCGGCGCTCCGAGGCTACGCTGTTGTATGTAGCTATCGACGGCTGCGGCATCGCCACCCATCAGTGCCATCAGCACTTCCCTTGACGCCTTGGCCGGATTCAGACCATCCGTACCCGTGTATAGGGTAAACCAGCTCTCCATTTTTCGATAGAGCGCTGGCGTGACGCCCATGACGCCGCGAACTTCATCTAGAATCAGAAAGTTCCGGTTTTGCGGTGGAGCCTGCATCCGGCGTGACTGATAGTCCTCCGCCTCGGCGCCATGCGTTCGCTTCAGATCATCCGGATCGCGCCAATCCATGATCGCGTCGCTCAGGTGTTCGGCAAGCTCCTCGTTTCCGGCCAGGAATTTAAAGACGGTCTTCAGGGTCTGCTCCTGCGCGGCATTGACATCGACCTTGCCGCCTTCATCCATGATTCGGATGCTCACCCTGGCGCCATCCACCTGCCACAGATAGGGCGTGCCATCGGCCTGCCAGCGGAGTTTCGGGTCGGGCAGGCTCAACATCATCATGGCGTAATTGACGCCGCCATCCGCGAGTGCCTGCGCCTTGGCGCGCTCATGAGCATGACTGAGGATGCCGGCCTCCCGTTGGGTCGATAGGGCAAAGCTGCCAGCCATGATCGTCATGAGACTGATGACCCAGAGAACCATGACCAGCGCCATGCCCTGCTGGCGAATGTGGCAATCGTGCATCAGGCCATTATCTCAACATCAGGGTTTTAGGGGCGATGACCAGACTCGGCCAAGGTGTTTCCCCTTCGCGCTCTATATCAATGCGTATGAGGGTGGGCAATTGATATTCACGCCATTCGTTCACCCACTTGCCGGCTTGACCGCCCGGCGAGGGAAGAACGCCGTTTTCCATGATGGGGCCGTAGTAGGCAAACCTGAAATCCTTGACTTGTTCAACAATGGCGATGTCATCGATTGGCTTGGGCTGGGATTTGTGTGCATCGGGAGAGGATTGATACGGAACGATCGAAACTCTCAGTGCCTTGGTTTCGTCCTGATCCTTCAGGTACAGGTCAAAACGATAGAGGCCGCCCCCTTCGAGCTGATCCGGGAGCGGGGCCACGTAGCTCAAGCTGCTGGAGGTACCCCGAAATGACGGTTCCATTTCACCGTTGCTGTTGACGCCCGAAACGGGGACGAGACTGGCGATGTGACGGCGGAGAAAGCTTTCCACGATGAACAGCCGGCTGGCTTTGGCCATTCGCTCTTCGCCTGCCTCCCAACTATCCGCACCGATGCGCAGACTACCGGTCAGTAACAGCATCATGATACCCAGCAAGGTCGTTGCCAGCAGGACTTCAATCAGTGTGAAGCCGTATTGATATCGCTGGGTCCGTCCGTTCATCGGGCCAGGCCCCCCTGGGGGTTGTCGGGTATCAGCCGCAAGGTTTTCAGATTAAAGGCGCGGGGATCGCTTTCATCGCCCCACTCGACGGTCAGATCCACCCAGTAGGGTTTGAAGCCAATGTTTTGTCCGCCCAGCAGTCCCTCGTCAAAGGGATAGGGGAAAACATTCACATCCCAGCGGTACCCTCCGGGAAGTTCGCCCTTGCTGACGCCCGGTTGCAAGGGAGTTTCGACTCCGATCTTGGCCATCAGCGATTCGGCGGTGAGAATGGCCCGCGAATAGTCGTCGGCTGTCGCGGCGATATGTCCCCCGCCCGCAAAAATGCGCAGGAGTACGCCCAATGATAACGAGAGAATCGAGAAGGCCACCAGGATTTCCAGGAGTGAAAACCCGGCCTGCCGGCACGCAATTCGTTTATTGATCGCTGTCTCCCTCGCCCATGCGGACCTCGCCAGTGAGCCAGTTCACATCGACCACGCGGGTTTGTTTGTTGGCAATCAGGGTGACTCTTCCACCAGTCGCCGAGCCGTCAGGAAAAAACCGAATCCGGCCGGTGCCTTCATCAAGCGTCTCCGTCGAGGTCGTGAAGAGGCCCAATTGGACCTCGGGCGGCAGCTTGTAGACCTTGGATCGGCCGGTGACTCGGTAAACATGCTGTTCCGTATTCAGCTCAAACAACGCATCCTGGCTTTTGAGCATCGCCTGGCCGCGTGCATGGCGGAGCGCCGAAGCCACATCACGGGTGGCCGAATAAAGCTGGGCGCGGGCAATGGCGGGGCCGAAATTGGGGATCAGCGTGGCCATGACGATGCTGGAAATGACCAGCACAATCAGCATTTCCAGCAAGGTGAAGCCATTAGGCCTACCGAGGGCTTTCTTTTTTTGGACGGAAGCCAACGCTGTCAGGGCTTTCCCATGGCTACAGGCAACGGTCGACGAGCCCTTGATCCCTCACCTGCGTGGGTTTCACGGCTCGTATCGAGGCTAAACTCAAAGGTCAGCTTGGTTCAATCCCAGCTCTTGATGTCCTGGTCCTCACCTTCACCGCCCTCGGCATTGTCGGCACCCAGGCTGAAAATATCGAACTTCCCATGCTGGCCGGGCATGACATAGTGATAGGGTGTGTTCCAAGGGTCGGTAGGCATCTTCTTCTTGCGCAGATACGGGCCATTCCAGTAGGTGGCGCTGGCGGGCTGCTCGACGAGTGCGGCCAGTCCCTCACCAGCATTTGGATAACGGCCTACATCCAGCCGGTACATGTCAAGGGCGGAGGAGAGTTCCTCTATCTGCAGTTTGGCCGTTTTGCTTTTGGATTCACCCAGGTGTTTGATGACCTGCGGGCCCACCAACCCGGCGAGCAGGCCGATGATGGCGAGTACGACTAAAAGTTCGATCAGGGTAAAGCCGCGCTGCCCCTGTCGTGGCGCGATTCGATGGGAGATGGATGTTTGTTTCATGGAGTTTCTTGCGTTTTTTAGGGAGAAATTAAACGCACCGGCTATTAGGTGCGGGTAGCTGTACTTGAGCCTGATCTGATTTTCCCATTTCAGGTCCAACTTCGCGAGTTTGGAACAAGAAAAGGGAGGCCGCTTACAGCCGGAAATGTTTGGCTAAAGTGACTCGGCCTGGTTTATCCCATGCCTCTTTTTGCGCATGATGTGGGGCATCTCCATCAGAACGCGAGGTCATTGACGCTTAGGATCGCCATCAGGATGGAGATGATGATGCCGCCGATCATGATTCCCAGCCCCACGATCAACACCGGTTCCAGCATGGCCAGCAGGCGCTGTATCGATATCTTGATTTCCTTGTCATAGGTCGTGGCCACGCGGTCCAGCATCTCCGGCAACTGAGCCGATTCCTCTCCCAGCTTGATCATTTGCATGGCTAGGGAGGGAAATATCTCCGCCTCCATGAGCGGGGCGCTCATGCCACCGCCTTCCTTGAGGCTTTCGACGGCCAGCCCCAGCTTTTGGGCCACCAAACGATTGTCCAGCGTGTCCTTGACGATGGACAGCGCCCCCAGCAGCGGCACGCCATTGCTGAGCAGGGTGGCCAGGGTGCGGCTAAAGCTGGCAACCTGGAATTTCAGCATGAGATCGCCGAAGAGCGGTAGCTTCAGCATCGAGCCGTCCCAAGCCAGGCGTCTCACCGGATCGGACCGTTGATAACGAATCCAGCCGCTGACAATGGCGAAGATCGGGATCGCTGTCCACCAGTAGGACCGGATGGCATCCGCAGCGCCCACCACAATCTGGGTCGGAATGGGCAGTTCCTTGCCGGCACTGTCAAACATCTCGGTGAACTGGGGCACAACAAACGTCAGTAACAGAAGCAGGGAACCGATAGCCATGATGACCAGAATGATCGGGTAGATCATCGCCGTGGTGACGGTGTCGCGCAGCTCCTTGGAGCTATCGAGATATTGAGTGAGGCGATCCAGGACGACTTCCAGTGCGCCGCCCGCCTCACCGGCGCGAATGAGGTTGAGATAGAAACGTGAGAACACCGGCCCCTGGGCTTCCAGCGCATCGGATAATTGAGCTCCGCTTTTTATCTTCTCGAGAATCTTGCCAATCATGGCGTTGAAATCAGGCTCCTTCTCGGTGAGTTCCAGTAGCACTGTAAGTGCCCGATCCAGGGGTAGCCCGGCTTCCAGCAGGGTCAGCAGCTCCCGGGTGAAGAGCGTGACCTGTTTGTGAGAGATTTTTGAACCGCGGCGTCCGAACCGCAGAAAGCCGAATGGACTAGAACCGGCCGGAGCGACCCGAATCGGCAACAGTCCTTCCTCTTGCAGGGAGAGAATCAGCAGGCTCTCGCTCGGGGATTCGCGGTCTTCCTCGATGGTTTCTCCGTCGCGGTTGACGGCTTTGATGTGGAATTGAGCCATAGCGGGATAAAACGGGTATCAGCTATCCGCCGTCACGCGGAGCACTTCTTCAACCGTCGTCAGACCCTTGACCGATTTGAGGATGCCGTCCTCATACATGGTGCGCATCCCTTCCAGCAGGGCTTGTTCCTCGATCTTGCGGGCTGGGGCGTTGCTCATGACCAGTCGCCGGATGTCGTCGGTCATCACTAACAGTTCGGTAATTGCCAGTCGACCCCGGTAGCCGTTGCCATCACAGGCTTCACAGCCTTTGGGCCGGTACAGGTGAATGGTGCGTTCATCGCTGTAGTTCCAGAGCTTCAGTTCAGCAGCGACTTCGGGAAGTGGTTCGTACTCCTCCCGGCAATGGGGGCAGAGACGGCGCACCAGTCGTTGACCAAGAATGCCATTGACCGTGGAGGTAATTAGGTAATCTTCAAGCCCCATGTCGAGAAGGCGGGTAACGCCGCCGGCCGCGTCATTGGTGTGCAGCGTGGATAGCACCAAGTGCCCCGTCAGCGCCGATTGCACAGCAATGCGCGCCGTTTCGATGTCACGCATTTCGCCGATCATGATGACGTCGGGATCCTGCCGCACAATCGAGCGCAGGGCCGAGGCAAAGGTCAGACCAATCTGCGGCTTGGTCTGAATCTGGTTGACGCCTTCCAGCTGGTATTCGACCGGATCCTCGACAGTAATGATTTTACGGTCGGGCGTATTGATCTTGTGCAGCGCGGTATACAACGACGTACTTTTGCCACTGCCGGTGGGGCCGGTAATGAGGATGATGCCATGGGGCGTTTCCAAAACATTGATGAAACGCTGCAGTGAATCTCCTTCGAATCCCAGTGTATTAAAGTCGAACTTGATGCTTTCCTTGTGCAATAAACGAATAACGACGCTCTCGCCGTACATGGTCGGCACGGTCGAGACGCGAAGATCCAGCTCCTTGCCCTGAACCTGGAGCTTGATGCGGCCATCCTGCGGCAGGCGCCGCTCGGCGATGTTGAGCTTGGCCATGATCTTGATGCGCGAGATGACCGCCGCCGTCGATCGGACGGGGGGGGATTCGATTTCGCGCAACACGCCGTCGACCCGAAGACGCACTTTCAGTATTTCCTCGAACGGCTCCACATGAATATCGGATGCCCGCATTTCCACGGCCCGCTGCATGATGAGGTTCACCATGCGGATGACCGGCGCCTCTGAGGCCAGATCCTTGAGATGCTCGACGTCCGCCTCGTTGATATCGTCGTCGCTACCGAAAGTATCGGTAATCTCGCCCATCAGCGATTTGCCCGGGCCCAGCTGGGTTTCCAGCGCGCGGTCGATTTCAGTGCCGAGCCCGACCCGCGCAATCACCGGTTTGTCACAGGCAAGCGCAATGGAGTCGAGCAGTTCCTGATCAAACGGATCGGTGACGGCCACCGTGACCTGATCATCATTAGCCGCGAGTCCGACCAGATGATTTTCCTTGAGAAAGCGGATCGAGATGGTGTCCGGTAATGGAGAGCTCTCCGGATAGTCATCGGGCACTACCAAGGGGAGGCCGCTGACGTCGGAGAGGATTTCGGCTGTGTCTCGCTCTGACAAGAGGCCGAGCTTCAACAGCAGCGCCGGGATGCGCGGTTCGTCCGTCTGCGCCCCCAATTTCTGAGCACGGATGATCTCGGGCTCTCTGAGTTTTCCTCGAACGACCAATTCCTGCGCAAACCGTTGGTAACGGGGAACAGGGAGCGAGGATTCCTCGGAGGTTTCGATCGACGGGAGATTTAGGGTTTCAGCAGCCAAGGCAGATGGTTCGGTCGGTTAAATTGTTTGGTAGCGCATACGAGATAAATCATAGGCATTGCGTCAAAGTTTACACCAAACTCCGATTGACGCCGGACTCGCTTCTGAAGGTTGTTTCAGCGGCATTGGTCACTTACCCAAGCGGCTACATCCGAGGTTCAGCTATATTATGGGGACACATCCAAACTTGGTCATCGAACGATATGCATGTCCGTGTCTCCCAAATAGTTGATCGATTCAGCCCTCAGGGTCTGCTCACCCGCTGCCAGGGCCCCGATTCTTTGATTTCAGGCCTGTCGCCTATTGAAGAGTGTCAGTCAGGAGATCTGGTTTTTGTCGATCACGCCAAATATCTGGACCGGGTTCGGACCCAAGGCCCCGCCGGTATTGTCACGACAGAGGCATTGGCGACCGAATTGTCGGACCTTCCGGGTCTCGCCGTGCTGATTGCGCCGAATGTACGGTTGGCCATGGCGATCTTGAAGCAGACCTATGCGGACCGGAATGTTCGCGATACGGAGTGGCCCAGGATTCACCCGTCGGCGGTGGTCCACGACAGCGTCATGCTGCCCGAGGACGTGCTGGTCGGGCCGGGCGTGGTGATCGGTGCGGGCGTCACCCTGGGTGCGCGGGTCGTGTTCATGGCCAATGTTGTGGTCGAAAAAGGGGCCGTGATCGGTGCCGGTTCGGTGTTGCACCCTGGCTGCGTGATCGGTTACGGCTGCGAAATCGGGGCGGATGTGATTCTCAAGGCGGGATGCGTGATTGGCTCGGAGGGTTTTGGTTTTGCCCAGGACGAGCGCCGCCGCAACTACCGGATCCCGCATACCGGCAAGGTAGTCATAGAAGATCGCGTGGTGATTGGGGCCAATACCAATATTGATCGCGGGACGTACGGGGCAACGATCGTCCGTTCGGGCGCCGTGATCGACGCCATGTGTCACCTTGGACATAACGTGGAGATCGGTGAGGACAGTATCCTCTGCGCCCATACCGGGCTTTCCGGCTCCACGAAATTCGGCAAGCGAGTTATTGCCTCCGGGCAAACCGGCACGCTGGATCATGTGACGGTGCCCGATGACACGGTACTGCTGCATCGGGCGGGACTGAATAACAGCATCAAAACCCCCGGCATGTATGCGGGCGGCCCAGTTCAGCCCTTGCAGCAATACCTCAAGAATATGGCTGTTATTCCTAAGCTGAACGAGATGTGGACCCGACTCAAGCGTCTGGAGAAGGCGCTGGCCGAATTGGCGGTTAGCCGCAACGATGGATGAGTTCGAAACAATCTTGATATGAATGATGTAGCCATGGCTGAAGGAAAAAAGACGGTCAGCGACCTCAAATGGCTGGTGCTCTTTGCGGCGCTGATGGTCTTGCCCTGGATTCTGCTTCTGGGCTGGATGGGTTTTCTGCCGGCCGTTTCCAATCTTGTAGTGCCCCGTGCGCCGCAAAATCTGGGAGTGAAATACGCGGCTACTGACCTGAAAAGCTTTGAGGCCAAATCTGGTATTGCCGTATCTCCGCCGACGCCCTCTGCGCCTCCTACCCAATCGGGAGGTGCGGCTTCGGTTCCTCCGCCCGTAGCCGCACCTCCCAGGCCGCTTGACCTGTCGGTTTCTCAAGAGGAACTGTCGGCGGTCATCAACCAGTTGGGCGCCAACTTGCTGCCCTTGCGCCAGGTTCAGGTCAAGCTGGGGCCGGGATCAGCCGAAATTTCCGGGGCTCTCGATACCTCCCAGCTGGACGGTTTTCTCCAGAATATTGGCGTTCGTTCCAAGGATATTGAAGGTGTGGGTCGCTGGGTCAAGGCGCTGGGAGACAATATCCCCATACATATCAAGGCCAATGGCGGTGTCGCGGACGCTCAGTTGAATGCCAGGATTGATAGCCTTCAGGTTGGGGGATTCAATGTTCCGGCGGAACAGCTTGAGAGAATCACCAAGGGCGGCATTCATGCCGATCTGAGTGGCAAGAGCGGCTATTCCGTTCAGACCGTGACCTTGCAGGAAGGCAATCTGAAATTCATCGGAGCCTTGCCGCCTACTCTTGTTAGCCCCAGGCCTTAAGGATGAAAATCGCGACCTGGAATGTCAACTCTCTGCGTGTTCGGCTGCCACATGTCCTTGATTGGCTGAAGCGGGAGCAACCCGATGTGCTCGCCTTGCAGGAAACCAAGACGGAGGACGCTAACTTTCCGCAGAAGGAGCTGGAGACGGCGGGTTATCAGGCAGTTTATAGTGGGCAGAAGACCTATAACGGTGTGGCCATCCTGAGCCGGACGTCTGCCGCCGACGTGATCACTGATCTGCCCGGTCTGGTTGATCCTCAGCGGCGAATTTTGGCCGCAACCGTGAATGGCTGGCGTGTGGTTGACCTTTATGTGCCGAACGGCAGTGAGGTGGGCTCTGATAAGTATGCTTACAAGCTCGATTGGCTGGGTCACGTTCATTCCTGGCTCAAGCTGGAACTCTTACGTCATCCCCGTTTGGTGGTAATGGGTGACTTCAATATCGCACCAGAGGACCGTGATGTGCATGATCCAATGGCCTGGAATGAGAAAATTCTGTGCAGCACGCCGGAGCGCCAAGCATTTCAGGAGTGGCTGGCGCTGGGTTTCAAGGATGCTTTCCGGTGTTTCGATCAGCCGGAGAAGAGCTTTAGCTGGTGGGATTACCGGATGAATGGATTTCGTCGGCATCTTGGTCTGCGTATCGATCATATTCTGATCAGCTCGCAACTGGTGGAATCTTGTCGCGCATGCCGTATTGATGTGGAGCCGCGCGGTCTTGAGCGGCCCTCTGATCATGCGCCGGTACTGGCGGAGTTTGTATAAGACGGGTGCAAACTGGCGTGTCCTTACCCTCTCTTAGGTCACTCTATCTTCAAATATGCGCAGAAAGGCGGGCTCCGCATTGACGGCAGTAGTTGTCGCTGGCGCTCGGGCCCTTGGTCATGCATTCCCCGCAGACGCGTGTCGTGGATTTGGTCTCCCGATGAAATGCCATTTCAGCGGTAACAATACCGGTCGGCACCGCCAAAGTACCCCAGCCCATCAGCATCATGATCGACGAAATGAAGCGCCCCAAGTCGGTTTTGGGTGCGATATCGCCAAACCCCACCGTAGTCATCGTGGTGATGGCCCAATAGATGGACACGGGGATGCTGGTAAATCCATTTTCGGGTCCTTCGATCACATACATGATGGTGCCCATGACCATGACGACCATCAACACCACTGTCAGGAAGACCATGATCTTGCGGCGGCTGGCACTGAGCGCCCCTGCTAGAATCGTCACCTCGGAGAGGTATTCCGTCAGCTTGAAGACCCTGAATACCCTGAGCAAACGCAGCGTCCTCACGGCCATGAGCGCATTGAGCTCCGGAAAGACCAGCGCCATGTAGGTGGGTAGAATCGCCAGCAAATCAACGATGCCATAAAAACTCAGGGCATATCGCCAGCGCCGTTTCGCGGCATACAGTCTCGCAATGTACTCCAGGCTGAATAGGACGGTAAAAAACCACTCAAGCCCGGAAAAAAACGCCGTGTGTTGCTTTGCAACTTCCTCCACGCTGTCAAGCATGATGACTACCAGCGAAACCAGAATGGCGAGGATCAACAGTTGGTCGAAGAATCGGCCTGAACGTGTGTCGGCCTCGAAGATAATGATGAAGAGCCTTTGCCTAAAGCTAAGCGGTTTTTCGGTCTTGCTAGGTTTCATGGGAATCGGGTGATCAACAAAAGCTGGACGAGATCTTGTTATCCCTGGCGGTTCTCCACCCCAAGAGAGTTAAGGAACCCGTCTATCAGGCTTGAGTGCCTTCAAATTAATGCTTTGCAGGTGAGGCATTGGAGGTGGGCGTTCAGTTCTTCAGGGCAACGGGTTTTGCGGGTTTTTTGCTTTTGGTCTGTGCTGGCCTGGTGGCAGGTTTCACAATAGTGCTGACTCGCGTTGTCGCCGAGCCTTTTTGTCCCCAGTGGCCTGTGGGGCCAACGATAATGAGTGTCTTGTAGGACTGCGCCTTCCCGCCGGTTTTGCGGCCCGTATTCCGGTCGATCACATCCACCGGGCCGAAACCGCTGTGGCCAACCAGGTGAAACAACTCCTCGGCGCGGTAGTCCTCGACATGGACGCAGCCGTGGGAGGCGGCGGCGTTACCCATTTCCTGCATGGCCTGTCGATCCAAGGAGGAATGCAGCGCCATGCCACCGTTGAAGAACACGGCCCAAAGCATGGGCGCATCGTATTTGCCAGACCAGTGGCGCGATGAAAATGCCTGGGGTCGGAAGTAGCCGGAAGCGGTTTCAAAGCCTTTCTGTCCGGAGGAGATCATCCAATAGTAGTGCAGGCCAATGTCCCTTTTGTAGACTCGCAAGGTCTGCGCCTTGCCCCAATATGGATCGCTTTTCTTGCTGACAACAACGATCAGGTTGTAACTGTCGAAATCATGATTTTCCAGTGGGTTGGGCAGCCCTTCGGTTTCTGAAATGTCCGGATCCTTGTAGGGGCTGAACGCCTTGGTGACCCCAAACGTGTACCCGTTGTCCGCGGCGACATCGCTCTCGTACTTCGGTGTGGGCTGGGTTCGGGGAAAATCCTCCCACGGTCCAGGTGTCTCGAAATAATCGCCAGCAGGTGCCGCATTCGAGAAGGTAGCAGCGAGGCCCGCGACAAGCACAGTCATCACCCACTGCAGGGAGCTATGGCTGATTTTGAAGTGGGATTTGAGTTGATTCATCAAGTGACTCCTTGAGTGATCTGTTGCACCTAATATACAGGAGCGAAAAGTTTTTGCATCACCTCAGGGTAAGGCTCTGGCACATGCCCAGACGTCTATCCGAGCGGCGCCGGCCTGCCGGAATTGGGTGGCCAACTCGCTGACCGTGGCGCCCGTTGTGACGACATCATCCAGCAGGGCAATATGTCGGTAGGCAAGAGGTGACGAGATGGCGAAAGCCTCGCGAATATTCTTTCTGCGCTCCTCGGCATGCAACTGGGCTTGCGCGTTTGTGGGTCGTATCCGGTGACAGGTGGCGTAGTCCAGCCGAATGCTCAGTTGGCTCGAGACCACTCGGGCAATTTCCAAGGCCTGGTTAAAGCGCCTTTCTCGGTAGCGAAAAGGGTGCAATGGCACGGGAATGACGACCTCTGGCAATGCCGGGGCGGTGTCGAAGCTTTCCGCCAGCAAGGTTCCAAGCAGTCGGGCGTTGGCATGACGGGATCTAAATTTGAGGGACTGGATGAGGTGACGGATGGGCTCCTCGTACCGAAAGGCACAGATCATCCGGTCAAATGGCGGTGGCTCCTTGAGGCAGGTCCCGCACAAGGGAAGGTCGCTCTGGGTGAGCGGGAGGCCGCAAGTCCTGCAGGTGTTGCCCAGATAAGGCAGTGTCTCTCTGCAGTTTCGGCATAAATCAAGTTTTTCCTCGCCCTGGTCGCCGCACAGCAGGCAAGTGGGAGGAAATACCAGGTTCTGTATAATCCGCGACCAGCTGTAAACCTGCTCTTGGTTTTTGGGTTGACGGATATGTTCCGTCCATTCATGCCAGGACCGCTTTATTTTCACGGAGTCTCCGAATGTCCGCTCAAGAAGTTTCATCAGGTCGTCACACTATCTCGGCGGTGGCGATGGCCGGCATTGTTCGCCATGACTGGACGCTGGAAGAAGCCCGTCAATTTTTCAGACTGCCGTTCAATGACCTGATCTTTCTGGCGCAATCCATCCATCGTGAACATTTCGATCCAAACGAGGTGCAGGTTTCCAGTCTGTTGAGCATCAAGACCGGATCCTGCTCCGAGGACTGCGCCTACTGTCCCCAGAGCGCCCATTATGACACCGGGCTTGGTAAGGAAAGTCTGCTGCCGATAGAGGATGTGCTGGAAGCGGCCCGTCAGGCCAAGTTGCAGGGCGCGGGGCGCTTCTGCATGGGCGCTGCCTGGCGGAGTCCTAATGATCGGGATATCGAGCGTGTTTGCTCCATGGTTGAGGGTGTCAAGTCCCTGGGCATGGAAACCTGTGTGACGCTGGGAATGCTGACTGACAGCCAGACCCACCGACTGAAGGAGGCAGGGCTTGATTACTACAACCACAATCTGGATACCTCGGAGGCTTATTACTCCGAAATCATCACGACCCGCACCTATCAGGATCGTCTGGATACGCTGGAGCGGGTGCGCAAAGCCGGGCTGAATGTCTGCTGCGGCGGTATTGTGGGTATGGGTGAGGACGATGATGACCGGGCGGGTTTGCTGGTCCAGCTCGCCAATTTGCCAAACCATCCCGAAAGTGTGCCAATCAATCGGCTGGTTCAGGTGGAAGGGACTCCGCTGGCTGATGCTGCCCCGCTGGATCCGTTTGAGTTTGTCAGGACCATTGCGGCAGCACGCATCATGATGCCTTGTTCTCGAGTTCGACTTTCGGCGGGGCGCACGGATATGAGTGATGAAATGCAAGCATTGTGTTTTCTGGCCGGTGCCAATTCCATCTTTTACGGCGAACGGTTGCTGACCACCGATAATCCCGTGGCGGATGAAGACAAGCGATTATTACATCGGCTCGGGCTCCGGATGTCCGGGTTCTATGCCAATGCCTGAAGGGGTTTGACTCGAACCAGTTAGCCCTTCTGCTCCCGTCATGCGCGGCCCTCTTTTTCTCAAGCGTTGGCTGAACGATATCGACCTTCAGGGACGGTATCGCCAACGGCGAACGGTGGAATCGCCCCAAGCCTCTGAAATCTTGGTTGATGGCCGCTGGCTGGTCAATTTCTGCAGCAATGATTATCTGGGCTTGGCCAACCATCCAGCGGTGATTGCAGCACTTCAGCGGGGGGCATCCGTATTTGGTGTGGGGGCCGGCGCAGCCCATCTGGTCTGTGGGCATGGCGGTCCACATCAAGCTCTGGAAGAAGAGTTGGCGGCTTTTATGAACCGTGATCGGGCACTACTGTTTTCTACCGGCTATATGGCTAATATGGGCGTTATTTCCGCTTTGTTGGGCCGGGGTGATGCGGTATTTGAGGACCGCTTGAATCATGCTTCCCTATTAGACGGAGCGCGGCTTTCTGGTGCCCGTTTGCATCGGTATGGACATGCCGAGCCTGCCAGGCTTCAAGGTCTGCTCTCCGGGACATCGGCAGATCAAGCCCTGATTGCGACCGATGGCGTCTTCAGTATGGATGGCGATCTCGCGCCGGTGGACGAGCTGGCCGTGCTGGCAAGGCAGCATGATGCCTGGCTGATGATTGACGATGCCCATGGGTTGGGGGTTCTAGGGGAAAATGGCCGTGGCCTTCTCGAGGTGACGGGCCATTCTCAGGATGAAGTACCGATTGTGGTAGGTACCCTGGGCAAGGCATTTGGCACGTTTGGGGCGTTTGTGGCGGGTTCCGATGACTTGATCGAATACCTGATTCAGCGTGCTCGTACTTATATTTATACGACCGCTTTGCCTCCGGCCATTGCCGAAGCCACCCGGGCCTCATTGCGTTTGGTGAAAGAAGAGTCTTGGCGGCGTGATCGGCTCGCGGCGAGAATTCGACAATTCAGGCAGGGTGCCGAGCATTTGGGTTTGAAGCTCATGGACTCAACTTCACCCATCCAGCCTCTGGTGATCGGTGACAACCGATCGGCCATCGAGGCCAGTGATCAACTGCGTGCCTCTGGATTTTGGGTGAGCGCCATCCGGCCACCCACGGTTCCCGATGGGACCGCCCGCTTGCGAATCACTGTCACATCGATGCATACCGAAGACCAGGTGGATCGCCTGCTGGAGGGCATGTCCCGATTGCCGATGATTAAGTTGGGCCAGGTGAATGCTGTCCGGGCACTGGCATGAAGAGTCGCGTCATTCCGGAGATGCATGTGGAGTGTTTGGGAAGCGGTCCGGACTTGGTGATGCTGCATGGTTGGGCCATGCATGGCGGGTTGTTGCAAGGGCTTGCCGAGCAGTTGTCCAATGATTACAGGGTCAGTCTGATTGATTTGCCGGGCCATGGCGGGAGCGGTCCTATCAACGATTACTCAATGGCTTCGGTCACTGCTGTGCTCGCTCAGGTGGCTCCTCCTGCGGCGCACTGGCTGGGTTGGTCTTTGGGCGCTTTGTTGGCGATGGGAGTGGCCAATGCGCACCCTGAGCGCGTGCTCAGTCTTGTCATGGTCTCCGGTACGCCCCGTTTCACCGCTGAACCTGACTGGCCAGGAGTTGAGCCCGCGCTTCTGCAGCAGCTGGGCGTGAATCTGGAGCAGGATTTCTTTGGGACCCTGAAGCGCTTCATCGGTCTACAAACATTTAATCAGGAAAATCCCCGAGCGTTAGCCAGACAGATTCATGACGCGCTTGCTCAGCGCCCACTGCCGGATAAAGCCGCCCTGCGCGGTGGGCTGGCTTTGCTGAGGGACGTTGACGCCCGTCCCGTGCTGGCAGGGCTTGAAAAACCGGCACTCGCCATTCTGGGGGCGCAGGATCGATTGGTACCCAAGGCACTGGCCCCCAAATTACGGGAGTTAAACCCCTATGTGGATGCGCAAGAACTGGCCAAGGCAGCACACTTACCATTTCTGACCCATCCAGGGGAGACGGCATGCCGGATTCGCGAATTTCTCTCGCTGCAGGAGCGGATTTAGATTTTGGAGGCCCCATCTGTTTTGACCGGGTCCCCCGATAAGCGTTGGGTGGCCCGATCTTTTGGGTCGGCCGCTTCCGCTTACGACAGCGTGGCTGTTTTGCAAAGATCGGTAGGGCAGAACCTGATTGATTCCCTGCCGACCTGGTCGGGTGATGGGTTTATTCTCGATGTGGGGGCGGGTACCGGACATTTCTCCCGGATTTTGCAAGACGTGTATCCCTCTGCCCGGGTTGTCGCCTTGGATATTGCCGAGGGCATGCTTCGCTGTGCCCGGGAGCGGTTTTTGGGTGAGTGTGTGGGCGGAGATGCGGAAGTCCTGCCGGTGGCAGCCGGGTCGATTGACCTGATCTTCTCGAATCTTGCCATTCAGTGGTGTGCCTCTCCGGTTACCGCCTTTCGGGAATTTCATCGGGTGCTGAGGCCGGGTGGTTATTTGCTGTTTTCCACCTTTGGACCCAGGACGTTACAGGAGTTGAGGCGCGCCTGGGCTCAGGTAGACGCATTCAGTCATGTCATTGAATTTCATGAAGTCAAGATACTGCAGGACTCGTTGAGTGTGGCAGGTTTTTCCGTAGACAAACTGGAGGCGACGGCCATGGTGATCGAGTACACGACTGTGATGTCGCTGATGCGAGAATTGAAGGCCCTGGGGGCTCGAAATCTGACGGCAGATCGTCCACGGCATCTCACCGGCAAGGATGCCATGGCGCGGATGATCTCCGCCTATCCGCGTCAGGACATGACTGGTTCGACATCGATAGGCGCAAGCTTTGAGGTGATTGCGGGTTTCGCAAGACGCTCAGCGGGGGCATGTCGTTCTTGATGCCCAGGGGATTCTTTGTGACGGGGACTGACACGGAAGTTGGCAAGACCCATGCGACTGTCCGCCTGATGCGTTTTCTCAAGTCCCAAGGCTTGAGTGTGATCGGAATGAAGCCGGTGGCCTCGGGTGCGCGAAAGGTGGGCGAGCGCTGGGTAAACGAGGATGCCTTGGCCTTGCAGCGTGAGTCCTCCGTTCCGATAGACTATCAGTACATCAATCCCTTTGTATTTGAGCGACCGGTCTCGCCGCATATTGCGGCTGAGGCAATGGGGGTCAGGGTGAATCTGGATCGAATCAGTCAGGCATTCTGCCATTTGTCTACTCTCGCTGACTGCGTGGTCGTCGAGGGTGTAGGCGGTTGGCGAGTCCCTCTCAATGCCGATGAGGATGTCGCCGATTTGGCCTTGAAATTGAGCTTGCCCGTGCTCCAGGTCGTAGGGATCAGGCTTGGTTGCATCAATCATGCGCGCCTTACGCAGGAATCCATGATTGCCTCGGAAGTCAATCTCGGTGGTTGGATTGCGAATTGGCTGGTTCCTGATTTGCCTTATGCTGCAGAGGTCATGGCTTCGCTTGATCACGAATTGGGGCGAAAAGCTTTGGCTGAGCTGGCCTTCCAGACAGTTGAAATCGTTCAGCCGTCCTTGGATGAAGACTGTTGGCGTGGTGATGAAATCTTGCGCCTTATGGCGGCATAGGCTAGGATTTACGGCTAACGGTAGGCTGGTCGGCAGGCTTGGGGGAGACCTTTTTCTTGAGCGATTCCAAGAGGATGCCTCGTTGAGTGGTTCCTTCATAACGCTGGTTCATGATTGAAAACAGATGGCCTGTCTGTCATTTTTAGCGTTCGTGGATGGCAAAGGGGAGAGTTGCCCCCATTCATCGTGGCCACCGATGCTGTTGCTTCCGATCCCATAACTAAAAAAGCGGTTACGTCGGCGTATGCCGTTGCCGCACCGGAGCCTGGCAATTTAGCCCCTAGAGCTCTTTCATATTTTGTCTTGAATTGAATGGTTTAGGTTCTTGCCTTAACGATTTTGGAGAAGGTTCCGTGAAGAAATTAAGTGCTTTGCTGGCGGTTTCAGGCTTGATGGGCGTTGGTGAGGTCTCCGCCGATTACACGCTCAACCTGACTGAGGGCGTTACCGAGCTAAGTCGCGATATTCACGATTTGCACATGTCTATCTTCTGGATATGTGTGGTCATCGGCATCTTGGTTTATGGAATGCTTGCTTATTCGTTGGTTAACCATCGTAAGTCCAAGGGGGTTATACCTGCCCAGTTTCATGAAAACACCAAGCTTGAAATTCTCTGGACTGTTATCCCGTTTCTGATTCTAATCGGCATGGCCATCCCAGCCACCAAAGTCATGATCAAGGTTTATGACACTTCTGGTGCGGACATGACTATCAAGGTTACTGGGTACCAGTGGAAGTGGAAGTACGAATATCTTGATGAAGGGGTCAGTTTTTTCAGTACGCTGGACGCCAAGAGCAACCAGGCTCGACAGATGAACTCGGGTGTTGATCCGACAACCGTCGAAAATTACCTGCTGGAAGTAGATCACCCGCTCGTCGTTCCTGTAGGTAAAAAGATTCGATTCCTGTTTACAGGGGGCGATGTCATACACTCTTGGTGGGTGCCGGATCTGGGCTGGAAAAAGGACACCATACCTGGATTTATCACGGACGCCTGGGCCAAGGTTGAAAAGGCGGGGACCTATCGTGGTCAGTGTACCGAGCTCTGCGGGAGGGATCATGGCTTCATGCCGATCGTGGTGATCGCGAAGCCTGAAGATGAATACAAGCAATGGCTTGCCGAACAGAAGGGTGGGAGGACGCCCGAAGAGGCGGAAGCGGCTAATCAGGACAGTGAGGCGCTGACCGTTGCCTCTGAGGGCGCCCATGATCAACCCTCTGATAAGACGAGCAAGGTAACCGAGGAATCTGCCGATCAACAATTCGCGGCTTCTTCTGCTGGAGCAAGCAAAGACGACTTGATGAGTCTGGGCCAGACGGTCTACGAGGGTCATTGCCTCAGTTGCCACCAAGCAAGCGGAGAGGGCATTGATGGCATGTTTCCTGCCATCAAGGGAAGTGCGGTAGCCAATGGGCCGGTCAGCGGTCATATCAACTTGATTCTGAACGGCAAGCCACCACTGATGGCTTCCTTCCGCAATGTGTTGAAACCCGAGGAAATTGCCGCAGTCATCACCTACCAGCGCAATGCGTTGGGTAATAGTACCGGTGATATTGTCCAGGCAAGCGATGTTGCATCCCACCAGTAATTCGTACCCCAAAAAATGCAAGAGGTGAATACTATGTCAGTCACGGCCATTCATGACGATCACCACGACCACGGCCCCACCAAGGGTTTCATGCGATGGGTGACGACAACCAATCACAAAGACATCGGTACACTTTACCTGGTGTTCTCTTTGGCAATGTTCATGGTGGGTGGTGCGATGGCGCTGGTCATCCGGGCGGAGTTGTTCGAGCCCGGCATGCAGTTTGTCGACCCCCTATTTTTTAATTCGATGACGACACTCCATGCACTGATCATGGTTTTCGGTGCCGTCATGCCCGCCTTTGCCGGGTTGGCTAACTGGATGATCCCGATGATGATCGGGTCGCCTGACATGGCTCTGCCGCGTCTAAATAACTGGAGTTTCTGGCTGTTGCCGTTTGCGGCCGTGATGTTGGTGAGCACGCTGTTCATGGACGGCGGTGCAGCGGCAGCGGGCTGGACTCTTTACCCGCCCCTATCATTGCAAGCTGGGGCGTCCTTTCCTTTCACGATATTTACCATACATATTCTCGGTATATCGTCGATTATGGCGGCCATCAATATTATCGTGACCATCCTGAACATGCGGGCGCCGGGGATGACACTGATGAAGATGCCGCTCTTCGTCTGGACTTGGCTGATCACGGCATTCTTGCTCATCGCCATTATGCCGGTGTTTGCTGGTGCAGTGACAATGCTGCTAACCGATAAATTCTTTGGCACCAGTTTCTTCAATGCCGCCGGTGGCGGTGACCCCGTGCTTTATCAGCATCTCTTCTGGTTCTTTGGTCACCCTGAAGTATATGTGCTGATTCTGCCGTCTTTCGGAATTGTCTCCCAGATCATCCCTACCTTTGCCCGCAAGCCCCTGTTCGGGTATAGCTCCATGGTCTATGCTACCGCGTCTATTGGTTTTCTTTCATTCGTCGTTTGGGCTCACCATCAGTACACCGTGGGCATGCCAGTCGAGGGCGAACTCTATTTCACCTATGCGACTATGCTTATTGCCGTGCCGACAGGGGTAAAGGTCTTCAACTGGATGTCAACGATGTGGCAGGGTGCCATGACGTTTGAGGCGCCAATGCTGTGGGCAATTGCCTTCGTAGTGCTGTTTACCATGGGTGGGTTCACTGGTCTGATGATGGCCATTTCCCCGGCTGACTTACAATATCACGACACTTATTTCATTGTTGCCCACTTCCACTATGTCCTGGTTTCGGGCGCTGTGTTCGCGATTATCGCGGCGGTTTATTATTGGCTACCAAAATGGACCGGAGTCATGTACGACGAGCGTTTAGCCAACTTGCACTTTTGGCTGACCACAATCTCGGTCAACGTCTGCTTCTTCCCGCAGCATTTCTTGGGTTTGGCCGGGATGCCACGACGGATTCCTGACTATGCATTACAGTTTGCCGAATTCAACGCTTGGTCCAGCGTGGGTGCTTTCGTTTTCGGGTTTTCTCAATTGATACTCTGCTACATCGTCGTCAAGAGTATGCGTGGTGAGGGTGAGAAGGCGACGGATGAAGTTTGGGAAGGTGCCAGCGAGCACGGACTGGAATGGCAGTTACCTTCGCCCGCGCCTTACCATACCTGGGAGCACTCGCCCCATATTCACTGAAAGATCCCTTTGCCACCCACTCCGTTTCGCCTGATTCGGCAACCCTTATAGGCCGCCAAACAGCATGAATCTTCGCCGGAAAAACGTTCTGTTGGCTACTTTGATAGGTTTGGTTGCGATGAGTTTGTATGTCTTCGCGATCTATCACGTAATGTCGGATACGGCGTTACCATGAAGGAACGTTTCGAGAGGCGATCCAATTCCAAGGTGTTATGGCCCGTGGTGTTGGTGTCCATTGCCATGTTTGGCATTGGCTTTGCTCTGGTGCCCTTGTACGACGTCTTTTGCGAATTGACGGGTTTGAACGGCAAGGTCAAGTCCGAAGCTCAGGCGGAGGCAGGTTTCAGGGTTGATCAAGCACGATGGGTGACTGTGGAATTCGTAACAACAGTGAATGGCGAAATGCCCCTTGGGTTCCGGGTTGAAACAACCAAGCTAAAGGTTCATCCGGGCGAATACCAGACGGTGAAGTTCTTTGGAACGAATCAGTCAGACAGAACACTGGTGGGCAGGGCCATACCCAGCATAGCGCCAGGCTGGGCCACTCAGTTTCTGAAAAAAACAGAATGTTTCTGCTTCAGTGAGCAAACATTTGAGCCGCAGAAAGAAAGAGAAATGCCGGTTAGATTTGTTATTGATCCGGCGCTTCCAGAGAGTGTGGCCGACGTTACTTTGTCCTATACGTTTTTTGATATCACCGAAAAGCAGCAATAGAGCGCCCAAGACTTTAAGCTACCGAGCAAGGGGAATACAGATGGCTTTACATGGTTCTTACTATCTACCGCACAAGGCAACGCAGCCGATACTCGGCTCGATCGGCCTATTTATGCTTCTGGTGGGATTCTCCAACTATTTGAATGGTTCAGACCTTGGTCCGACCATGATGTGGATCGGAGTGGGCATCTTGGCCTATATGATGTTTGTGTGGTTTGGCTCCGTGATTCGCGAGAGCGTGGCTGGACTTTATAATCATCAGGTTGATGTATCCTTTCGGATGGGTATGATTTGGTTCATAACATCCGAGGTATTTTTCTTTGCCGCATTCTTTGGTGCGCTCTTCTACAGCCGCATCCTTGCGCTGCCTTGGATGGGTGGTGAAGGTTCAGCCCTGGGGGTCCACACGCATCAGTATCTTTGGGATACCTTCAAGAATGTCTGGCCTTCCAATGGCCCCGGACATATTGGTGGAAAGGAGGGTGGTGAATTTGAGCCGATGGCTGCGTGGGGCATACCTGCAATCAACACGCTGATCCTCCTGACCAGTGGTGCGACCGTGACTTGGGCTCATTGGGGTATGCTGAAGGATAATCGCAAGCAATTAATTATTGGCCTTGCTGCAACCGTAGCGTTGGGCTTCCTGTTTGTAATCTTGCAGGGTGTTGAGTATCACGAAGCCTATTCAGAAATGGGGCTCACTCTGGGTACTGGAATTTACGGTTCCACTTTCTTTATGCTCACCGGATTTCACGGTCTGCATGTCAGCATCGGCGCGATAATTTTGACCGTTGTGCTGCTAAGGAGTATCCGGGGTCATTTCAGTAGCGAAAACCATTTTGCCTTTGAAGCAGCCGCTTGGTACTGGCACTTCGTGGATGTCGTTTGGCTTGGATTGTTTATTTTCGTCTACTGGCTCTGACGGAACTCATTCCGTGAAAGGCGCGTCCAGCTAAACGGGGTGCGCTTTTTTTATGATTTGGTTTTTTAATGGGGTGTTCGGGGTCCCACAAGGCCCGGAGAGCCACTGAATAACGCGCTGATGTCGACACGGTCGAACGTGTAATACCGATTGCAGAAATCGCAGTCGACCTTTACTTGCCCTTCCTTCTCAATCACAGAGGTGATCTCTTTCTCACCCATCGCCAACAGTACCCCCTCTATGCGATTTCTGGAGCAACTGCATCTGAAGCTAACAGGTTCGGAGTCCAGCATTCTGACCCGTTCCTCATGAAATAGTCGAAAAAGTAATTCATGGCTGGTCAGGTAAAGAAGCTCTTTTTCCGTTATCGTTGAAGCGAGATGGGTGATTCGATTCCAGTCCTCGCCTCTATCTTCGTGTCCGGGAAGGCTTTGAATGAAGAGGCCACCGGCTCGCTGTTCGTTGGCGAACAGCCATAAACGGGTCGGAAGTTGTTCTGACAAGCTGAAATACGATTCAAGCGCTTGCGATAACGAATCCCCGTCGAGGGCAACAATACCCTGATAGGGCTCCTGGCCTTCGTTTTGAATAGTCAACACCAACCGTCCATTGCCGTAAAGTTGGGGGAGTGCTTTGCCCTCGGGTGATCCGCGCCAGTGGGCCAGTCCCCTGATGGTGCGAACATGGGTGGCTTGTGCAACCAGCGTGTTGATCGGTCCCGCTCCCTGAACTTGGAGAATCAATGAGCCCCGGTATTTGATGGTGCCGGATAGCAGCAACACTGCAGCCAGTGCCTGACCCAGTTGTGATTGAACGATGCCGGGATAATCTGTGGTGCCTCGGGTCGAGGCCCAGGCGTCCTCAATCCTGACCAGTTCCCCTCTTATTCCAAGATTCTCGAAATAGAAGCGCTCAAATCGATCGAAATGACTCATAGTTAATGACTCCTTGTTATGGGCTGGATTATAGTGAATCCCGAAATGCATGGGCTCTGGGAGGTGGATGCAATGTTTGGAAAACGGAAAACGGGGACGCTACAGCCGGACGAGGCTCTTCCTGGCAGGCAGGAGTCGATTAAGGTCCCTCCGCATCATTTTGTGAGTGGTCATGCAATGCGACCCCCTTACCCCGACGGCTATTTGCTGCTACTGCTGGGGATGGGGTGCTTCTGGGGTGCGGAGAGAAAGTTCTGGCAGATGCCGGGGGTATACATTACGGCCGTGGGTTATGCGGGGGGGTACACACCAAACCCAACTTATGAAGAGGTCTGCTCAGGTGATACTGGGCATGCCGAAGTGGTGCGGTTGGTCTACGATCCCGATAAATGTGAGCTTGAGGACTTGCTTGCAGTATTCTGGGAGTCCCACGATCCGACCCAGGGGATGCGACAAGGCAATGATCTAGGCACTCAGTATCGTTCGGTGATCTATACCAGCCAACCGGAACAGTATCTCACTGCGATCGACAGTCTGAAGATCTACCGGGATGCCCTGCGCAATGCGGGTCATTCGGCTGACATCACTACTGAAATTGCCGAGGCCCCAATATTTTACTTTGCGGAACCCTACCACCAGCAATATCTGGCCAAGAATCCCAGTGGCTATTGTGGCTTGGGCGGTCTGAATTTGCGGTATCCTCGAGCGTTGGCTGGCGATGTAGCCTGATCGCGAAGATGCTTAGAAAGAAAAGCGACTTTCGTAAAAAAAGCAGGGGGAACTCAAGCCGCCTGCTTCAAAGGAGGAGAGCCGCCCACGCTATTCGCGGTCGGCAACTGTCAAGTGTTGCTCTAAACAGCTGGTCAAATTCTATCGGGAGGTTTGATCAGATGGTATGTGGCAAATTGCCGCATCGCGTGCTTCTCCAACGTGGCACGGTTATGCTGTCAAGATGAATCAAGAACCACTCTCCAGTATCCCAACACCCATTCATCCCGCCAGGGATGCACGCCAGAATCTTCGCTGGCTTTTTGTGCTGCGGAATTTGATGATTGTCGGCGAGGGGCTGATCATTTTCATCAGCCTCTATGGTTTGGAAATTCCTCTGCGTGAAGTGCCCTTATGGGGGATTCTGACACTGCTGGGCGTGTTCAATTGGTGGACCTGGTTGCGGTTGGGCTCGCAGGAGCCCATATCAGAGAACGAGTTGTTCATTCAGTTGTCCTGTGACGTTCTTGCGATTACTGCAATCCTTTACTTCACCGGAGGGGCGACCAATCCCATTGCGTGGTTCTTCCTGTTGCCACTCATCATCGCTGCCACGGTCTTACCGCAGGAATATACCTGGTACATGGTGATTTTCACTTCCGGTTGTTACACGATGTTGATGTCCTATTACCATCCGCTTCCGGACATACAGCCGATACCGGTTCAGGGTGAGAACGCCCACGCCATGCACGCTATGTTGCCCAAGCATGATCTTGATCTTCACGTATTCGGTATGTGGTTTGGTTTTGTTTTCAGTGCCGTGCTGGTGGCCTACTTCGTGGTGGAGATGGCCAAAACCCTGAGGGCCAGGGATCGCAGTCTGGCAGAGGCCCGCGAACTCAGTCTGCGTAATGAGCGGGTAGTGGCTTTGGGAACGCTTGCGGCTGGGGCCGCCCACGAAATGGGCACGCCCTTAGGAACGATGGCGATATTGATCAGGGAAATTGAGAATGATTGCGAGGCCGGGGAAGATATCGAGCTGGGTCATAAAATGAAGATCCTTCGTGAGCAGGTCGCGCGTTGCAAACAGGCGCTTTCGGTGATGTCCGTTTCAGCAGGTGAAATTCGAGCTGAGAGTGGTCACCTGATGCCATTAACAGCTTATCTTGATTCGGTGGTTGAAAGCTGGCGACAGCAGCTGCCAGGCAAAAAGTTGCACTATCGCAAGGCCGGGCCGATGCCGCCGCCCGGCATACTTGCTGAACTGACTCTTACGCATGCACTGATCAATATCCTTAACAATGCGGCTGAAGTGTCACTCAAGAGTATTGAATTACATGCGCGCTGGGACCAACAATCGGTGACCCTTCGGATTCTGGACAGCGGGCCTGGTATTACGCCGAGCCTATCAGAGCAGATCGGTAAGTCGCCGGTTGTTTCAACCAAGGATCAAGGACTGGGTGTCGGTCTATTTCTGGCCTTTGCGACAATCAATCGACTGGATGGCAGCATCGATATGACGCCACGGCAGGGGGGGGTGGGTACGCGTACCCAAATCACCCTACCTGTCATTAGTCATTGGAGTTAGGCATGAGCCAGGATCTCGAGCCGGAAACAACGCAAAAGCCAACATTGTTGCTAGTGGACGATGACCCTACCTTTTGCGGTGTCTTGGAGCAGGCGCTCAGCAAGCGGGGGTTCGAAGTGCACGCTGCTACGGACGTGATGTCTGGTATCAAGGTCGCAGAGACAGTAGAGCCTGAGTATGCCGTAATCGACTTGAGAATAGGCCAGGAATCCGGTCTGGTTCTGGTCAAACGCCTACATGAGCTGGATGCCAATACCCGTATTGTCATGCTGACAGGCTTCGCAAGCATTGCCACAGCAGTCGAGGCGATCAAGCTGGGAGCTGTTCACTATTTGGCAAAGCCCGCTGACACAGACGAGATCGTAGCGGCGCTTCACAAGGATCAGGGCGATGAGCTGGTGGAAATCAAGGAAAAGCCACTTTCCGTGCGCCGACTTGAATGGGAGCATCTGCAAAAAATCATCGTGGAGCACGGAGGCAATATTTCCGCTGCCGCCCGCGCTCTAGGAATGCACCGTCGCACCCTTCAGCGAAAGCTTGAAAAAAGGCCGGTGAAGGATTGATCGAACCGTTATAGGTTGCATCGCAGGATTTTCATGTTTCTCGTTTGATTGCCTGTGGCTTCTGCTCGGCAACCATCCGGGTTGCTTGAAAATCGAGAAACCGTGCCCCACATCCCACTTTTTGATCTGATGCGCTGGCCCTTATCGATTGGATTGATCCATTGGTCCAGTAAGTTTTCTTGTGATTTTGATCCATGGCCATACCGAACACCGAGCTTGATTGCCTCGCGGGTGGTTGTGTTTTCAGATGGCTTGGGCGGTTGATAGGCCGAGAGCCTTGACAGGTACAAGTGTATCGATATGATTAGCACTCGCTTGAGTTGAGTGCTAACAAACGTTTGTTAAGGTGGAGCATGGAGGCTCAGTCTCCCGTTCCTCGTATTAAGCCCGATTTGTAAACCCTGAAAATCCAAACAGTTAAGGAGTAACCGATGAAAATTCGCCCATTGAACGATCGTGTCATCGTCAAGCGTCTGGAAGAAGAGCGCACTTCACCGGGTGGGATAGTGATCCCGGATTCCGCTGCCGAGAAGCCGATTCGCGGTGAAGTTGTGGCGGTTGGAAATGGCAAGGTCCAGGACAACGGCCAGATACGTCCTCTGAGCGTTAAGGCTGGCGATAAAGTTCTCTTTGGCAAGTATGCCGGCACCGAAGTCAAGGTGGATGGCGAGGAGATTCTTGTCATGCGTGAAGATGACATTATCGCCATTTTGGAAGGTTGATCCCCCCGTTTTTAATTCGCATTCTGAACATCGAAAGGTAATCAAACATGGCAGCAAAAGAAGTAAGATTTGGTGATGACGCTCGTAGCCGCATGATTCGCGGCGTGAATATTCTTGCCCAAGCCGTCAAGGTGACGCTCGGTCCAAAGGGTCGTAATGTGGTTCTGGAGAAAAGCTTCGGTGCTCCGACCGTCACGAAGGACGGTGTATCAGTCGCCAAGGAAGTTGAGTTGGCTGACAAGTTCGAGAACATGGGCGCGCAGATGGTGAAGGAGGTGGCTTCCCAAACCTCCGACATCGCCGGTGACGGGACCACCACAGCGACCGTGCTGGCTCAGTCCATCCTGACTGAGGGTCTCAAGGCGGTTGCTGCCGGCATGAATCCCATGGATCTTAAGCGTGGCATTGACAAGGCTACCGCTGCCGCCGTTGAAGCCATCCATGCCATGTCAGTGCCCTGTGCCGACAGCAATGCGATCGCTCAGGTAGGCTCCATTTCTGCAAACTCCGACGAAGCGATTGGCAAGATCATTGCTGATGCGATGGACAAGGTTGGCAAGGAAGGTGTAATCACCGTTGAGGATGGTTCCGGTCTTGAAAATACCCTTGACGTCGTTGAGGGTATGCAATTCGACCGCGGTTACCTGTCGCCCTACTTCATTAACAACCAGCAGAGCATGAGCGCCGAGTTGGAAAATCCGTTGATCCTGATCTGCGAAAAGAAGATCTCCAATATTCGCGACATGTTGCCTGTGTTGGAAGGCGTGGCTAAGGCCGGTCGTCCCTTGCTGATCATTGCAGAGGATGTTGAAGGTGAAGCGCTGGCGACCCTGGTCGTCAACAACATGCGAGGCATCCTGAAGGTCGCTGCGGTCAAGGCGCCGGGCTTTGGCGACCGCCGCAAGGCCATGCTGGAAGATATCGCCATTCTCACCGGTGGCACTGTCATCGCCGAGGAAGTAGGCTTGTCGCTAGAAAAGGCCACTATCGAGGACCTTGGCACCGCCAAGCGAGTTCAGATCACGAAGGAAGAAACCACCATCATTGATGGTGCGGGAAGTTCCGAGCAGATCCAGGGCCGTATCGCCCAGCTTCGTAAGCAGACTGAGGAAACCTCATCTGACTATGATCGTGAAAAGCTCCAAGAGCGTCTTGCCAAATTGGCAGGTGGCGTTGCTGTCATCAAGGTTGGTGCAGCTACTGAAGTTGAGATGAAGGAAAAGAAGGCCCGGGTTGAAGATGCGCTGCACGCTACCCGTGCGGCTGTTGAGGAAGGTATCGTACCGGGCGGTGGCGTGGCACTGATTCGCGCCCTGCAGAAGATTAAGGATCTCAAGGGCGCCAACCATGACCAAGATGTTGGTATCAGTCTGGCGCGTCGCGCGATGGAAGAGCCCCTGCGACAGATCGTGACCAATGCCGGTGACGAAGCCTCTGTCGTGCTTAATAAGGTGTCTGAAGGCACCGGTAATTTTGGTTACAACGCAGCTAACGGCGAGTATGGCGACATGGTTGCCTTTGGTATTCTGGATCCGGCCAAGGTCACGCGCAGTGCACTGCAAAATGCCGCTTCAGTGGCAGGCTTGATGATCACGACCGAGGCCATGATTGCGGAAGAGCCCAAGGCAGAAACCCCAATGCCGGGCGGCATGGGTGGGATGGGCGGCATGGATGGCATGATGTAAATCACCCATTCCATCTCCCTTGCGGGAGTTTTGGTCCCACTAGACTGAGTTTCCGCCGGAGCTCGACAACAAAAAGCCTCATCCTTTGGGTGGGGCTTTTTTTGTTAAGTAATGAACCCCCGCCCATCGTGTTCTGTTTCGGTGAGAATCCATCGAGGACTGGTCTAAAACCGCTCTTGAGGAGTTTTTGGAGTCAGATTGATCAGGTGGATAAAACGGAAAGCGCGATTTGCCTTTGACTGAGCCAGAAATACCGCTATAATGCCGAGCTTGATTGCAGGCGCGTAGCTCAGTTGGTTAGAGCACCACCTTGACATGGTGGGGGTCGTTGGTTCGAGTCCAATCGCGCCTACCACATCCAGAAAAGCATCGCAGTGCGATGCTTTTTTTGTCCGTGAGGTTTTCCATGCCCGTCATTACTCTGCCAGATGGTTCCCGCCGGGAATACGATCGGCCCATTTCTCTGATGGAAGTGGCGGAGTCGATTGGCGCTGGCCTGGCGAAGGCCGCCTTGGCGGGTCGGGTTAATGGTGAGCTGGTCGATCTCTCTCGCATCATTGATGCGGATGCGTCGGTCGCTATCGTTACGGGGCGTGATGCTGAAGGCGTTGAGGTCATCCGCCATTCCACGGCGCATCTTCTGGCGCAGGCGGTCAAGTCGCTGTTTCCTGACGCTCAGGTGACCATAGGGCCCGTGGTGGACAACGGTTTTTACTACGACTTTTCCTACGAGCGTCCGTTTACGCCTGAAGATCTGACGGCTATTGAGAAAAAGATGGAGGAGCTGGCGGCGAAGGCCATGCCGGTTCGGCGCGAGGTGATGCCCAGAGACGTGGCGGCCGATTTCTTTCTGAAGCAAGGAGAGAAGTACAAGGCCGAAATCATTCGCGACATTCCTGAGGGGCAGGATATTTCCCTTTACGCTCAGGGCGATTTCACCGATTTGTGTCGTGGGCCTCATGTGCCGGACACTGGCAGGCTCCGCGCATTCAAGTTGATGAAGATTGCCGGCGCGTATTGGCGAGGCGATTCGCGCAACGAAATGCTGCAGCGCATTTATGGTACGGCCTGGGCCGACAAGAAAGACCTCAAGGAATACCTGACTCGTCTGGAAGAGGCTGAGCGGCGAGATCACCGCAAGATTGGCAAAACCTTGGACCTTTTCCATATGCAGGAAGAGGCCCCCGGTATGGTTTTCTGGCACCCCAAGGGCTGGGTGCTATGGCAGATCGTCGAGCAATACATGCGCTCGATCTTCCGTGATAACGGATACGAAGAGATTCGTACGCCCTTGGTCGTATCTCGGACGCTTTGGGAAAAGTCGGGGCATTGGGACAAGTTTCAGGCCGACATGTTCACGACTGCATCCGAGCAGCGGGACTATGCCATCAAGCCGATGAACTGCCCCTGCCACGTGCAGGTGTACAACCAGGGCCTGAAAAGCTATCGCGATTTGCCTCTGCGTCTGGCCGAGTTTGGCGCGTGCCATCGCAATGAGCTGTCGGGTGTACTGCATGGTTTGATGCGTGTTCGCGGATTTACTCAGGACGATGCACACATTTTCTGCACCGAGGACCAGATTCAGTCGGAGGTTTCACGGTTCATTGATCTGCTGCACCAGGTGTATGCGGATTTCGGATTCAAGAAGGTCCTGGTTAAATTGTCGACACGACCGGCCAATCGGGTAGGCTCGGATGAAGTTTGGGACAAGGCCGAGGCAGCTCTTGAAGAGGCGCTCGATTCCAAGGGATTGGAGTGGCAGTTGCAGTCGGGGGAAGGGGCTTTTTACGGGCCAAAGATCGAATTTTCGTTGGCTGACTGCCTTGATCGTGTATGGCAGTGCGGCACGATCCAGGTAGACTTCTCGATGCCGGAACGGCTCGGTGCCGTCTATGTTGCAGAGGATGGCGCGAAGCATACCCCTGTGATGTTGCATCGGGCCATTCTGGGATCGCTGGAGCGTTTCATCGGTATTCTGATCGAACATTATGCGGGGTATTTCCCGATTTGGCTCGCTCCCGTTCAATTGGTGGTGCTGAATATCACTGATTCCCAGTCCGCCTATACCAATGAGGTGGTGGCAGCGTTGCAAGCCCGGGGTTTGCGCGCCGAGGCTGACTTGAGAAATGAGAAGATCGGCTTTAAAATCCGCGAGCATTCGATGCAGCGTGTGCCATATCTGGCCATTATCGGCGAGAAAGAATTGGAGTCCCGGACCGTCTCCCTGCGAACTCAAAAGGGGGAAGATCTGGGACTATTTGATTTGCCGGACCTGATCCAGAAGCTTGATGCCGAGTCGACGGGTCGAGCTGTCAATCATTAATCGTTATTGGAGGAATTGGCTATCAGTGCCGATAGAAAAGAGCCGAGGCTGAACGACGAGATTCAATATCCCAATGTTCGCCTGATCGATGCCGAGGGAAATCAAGCCGGTGTGGTATCCAGTCGAGAAGCCAGGCAAATGGCCTACGATGCTGAATTGGATCTCGTCGAGATTTCCCCTGGCGCGGAACCTCCAGTGTGCCGAATCATGGATTACGGCAAATACCGATTCGAGCTCAACAAAAAGCTGGCAGCGGCCAAGAAGAAGCAAAAGCAGATTCAGGTCAAGGAAGTTAAATTTCGTCCTGGGACTGATGTCGGGGATTATCAGATCAAGTTGCGTAATCTCACCCGTTTCTTGGATGAAGGCGATAAGGCCAAGGTCACCGTGCGTTTCCGGGGCAGGGAGCTGAGCCACAAGGAACTCGGCATGGAATTGCTGAAGCAGATTGAAACCGATTTGCAGGAACATGCCACGGTAGAGCAGTTTCCAAAAATGGAGGGTAGACAAATGATCATGATGTTGGCCCCCAAGAAAAAGAAATAGTCCCGAAAAAAATCGAATTAGTTAAAAGTAAACCGGAGAGCGCGATGCCAAAGTTGAAGACCAACCGGGGCGCGGCGAAACGTTTCAAGAAGACTGCTTCTGGCGGCTTCAAATGTAACCACTCGTTCCGTCGTCACATTCTGACCAAGAAGAGCACCAAGCGTAAGCGCCAGTTGCGCAGCCCGAACGCCATCCATGCTTCGGATGTGCGGAGCGCGGCCCGTATGTTGCCGTACAGCTGAGTTTTTTGACCTAAGAGAAAAGAGGGTCCAATGCCTAGAGTAAAACGTGGCGTCACCGCGCGCGCCCGCCA
>DIVI01000064.1 GCA_002423305.1 Methylococcus sp. UBA6136 | reverse complement strand
GCTTGTGCGTTAATCGGTCCGCGGCGGACGCAAATCTCGGGTCATCGGCCCATTCCGGCTTGTCGATGGCCCGACAGGTGGCATGCCAGAATTTTTCCGTAAGAGACATCAATACGATATACCCGTCAGCGGTTTCGAAGTTCTGGACGGGGACGTAGGATGGATGTCCGGAGGCGGAAATCTTCTTCGGAACGTCGCCGGCGTTCAAGTAAAATCCTGCCACGTAGGTGAAAAGGGATAGGATGCTGTCGAGCAGCGCCACATCGGAGAGCTGACCAGTGCCCTTGCGCTCTTTTTGCACCAACGATGCCAAGATCGCAATTACCGCATACAGCCCCCCCACATGGTCCACCACCGAGATACCGGTCTTCTCCGGCGGGGTGCCAGGCTCGCCGGCCAGGCTCATGAGCCCGCTGATACCCTGCATGATGTAATCGTAACCGGGACGATCCGAGAACGGTCCGGTCATACCAAACGCCGACAGGGAACAGCAGATGATGTCGGGTTTGATCAGGCACAGCTTGGCGTGGTCAATCCCCAGCCGTTCGGTAACCCCCGGTCGGAAATTGTCGAACACCACATCGGCGTTCCGAACCAGGTCAAGAAACACCGCGCGGCCTTGTTCCTTTTTCAAGTCCAGGGTAATGCTCTTCTTGTTGCGGTTGAGCGACAGGAAGTAGACGCTCTCGCCGTCCATGAAATGCGGCGGCGTTTTGCGCGCTTCATCCAACTTCGTAGGATGTTCGATACGGATCACCTCCGCCCCCAAATCGCCCAAAATCATTGATGCGAACGGCCCCGCCAGGAAGTGCGTCAAGTCCAGAATCCTGATCCCCGATAACGGCAACGCTGACATAACCACCTTCCATTATTGCTATGCCAAATTGGCGATAGCGTTTAAAAATCGATCCACCCCAATGCGGCGGCAAATCACTTGCGAAGCCAACTCCGCCAACTCTGGTCGGTCCTTGAGGGCCTTCCAACGATTGATAATATGAGCGGACACCAAGTCCAACAGTTCGCGCTCTTCCCGCAGCGCCCGCCTGACTTCCAGTTCGCCCGTTTGACGCAGTTGCTCGGCGTGGCGGACGATGGCTTCCAGCACTTCGCCGCTGCCGATATCCTTGTCCGCCTGGGTAGTGATGACCAACGGCTCCCAAGGCCCCCGCTTTGCGGCAAGGCCCAGCATGACCCGCAGGGAGGATCTGAGCTCCTCGCTGCCGGGCCGGTCCGCCTTGTTCACTACGAACACGTCGGCAATTTCCATGAGGCCCGCCTTCATGGTCTGGATGCTGTCCCCTGCCTCCGGCACCAGCACCACCACGACCGTATCGACCGCCGTCATCACGTCCAGCTCGGTCTGGCCCACCCCGACCGTCTCCACCAGGATATAGTCAAAGCCGAACGCGCGCATGAGCTTTAGCACGTCTTTCGTGGCAGGAGACAATCCCCCGACACCGCCTCGGGTAGCAAGGCTGCGGATGAATACCCCCGAATCCAGATAGTGCCGCTCCATGCGAATCCGATCCCCGAGCATCGCCCCGCCGGAAAAAGGGCTGGTGGGATCCACGGCAATGATGCCGACCCGATGCCCTTCGCCTCTGAGCACCGCTGTGACGGCGTTCACCAGGGTGCTCTTGCCGGCCCCCGGGGGGCCGGTGAAACCGATCACGTGGCACTGAGACTGGGACTGAGCAAGGCTCTCGCCAATTCTCGAAAAAATGCTATTGCCTAATTCGGGAGATGTCTCCACCAAGGTAATCAACCTGGCAAGCCCTCTTTCCTGCTTGGCCCTGAACTCCCGGATGCCGACCTCCAACATGTCCGTTGTGTTGTGGTCCATTTTTTTTCAGCTCCTATCCCCTGCGGGTCGCGACATGGGTATTGATGGACTGCACGATGTCGTCGAACCTGGAGCCAGCGCCGAACACCTCCTTTACCCCAATGGCTTTCAGCTTGGGGACATCCTTGGGAGGGACGGTCCCTCCGACGAACACCACCACGTTTCCCAGACCCTGCGCCCTGAGCTCATCCATCACCACCTGGCAAAGGGCTACATGGGTCCCGGACAGGATACTCAGTCCGACCACATCGACGTCTTCCTGCATGGCTACTCGGGCTATTTGCTGCGGGGTCTGGTGCAAGCCGGTATAAATCACCTCCATTCCGGCATCGCGAAAAGCTTGCACAATGACTTTGGCACCGCGGTCATGGCCATCCAGGCCCGGTTTTGCAACGAGTACGCGGGTGTGTCGTGAGTGTTCCATTTGATTCCTTTCTTGATTCAATAAGTCTTTGCTCAAACCCCTGAGGGAGGCTTGTAGGTTCCGAACACCTCCCTCAAGACCCCTGCAATTTCGCCTCCCGTGGCCATGCAGCGGACCGCTTCCATGACGTGGGGAACGAGGTTCTGACTCTCGTCCGCGGCAGCTTTTTTCAACGCCTTCAGGGAATCGGTAAGACTGTCTTGGTCGCGCTGCAGACGTATCTCCTTGAGCCGCTCGATATGTCGGCGCCCGACATCAGGATCGAAGTTGAAGGTTTCCTGCTCCATCCCTCCCCCCTCGTCCTTCACCACCAGGCAGTTCACGCCCACCCTGACCTTTTGTCCGCTTTGGATCGACCGTTCCTCCTCATAGGCATGATGCGCTATGTCTCTCTGCACGATTCCCTCTTCGATCGCTTTCACCATGCCGCCGGTGTCGGCGATTTTCTGCAGGATGGCCCGCATCTCCTGCTCCGAGCGATCGGTGAGCCATTCCACGTAGTAGGACCCCGCCAGCGGGTCGACCACGTCCGCCACCCCGGACTCACGCTGGACGATATTCTGCGCCATGAGGGTGGCCCGGAAGGACTTTTCGGTGGGTAGGTCAAAGGCTTCATCGTAGGCGGCTAGAATGACCGACTGGGAGCCTCCCAAGGCCGCCCCCAGGCAATGCAGGGTGATGCGGGCCAGGTTGTTGAGGGGCTGGGCCGCGGTGAGTTCGGTCTGATCTCCGGCAGTCGCTGCACGAAACATCCAAGAGCGGGGATCTTTCGCACCATATTTTTCTCTCAGAATCGAAGCCCACAGACGCCGGGCGGCACGATGGTTTGCGGCCGCCTCGAAAAAGTACACCGTCGTCGGGATAAGAAACGAAAACAGCGGCGCCACCTGGTCCACCGAATAACCCCGGCGGATCACCTCATCCAGATATACCTGAGCATTGGCGAAAGTGTAGGCAAAGGATTGGATATGTGTCGCCCCCGCCTGCTGCATGTGGCACGCAGAAACGCTGATCGGGTTGAATTTCGGCGCATTGTTGATGCACCACTCGATCACGTCCCCCGCTAGCCGTACCGAAGGGCGCGGCGGGAATATATAGGTACCTCTGGCGAGAATTTCCTTGAGAATGTCGTTCTGCACGGTGCCCCGGATGGCCGACGGCGGCACGCCCTGCCCTTGCGCAGCGAGAACGTACTGGGCCAAAAAAACGATGGCCAAGCCGTTGTGTGCAGTGGAGGTGCTCACCTGGTCCATCGGGATTCCGTCGTACAACCGCTCCATGTCTTCCAGGGTGCTCAACGCCGCCCCAACCCGACCGACTTCAAGCTGCCCCCTGGGATCGTCAGGTTCAATGCCCATCTGCGTCGGCAAGTCCATGGCCAGGTTCAGCCCGGTGAGTCCACTATTGAAGAGATATTTGAACAGCGCATTGGTATCCTCGCCGCTGCCGAAGCCGGCGTTGTGACGGATCGTCCACGGCCGCTTGCGGTACATGTCGGCGTGGATTCCGCGGGTGTAGGGGTACTTCCCCGGCTCCCCCAATTTCAGGTCTGAATCCCAGCCCCGCAGGGTCTCAGCGGTGAAAGGCTCCGCCGGGACTTCAATGCCAGATCGAGTGAGAAAGGCTCTGCTGGAAGGATTGGTTTGCGCCGAGTCGACTTCCGGCAGTCCAAGTTTTTGATTTGATATCGTACTTGTCATAGCTAATAAACCCCTTGTAATGAACTTTTTGCTTTGCCCCGGTCTTGGTTTTTCGTTTGCGCGCTGTCTGCCGACTTACCGAATGCTTGCCAACAGGAAGGCGGCCAGACCGGGAAACACCGCCACCAGCGCCAGCAGGAACAAATGCCGCGTTCTCTGCTTGCTTTATGTTTGTCTGCATGCTCACGCCTCCCTGCGGGGCTTCAAGATTTTTTCTGCAGCGTCCCAGTGATCATCGTGAACCCAAGTGGTTGCGAAATGACTTGCCTCCAGCGCTTCGAGCTCGAACTGCGGTAACTTGTGGCGAACGCCGTATGCCAGCGCCTTGAAAGCGCGGACCACCTGGGGTGCCTGCTTGAGGATCGGAGTAATAAATTGCGCCACAGCCGAATCGATATCCTGATCAAGCGTTGCTACCGCATCGATCATTCCCGCTGCAAGCGCTTCCGGGCCGTTCATCACTTCACTCCGGCACAAAACCCGCAGCGCCCTTGCGGGCCCCAGAAGCCCCATGAGATCTGCCCCGCCGCCCCACCCTGTCGAAATATTGAGGCGCCCCTGAATAAAGCCGATCTTGGCGTGATTCGCAGCAACGCGAAAGTCGCAAGCCACGGCAAGTTCGGCACCGCCTCCCACCGCGTCGCCATTCAATGCCGCAATCACTGGTACGGGAAATTTGCGCACAGCCTCGAGCGCCGCCCTTCCGTCTGCAGCCATTTGCGAGGCTTCTGCAGAGGTGCGAACCGCGCTGAGGTCGCGCAAATCGCCGCCGGCGGCAAAACTCTTGTCGCCGGCCCCTCGCAAGATTGCAACCCGCAACGTGTCGTCAGCCGCATGGGTGGTAAATACATCCCGCAACTGGGAGAGCACCGCCCGGCTCAACGCGTTGTGTTTTTCAGGGCGGTCAATTTGGACATTTAACACCCCGTCATGCGCTCTGACGACAAGGTGTGCATAGCGTGAATTCATGTGATCTACCCAGTGCTTAACGAAAAACTCATGTTAAATTTGCACAATTGATTACACAATCAAAAATATCTGATTGATACTTCAAAAATGCTAAATATCAACTTCAAGTTACTGCACATGTTTCTACTGGTTGCCGAGGACAACAGCTTTCGGCGCGCGGCAGAGAAATCGAATCGATCCGAGGCTGCGGTCAGCATGCAGATAAAGCACTTGGAACAGCAACTCGGAGTCGCGCTTTTCCACCGGACAACACGCCATGTCGAACTGACTAAGGAGGGCGAACACTTGCTCATCTCGGTGCGCAAGGCGCTCGCCGAGGTCAAGACCGGGTTGCTGCATATCCGCGAAAGCGTCGATATGCATTACGGGGTGTTATCGATTTCGTGCGTGCCAACCGTGGCAGCAACTCGGCTTCCACACATATTGCTTGCCTTTCAGAAGGAACACCCCAAAATTAGCGTTCACGTACGGGAACTCGTTGCGACGGAGCTGCTCGAGAGCATCCGCCGACGAGAGGTAGACTTTGGAATCGGTCCGAAGATCAGGACGATCACCGAGTTCAGCTTTAAACCGATCCTTAGCGACGAGACGTACGCACTTATCCCTTCAACTTACAAGCTTCCACGAAAAAGCGGCATCACCCTGAAGGAACTCAGCCGATTGCCGATCCTGATGCTGTCGACCTCATCGGCATTTCGCGGTGAGTTGGATGCCGCTCTGAAGGCTAAGAATCTGACGTTCGACACAAAATTCGAGGTGATACAGGCACAGACATTAATTGCCATGGCAGAGGCTGGACTGGGTGCGGCCATACTTCCAAAGATATCAGTGCCTCTGCGCACAAACTTGCAGGCGGTACCAGTCATTGATCCCGGGATGACCCGGCAGATCAGCATTATTACTCTGAGAGGACAAGCCTTTTCACCTGCGGCTGCGCGACTTGCGTCGTTTGTTGAACGGTTGATCGCGCCGGAATGAAGTGACGCGCTTAGTCCAGATCAAATCGACACATGCAGCCGCGCAGCCGTTTTTTTGCAGTACTCCCAATCAGCAACATTCACTTCTGCTCCCAATTCCAGCGCACACGCCAGCCTCCGTAAGGCCAGTCTGTCGTGCCTTAACGCGATGCTTCGTCGCAAAAGCGCAAGTGCCGCCTCGCGCGCCGCGCGGATATCCTCACCCGGCGCACCTTGGCTGGCTCCAGCACGCACCGATTTTTTCAAGGTTCTTATCAACTCTCGCGACATGCCTGGCCTACTCAATCCACCTGCGCTCCAGAAGCTTTGACGACGCCGGTCCACTTCTTGATGTCGATCTTAAGGATCGCAGCAAACTCCTCTAAACGGGTGATGTAAGGCCTCCATCAAGACTCACGCCTTGGCTGGCCTGCGAGCCCTGAGGCTGTTTTGTTCGTGGATGGAATCAGCCCCCCCGCAGCAGGCACGCCGTACAGTGGTGGCCGGAACCTAACCGAGGCGCATTGCTACGGGTTGGACTTGGCGAACTCCGCAGATCCCTTCTTGGCGATTTCCCAAACCACGTCATCGTAAGCGGAAAACCAGTCAGTCTGTGGCACCCACTTGCTGCCGTCCCACATGTCGATGCGGGTCTTGCCGCCACCACCATGGTCCTTGGCTGTCACCGTCAACGGCGCCATGAGGCCGTTGGCATCGAAGTTACGTAGACTCTCCAGGCCGCGCCGCATCTTGTCGGGCGTCAGCGGCCAGCCATACTGCTTGATCGCCAGCCGCGCGCCTTCGTAGATGGGGGAATACATGGCCAGCCCGGAGTTGTAGAAGATGTCGTTGAGGTGCTTGCGGTCGCCGCTGCCCTTGCCCTTCTCATACAGGTCCTTGATGATCTGCTGCATGAGCGGATGCTCCTGACCACCGACCACGCTGGTGGAGCGCTTGATGCCCTTGGCCGCGTCAGCGCCGATGTTGGCGATGTCCACTTCGTTGAACCAGTTGACCGCAATGTACTTGTCCATCGGAATGCCATTGCGCTTCATCTCGCGCGAGGCAACGACGTGCATATTGCCCAGCCCCCAGTTCATGATCCAGTCGGGGTTGAAGCGGCGGATCTGCGTCCA
>DIVI01000133.1 GCA_002423305.1 Methylococcus sp. UBA6136 | reverse complement strand
GGTCCGTTTCAATGGCAAAAATATTTAGCTCGATGCCGCTGGCGCCCGCCTGTTCGATTTGCCGGGCAAAGCCGGTCCAGCCTTCGCTGGTGATGCAGTTAAGGCTGGCAATGATCGGAATATTGGTGCTCTCAGCCGCTCGCCGAACCAGATTCAGGTAGTCGTGCGGGGTGGTGGCGAAATCATCAAGATCAAGGCTGGGGAAAAAGCTGAGCGATTCCGCAAAACTGTCCGCCCCCTGATTCAGCGCATCGATCAGTACAGACTGCTCCTGCTGAATCTGTTCTTCGAACAGCGAAAACAGCACCACCGCTGCTGCACCGCCATCCTCGAGACGGCGGATGCCGTCCAGTGTTTCCGACAGCGGCGAGGCCGAGGCGATCAGCGGATGTTTCAAATCCAGTCCCATGTAGCGGGTGTTTAAATCCATGGCGCGCTCCGGGGGGTAATTATCGATCCGGTTCCAGTCTGATACTGGCATCGGGATGGAAGCGGTGCTGGTCGCGGCTGGCCATCTCTTCATAAATTTCCCATTTTTGCTGAACCACTTCCTGTGCCATCTGCATCAAGTGTGCATATTCGGTGGGATGAGTGCGGCTCAGCAATTTGTAGCGTAATTCATTCTCAGCGTAGCGCCGGAATTTAATCCGCGGGCGGGGAGAATCCAGGACGAAGGGATTGCTGTCGGTCTTGCGCAAGGCGGGGTTGTAGCGAACCAGGGGCCAGTAGCCCGACGCCACCGCATTATCCTGTTGTTGCAGACCCTTTTGCATATTGATGCCATGGGCAATGCAATGGCTGTAAGCCAGAATGAGGGATGGGCCCGGGTAGGCTTCTGCCTCGCGGAAGGCGAGCAGTGTTTGTTGGGGGTTGGCGCCCATGGCGATGCGAGCAACGTAGACATTGCCATAGGCAATGGCCTGTAGTGCCAGATCTTTTTTCGCGACCGTTTTGCCCGCGGCAGCGAATTTGGCCACCGCGCCCAGCGGGGTGGCCTTGGACGATTGGCCCCCGGTGTTGGAATAGACCTCGGTGTCGAGTACCAGCACATTGACGTTGCGACCTGATGCCAGCACATGATCGAGCCCGCCAGAGCCGATGTCATAAGCCCAGCCATCGCCACCGACGATCCAGATGCTGCGCCGGACCAGATGATCGATGACCGATAGCAGTTCCTTGGCGGCTTCATCCTCGCGCTGGAGCAATTCGGCCTTGAGACTTGCCACTCGCTCGCGCTGGCGTCGAATTTCGGATTCAGTCAGTTGCGGGGCATTGAGAATTTCATCCGTCAACGCCGGTACTTTCAAGGTCCCCCGAATCTCCTGAGTCAGTCGGCGGGCCAGGCTCAGATGCTGGTCGGCGGCCAGGCGATAACCCAATCCGAATTCGGCATTGTCCTCGAATAGCGAGTTCGACCAGGCTGGGCCGCGTCCTTCGGCGTTTATTGTCCACGGCGTGGTCGGAAGATTACCGCCATAGATGGACGAGCACCCCGTCGCATTGGCGACCAGCAGCCGGTCACCGAACAGTTGCGAAAGCAATCGGACGTATGGCGTTTCACCGCAGCCGGCACAGGCCCCGCTAAATTCAAACAGAGGTTCGAGGAACTGAGTTCCGCGCACGGAAGAGAAATCGACCCGCGATCGGTTATTGACTGGCAATGACTCGAAAAATCGGATCGCCTCGCGATCCTGAGTCAGATCGGCGGGCTTGGTTTTCATGTTGATGGCCTTGACCCCGCTTTGCTTGGGGCTGATGGCCGGGCAGACCTCCGTACACAAGGCGCAGCCGGTGCAGTCCTCGGTATAGATTTGCAGGGTGTAACGCGTGTCCGGAAAGCCTCGGGCACTGATCGGCGCGGACTGGAAGCTCCCAGGTGCGTTGCTGAGCCGGGTTTCCGGGTAGAACTTGGCGCGTATCACGCTGTGCGGGCAGACAAAGCTGCAGTTGCCGCACTGTATGCAGAGGTCTGGCTCCCAGGCGGGTACGAAGTCGGCAATATTGCGCTTTTCCCAGCGTGTGGTGCCGGAGGGATAGGTGCCATCGATCGGCAGTTGGCTGACCGCCAGTTCATCTCCGCGACCCGCCATCATCAGGGCGGTGACGTTTTGCACGAAATCGGGCGCCTCCGCGGGTACCACCGGCGGCTGACGGAAGGCGCTGCTGACACGATCGGGCATGGCTATTTCGTGAAGATTGGCCAGCGTCTGGTCGACCGCTGCAAAATTCTTCCGAACCACTTCCTCGCCTTTCTTGCCGTACGTCTTCTGGATGGTTTCCTTGATCTTGGCGATGGCGGCATCGCGGGGCAACACATTCGCCAGCGCGAAGAAGCAGGTTTGCATGATGGTGTTGGTGCGGCCCGGCATGCCGGACTCCAACGCCACTCGCGTCGCATCAATGACGTAGAGCTTCTGCTTCTTTTCGATCAGCCCGGTCTGTAGCTCTCTCGGGAGTTGCTCCCACACCTGGTCCGGGCCATAGGGACTGTTCAACAGGAAGGTGCCGCCGGGTCGGGCATTGGCCAGCAGGTCGAGTTTTTCGACAAAGCTAAATTGATGGCAGGCGACAAAATTGGCGGAGGCGATCAGATAGGGTGATTCGATGGGGTCAGGGCCGAAGCGCAAATGCGAAACCGTGCGCGAGCCGGATTTTTTCGAGTCGTAGACAAAGTAACCCTGCGCGTACAACTCCGTGGATTCGCCAATGATCTTGATGCTGTTCTTGTTGGCGCCGACGGTGCCATCCGCGCCCAGTCCAAAAAAGATCGCTCGGACAACATTTTCCGGCTCGATATCGAAACCGGCATCGTAATCCAGGCTGGTATGGGTGACGTCGTCGAGGATGCCGACGGTGAAATGGTTGCGTGGCGCGCCCTGCTTCAATTCGTCGAAAATGGCCTTGGCCATGCCCGGATTGAATTCCTTGGAAGACAGCCCGTAACGGCCGCCCACTATCCTGGGCACTCGGGTCAGCTTGCCTTCCGCAAAGGCTTCACTGAGGACCGTCAGCACATCAGAGTAAAGCGGC
>DIVI01000166.1 GCA_002423305.1 Methylococcus sp. UBA6136 | reverse complement strand
ATAAGGTTTCGATCAACATCGCAGCGAACGACCCGAGAGTAATGTTTTGCGGAAAGGTGCGGCAATCCGCCAGTCTGAGTGCCGCTGATCAGGAAGCTGTCCGCAGAAATGCGCCGACTTACGTTGCCGTAGGCCAGTCCGCCATAACGGTGACGTTCCTGGCCGATCAGATTGAGCAGGAAAAGGACTCTGCGCCAGGCATCCAGTTCAGCGCAAAGACTCCAGTCGGGTGCATGATCACGCTTGAAGTCCAGTTGATACTGGGTGACGCCTTCCATTTCGGGCGTCATCACTTTGCTCATGGGGTCCTCACGTTGTGCAAAACCGTGTCACGCATAACGGAAGTTTCCTGAATTGAGGTGAAAAAATAATCCTTCGCCTTATAATACGCGGCTGGTTCGCAAAATCATGCCTAGCTTGGATGTGTGCGATGCTGGGCATTCGGTTGTTGCAGGGTGCCTTGCTTGGCGACAAGACGAATCTGAGTGCGCGAATGTGGCGAAATTGGTAGACGCGCTGGATTTAGGTTCCAGTGGGGTAACCCTTGGGAGTTCGAGTCTCCCCATTCGCACCAATATCCATTGGGCTTCGGGTCATTCCATGACATGGCATGGATCCGTTGCAAGCCGCTGGCTGCAATACTTCAAGTCTCAAAAGAATTTCTGGATTACGTTACCTTCCTTCTGATATCGGTCAACGTAATTCTGCCCTATCCAAAATCAATGTCTGAGGTGACTGCGACATGCAAGTGTCTGTTGAAACAACATCCGAACTAAGCCGCAAAATGACCGTGATCGTCCCTGAGGACCAAATACGGAAACAGGTCGATTCTCGTCTGCAGTCACTTTCCAGTAAGGCCAAGATCGACGGATTTCGCCCAGGCAAGGTTCCTCAAGCGGTTGTGCGCAAGCGTTACGGACAAGAGGTACGCGAAGAGGTGGTTTCGGACATCATCCAGTCAAGTTTCTATGAAGCGGTGCGGGATGAAAAATTGAATCCCGCCGGCGCTCCCCAGATCAAGGCCAACAAGATTCAAGAAGGCGAGGGGCTTGAATATGAGGCCAGCTTCGAGATCATGCCTGATTTCGTCCCCATGCCCCTGGAAACCCTGGAGGTAAAGCGCTTCACGTCCAACGTACGCGATGACGATATTCAGGGCATGATCCAGCGATTGCAGGAACAGCGGAAATCCTGGAGATCCGTTGATCGGACTTCGGCGAAGGATGACCGCGTGGTGATTGCCTTTGAGGGGACTCAAGGCGAAGAATCCTTCACCAACGGCCGCGTGGAAGATTTTCCGGTAGTACTGGGATCTGGCCAGATGATTCCCGGGTTTGAAGACAAGCTGACTGGTCTTGAGACTGGCGAGAAGCTCGAGTTTGATATTGACTTTCCTGCCGAATATCCCGGGGAAAAGCTGGCGGGCAAGACCGGCCATTTTTCTGTGGAGGTGATCAAGGTCGAAGAAGCCGTCCTACCTGAACTGGATGCTGAATTCATCAAGTCCTTCGGTGTGGAGAATGGTGAATTGGAGGGGTTCCAGGCGGATATCCGCGCCAATATGGAACGTGAGATGAAGCGTGCGCTGAAATCGCGTACAAAAAGTTCAGTCATGGACCAGTTGTTCGACCGCAATTCGATTCAGTTGCCGCAAGTGCTGGTTCAGGATGAGTTGAACGATCTGCTCAAGCCCTATCATGAGTCGGCTCGGAAACATAAGCAGCCGCTGGATGAAGAGTCCATGAAGCCGCAGCTTGAGCCGTTGGCCCGGCGCCGTGTGGCTCTGGCGCTGATTCTCGGCAAGCTGATCGATGCCCATGGCGTCAAAGTGGATCCGGGCAGGGTACGTGGCGCAGTCGAGGATCTCGCGGCCAGCTATGAGGACGCGGATGAGGTGGTTCGCTGGTACTATGCTGACCCTTCGAGGCTACGCGAAGTGGAGAACATGGTGCTTGAGGATCAGGTGGTCGATCTGATTCTTGAGAAAGCCAAGACCAAGGAAGAGACTATCGACTTTCAAGCCCTGATGACGGCGGCAACCGGCGCCTCCTTGCCGGGACAGGCTTAACCACTACTGACGCAAACTATGATTAACGGCACCCAACCGAGTGATTCAGCAATACACGCAACTGGCTTGGTGCCGGTAGTTATTGAACAATCCGCCCGCGGGGAGCGGGCATTCGATATCTATTCCCGTCTGCTCAAGGAGCGCGTGATTTTTCTGGTCGGCCAGGTTGAGGATTACATGGCCAATCTGGTGATCGCCCAACTCTTGTTCCTTGAATCTGAAAATCCGGACAAGGATATTCACCTTTACATCAACTCGCCGGGTGGAGTGGTGACCTCCGGATTGGCGATCTACGACACCATGCAGTTCATCAAGCCGGATGTGACCACACTGTGCATCGGTCAGGCAGCCAGCATGGGCGCCCTGTTGCTCGCGGGTGGTGCGGAAGGCAAGCGTTACAGTTTGCCGCACTCACGCATCATGATTCATCAGCCCTTGGGCGGTTTTCAGGGGCAGGCGAGCGATATCGACATCCACGCGCGTGAGATTCTCTCTGTTCGTGATCGGCTGAACCGCATCCTGGCCCACCATACCGGTCAGCCCATCGAGAAGATTGCCGGTGATACCGACCGTGATAATTTTATGAGCGGTGAGGACGCTGTGAATTACGGCCTGATCGACAAGGTGCTGGACCGCCGGGTGGCGTCCTGAATAATCGTAATGCAGGCTGTCCCGGTTATCGTTTGGAATGGCCGCAAACCGGGTCATTGAATAACGAAGGAGTCCAACATGAGTGAAGAAAAGCGCAGCAAGGATGGTGGCGGAAAACTGCTGTATTGCTCCTTTTGCGGCAAGAGCCAACACGAGGTCCGTAAACTCATTGCCGGTCCCTCGGTCTTTGTGTGTGACGAATGCGTGGAGTTGTGCAACGACATCATCCGCGAGGAACTGCAGGAAAATGTCACGGCGGCCGGCGACAAGTTGCCGAAGCCCAAGGAGATCAAGCAAGTTCTCGATGAATATGTCATCGGCCAGGAAAAGGCCAAACGCACCCTCTCGGTTGCCGTATACAACCACTACAAGCGGCTGCGCGCGCAGGGGAATTCAAGGAAGAACGACGTTGAGCTCGCCAAAAGCAACATCCTGCTGATTGGCCCGACGGGCTCGGGTAAGACCTTGATGGCGGAAACATTGGCCCGCCTGCTGGATGTACCTTTTACAATAGCCGACGCTACCACGCTGACCGAAGCCGGATATGTGGGTGAAGACGTCGAGAACATCATTCAGAAAATTCTTCAGAAGTGCGATTACGATGTCGAAAAGGCCGAATCCGGCATCGTCTACATTGACGAGATCGACAAGATTTCTCGCAAATCGGACAACCCCTCCATCACTCGTGATGTCTCTGGCGAGGGTGTGCAGCAGGCGTTGCTCAAACTAATCGAGGGAACTGTGGCCTCGGTGCCGCCTCAGGGCGGGCGCAAGCACCCCCAGCAAGAATTTCTGCAGGTCAATACCGCCAACATTCTCTTTATCTG
>DIVI01000150.1:6790-10380 GCA_002423305.1 Methylococcus sp. UBA6136 | reverse complement strand
AACCCACGACCACTGCATTAAAAGTGCAATGCTCTACCGACTGAGCTAACGACCCTCCAAGGCCGCGATTATAGAGACCTCCCGCTGAACGATCAAGACTGACTGACAGTGATCGATGGGGCGCCTGTGAATGAAACGGCTTGATTTTCGTGGGCGGTGAGGCTCGAATTTGATTGAGGATCTTTTAGCCAGAAGGATCTTCGCAGGGATTGAGTTCCGCCTGGTCGGTCTTCTCGTTTACTTTTATTTTGACGCTGTTGTGGGGTTGATGACACCGGGAAAGAGCGTGTTGGTAAGGTCAATCCCATATTTATGGGGTAGACGAAGTCGGGTCAGAGCCTTAGGATTAAATAGGAAAAAGGGGTGAAGTTTTGGGGAGGCTTTACCGTGTTCTTTCGCATCGCCCAGATCCATCGGGGGATTCATTCCTCTGATGCCCTTGAAGCGGATTCTCGCTGACCAAATTAGAGACAAATCCCAGGGTCCTGTAGATTGCGCCATGGGCTTGAGTCCATGAGAGCGCCGAACAATGCAGGACAGGTTGTCGGGGTCGGCCTGGGAATCCACTCAAACTAAACCAATAGAGGGTTTCGTCATGTTCGAAGATTTCAAGAAATTTATCCTCAAGGGCAATGTCGTGGACCTTTCCACAGGCGTGATCATCGGCGCTGCATTTACCAGCATTGTCACGGCATTTAGCAAAGGCGTTGTTGAGCCCATTCTGGCGCTGGCGGGCGGTGGACCTCAGCCAAAACTCACCATTCCGATCATGGAGAAGCTGGTTGACGTGACCGAAAAAAACGCGGCCGGCCAGGACGTCACTCATACCGTCAACAAGCTGATCGAACTGGATCTGGGCATCATCATTGGCGCGGTTGTCAGCTTTCTGATTACGGCGGCGGTTGTCTTCTTTGTAATCATCAAACCGATGAACAAGCTGCTGGAACTTAGCCAACGCGGTAAGGCTCCTGAGATGCCCGCTGAAGATCCAGCCGACATCAAGCTGCTGTCGGAAATACGCGATTTGCTGAAAGCCAAAGCCTGACAAAGGATTGAGCGCCAGTCGCCTCAAAACCAGGGAGCGTTTTCGGTGCGGGGTTTTGGGGCGACCAGGGTAGCAGAGCGACTGTGGGGTAACTCTGTCTCGGCTGCCCGGGGCGGTTCAGCCCGGCGCTGACGCGAGAGAGCCCGATCTTGCTGGCTGATTGCCGGACACGTTCTCAATGAGGCCAGCCCTCTGTTAACCTCTGTCTCTCGCATCCGCGTTCTCTCTCTCTCCAGCCGGTTCCCCCATGAAGCGTCTCAAATCCCTTCCGCTCCCTCGGCTTTTGTTTCTGGCCATGTTGCTGATGCTGTCGGGTTGCGTCTGGTTTCGGTTGCTTGAAATCAAAAATCAGCTCGCGGATTTTGACGAGAATGTTCGGACGGAAGTGGCTGACCAGCATTTCATCGTGCATTTTCTCAAGCCGGTTCTCTTCAGTGATGATTTTGTTTACCTCAGCAAACTGCGTCCCAGTCGGATCGAGAAGCGCCCTCAGGGGAGCTATCGGTGGTATCTCGATTTCCATATGGACCCGGCTAAGACAACAGCCCAGAAGAGCAAGATGGTCTCCTTCATCATGACCTATAATGCCGAGCATCGCCTTGCGGCCTTTGATTTCTCCCCGCTGTTCGTGGAGATGGCGCCCGCACAGTTTCTGGAGGCGTCGATACGCTCCCTGGGCGTCGGCAAGGTGGATCAGGGCAAGAAACAGCTCAAGGTAGACCCCGAGGATTTACCCAAGCTGACCGCGAAACTCCCCAAAACCGCAGATATTACCCGCGTCATGGGTCCTCCCCACCAGGAGGGCCGCGACGATGGCATGAAGGTGCTCCTTTATCGGTTCAAGGCCGATTCACAGCCGGTGGACAAGGAGTACGAGGAGCGAAGGATTGCGGAAGCCTACCTTTATTTCGATCCGGCCAAGGACGAGTTGGTGCGGCTCAAGGGCAAGTTCGCCGGCCTGAAACTGTCGATCGATTACCGTAAGCTGAGCCAGCACTGACTCGGAATCCAATGGGGCCGATCCCTGGCCCCCGTCAGACGGCCCGCATACCCACCAGATGGTGCCAGGTATGCCGGCAAACCGGTTGGAAATCCCCAAAATCGGCGATCTCGCTGCGGGCTCGCAACTCACCTAGGGTGCCCGGCCTGTCGAAATGGCGCACATGCGTGGTCGCATAGCGGCACTCCTCGGGCGTCAGCGTCGTCCAGTCCCGCTCCATCACCCCGATATAGGCATCGAGATAATCGGGCAAGGTCTGTCCCTCGTCGCGCAGTACGTCGATTAGCAGGAGTTGCCCGCCTGGCCGCAAATGCCGCCGGCAGCCCTGCAAAAAGGCCAGTTGCTCGTCGGCATCCAGATGGTGCAGGACGAAGCTGGAAAAGATCACATCCACCGGCTCCCTCTCGCCCGCCAGCGTGTCGAGGATATTCTCCAGTTGAAAGGCCACAGTTCCGCTGAGTCCCAGGAGATTGGCCGCCGCCAGTTCCAGCGCAACCGGTGACAGGTCGACCCCGAGATAGCACGACACCGGCAGTCGACATAGTATCGGCCCTAGCGCAGCGGCATCGCCGCAGCCGAGATCCAGCAGCGAGAACGGCCGCCCATAGGCGGGGGTGAGCCGTTTTTCTACCTCGGCATAGAGTTCCTGGTGGAACATGTCATTGGCGGCCACCAGTTTCCGGTAGACCTCCCAGGTATCGACGAAGAACTCGGTGGCCGCGGAGGGTTGCTGGCTCATGCCGAGGCCGTCGCGATCGAAATGGTCCGGCCGGTCGCGGCCGATTCCAGCGCCGCGACGATCACCCGGCAATTGGCCTTGGCGTCCTCGAAGGACAGCAGCGGCGGCCGGCCGGCAAGCACCGACTCGCTGAATGCCTCGACCTCCAGCACGAAATGATTGGCCGGCTTCAGACGCTCCTCGCCGCGTCGGCCATCCTCGGTCCACCAATGGATTTCCGGCACGTCGCCCGGCAACTGCCACACCGTCGGGCACTTGATGGCGCCCAGGGTGCCGGTGATCTCGTATTCCGAACGGCGGGTGCACTCGAAGCTGAAATCGAAATGCGCCCGCCGGCCACCACCGAAATCGACGATGCCGCTGGTCGAGATATCCGCGCCGATTTCCACCGTCTGCGTCATGGCCGTCACCGCCAGGGGCGCGTCGTCAAACCACATCCGCGCCGTGTGTACCGCATAGCAGCCGATGTCCCACATCGCCCCGCCACCGAGGGAAATATCCCGCGCCAGCCGATACAGCCGGGCCGGCTTCATCTGGAAGGAAAAGCTGGTCCGCACGAATTTGATGTCGCCGATCAGCCCCGACGCCAGCAACTCCCGCACCCGCGCATGCTGCGGATGAAATCGGTACATGAACCCCTCCATCACGGTCACGCCCTGCTGGCGCGCCGCCGTTTCGATCGCCTCGATGTCGGCCACGGCCAGCGCCATCGGCTTCTCGATCAATACATGCTTGCCGCGCGCGATGGCCTTGAGCGCCCACTCGGCATGCTCCTCGTTCGCCATCGGCAGATAAACCGCCTGAAT
>DIVI01000150.1:0-6681 GCA_002423305.1 Methylococcus sp. UBA6136 | reverse complement strand
GGGGAGTGACGTCAAGATACCCCAGCCGGTAAGCGACGACCATCTGGCCATATTCCAAGCATTTGAATTCGTCGGTACGCGCCTATCCATCTCATACAGAGATACCCTGCCTATTGGCAGGCTGGGCGGCACTTGCGAAGATAGCCAAACAACTCACCCCAAACCCATGGAGAATAGAACATGAAAATCGGCATTGCATCCGACCACGCCGGCTTCGATCACAAGGAAGCCCTCCGTCACTGGCTCACGTCGCTCGGCCATGAGGTCAAGGATTACGGCTGCTTCAGCGACGAACGCACCGATTATCCGACCTGGATTCGTCCCTGCGCCGAGGCGGTGGTCAAGGGCGAGGTCGAGCGCGGCATCGTGCTCGGCGGCAGCGGCAACGGTGAGGCCATCGTCGCCAATCGCGTCAAGGGCTGCCGTTGTGGCTACACCTTCGACGAGCAGACCGCCTTCCTGACCCGCTCCCACAATGACGCCAACTGCATCGCCATCGGTCAGCGCATCGTCACTCTGGAGATGGCCAAGAAGATTGTCGAAACTTTCCTGAACACGCCCTTTGAAGGCGGCCGGCACATACCGAGGATCGTGGCGATCGATGCGTGATTGGGCACCGAAAGATGCTCCTTCGATGTTATGACGGCCTGAATGACGCCTTTGCGAAGCGTGGGAAAAGAGCGATAAATTTACTGGCTGCAAAATGTCCCCGACGAGCCCCGGGGGTTGCCCGAATCTTGGCAGCCACTGCCCATTCATGACACGATTCTCACCCAAGTAGCGCAGTAATATCCAGCAGCATACGATCAGAGAGGAGCACCCGCATCATGCAAGTCAACCGACGGCAGTTTTTCAAGCTGAGTGCGACCTCGATCGGGGCTTCGTCGCTGGCCGCGCTGGGGTTCTCGCCGGAAGCGGCGGTGGCGGATGTCCGCACCTTCAAGCTGACCCGCACCACCGAGACACGCAATACATGCCCCTACTGTTCCGTGGCCTGCGGCCTGATCATGTACAGCCTGGGTGACAAGGCCAAGAACGCCAAGGCCGAGATTATCCATATCGAGGGCGATCCCGACCATCCGGTCAGTCGCGGCAGCCTGTGCCCCAAGGGTTCGGGGCTGCTCTCGTTCGTGCATAGCAAGACGCGCCTGCGTTACCCGGAATACCGGGCGCCGGGCAGCCGCGAGTGGCAGCGCGTGTCCTGGGACTGGGCGCTGGAGCAGGTCGCGCGGCGAATGAAGGATGATCGCGACGCCAATTTCATCGCCAAGAACGACCAAGGCCAGACCGTAAACCGCTGGAACTCGCTGGGTTTCCTGGCGGCTTCAGCGGCCTCCAACGAAACTGGTTACCTCACCAACAAGATTGCCCGTGCTCTCGGCATCGTGATGATCGACAGTCAGGCGCGCATCTGTCATGCGCCTTCGGTGGCGGCGCTGGCGACCAGCTTCGGTCGCGGAGCGATGACCAATACCTGGATGAACATCCAGCATGCGGATGTCATCATCGCCATGGGCGGCAACCCGGCCGAGGCGCATCCGGTCGGTTTCAAATGGGCGGTGGAAGCCAAGGCGCGCAACAAGGCTAAGCTGATTGTGGTCGATCCGCGTTTCACCCGCACGGCGGCAGTGGCGGACCTTTACGTACCGATTCGTGCTGGTTCGGACATTGCCTTTCTCAATGGCGTCATTCGCTATCTGCTGGAGAAGGGCGCCATCAATCGGCCTTACGTGAAGGCTTACACCAATGCCGCCTTCATCGTGCGCGAGGATTTTCGCTTCGAGGACGGCCTCTTCAGCGGCTATGACGCCAATAATCCGGAAGTCCGCTACGACAGGACGACCTGGACCTACGAACTGGACGATCAGGGCTTTGCCAAGGTGGATGACACGCTTCAGCATCCGCGCTGCGTGATCAATTTGCTCAAGCACCACGTCGACCGTTACACGCCGGAACAAATGCATGAGCTCTGCGGCACGCCGATTGAAGCCTTTCTCAAGGTTTGTGAGCTGATCGCCTCGACCGCCACGCCGGAGCGGGTACTGACCAGCCTCTACGCGCTGGGCTGGACGCATCACTCGGTGGGCGTGCAGAACATTCGCGTCATGGCCATGATTCAGTTGCTGCTGGGCAATATCGGTCTCAGTGGCGGCGGGGTGAACGCCCTGCGCGGCCACTCAAACATTCAGGGGCTGAGCGATCTGGGTCTTTTGACCGATATGCTGCCCGGCTACATGACCTTGCCTCGGGATCAGGAAACCAACCGCGCCGGCTATCTGGCCAAGCGCACCCTCAAGCCGTTGCGCCCTGGGCAGTTCAGCTACTGGTCGAACTTCCCCAAATTCCACACCAGCCTGATGAAGGCCTGGTACGGCGAGGCGGCGACGGCCGACAACGATTTCGCCTACGACTGGCTGCCCAAGCTGGACAAGCCCTATGACAGCCTGCGGCTGTTCGATCTCATGGCCGAAGGCAAGGTCAATGGCTTCATCTGTCAGGGCTTCAATCCGCTGGCCTCCTACCCGGACAAGAATAAGGTCCGTGGCGGCATGACGAAACTCAAGTTCATGGTGGTCATGGACCCGCTGGCCACTGAGACCTCGGAGTTCTGGCAGAACCACGGCGAGCACAATGACGTGAATCCCGCGGATATACAGACCGAGGTGTTCCGTCTGCCGACCACCTGTTTTGCCGAGGAGGATGGTTCGCTGGTCAACAGTTCGCGCTGGCTGCAATGGCACTGGAAGGGCGCGGAACCGCCCGGCGAGGCGAAGACCGATATCGAGATCATGTCCGATCTGTTCCTGCGGCTGCGCGAGCTCTACGAGAAGGAAGGCGGCGCCTTCCATGAGCCGATCCAGCATCTGCACTGGCCGTATCACGATCCGCACGATCCCAAGCCGGATGAGCTGGCCCGCGAGTACAACGGTCAGGCACTAACCGATCTGGCCGATCCCGACGACGCCGGCAAACTGCTGTTTAAAAAGGGCCAACAATTGCCGGGATTCGCCCTGCTGCGCGACGACGGCAGTACCGCCTGCGGCAACTGGATCTTCAGCGGCGCCTGGACCGAGGCCGGCAACCAGATGGCGCGGCGCGATCCGTCCGACCCCAGCGGTCAGGGCATCTCGCCGGGCTGGGCCTGGGCGTGGCCGGCTAACCGCCGAATTCTTTACAACCGGGCTTCGTGCGATCCGGCCGGCCAGCCTTGGGACCCGAAGCGGCGAATTCTGGAATGGGACGGCCAGCGCTGGAACGGCTGCGATGTGCCCGACTTCAAGATCGACCAGGCTCCGGGCAGCGACATGTTGCCGTTCATCATGAATGCCGAGGGCGTGGGCCGGTTGTTCGGCGCGGACAAGCTGGCGGATGGCCCCTTCCCCGAGCATTACGAACCCTTCGAGACGCCGTTGGGCGGTAACCCGCTGCACCCAAAGGTGATCAGCAATCCGGCGGCGCGCGTGTTCGACAAGGATCGCGCCATGCTGGGCGATAGCGATGAATTCCCCATCGTGGCCACCACCTACCGCATCACCGAACTGTTCAACACCTGGACCAACCATGTCCGCATCAATGCCTCGCTGCAGCCGGAGCAGTTCGTCGAGATCGGCGAGGCGCTGGCGAAAGAGCTGGGCATTGCCAATGGCGAGATCGTGCAGGTGCGCTCGAAGCGCGGCCATATCCGCGCCGTGGCCGTGGTCACCAGGCGCCTGCCGGTGCTCACCGTGGCCGGCAAGCCGCTGCATCAGATTGGCATTCCGGTGCACTGGGGGTTCATGGGCGAGACCCGCAAGGGCTTCTTCTGCAACAACCTGACACCCTATCTCGGGGACGCCAATACGCAGACGCCGGAATTCAAGGCGTTTCTGGTGAGGGTGGAGAAGGTCACCGGGCTGGCGGCACGCCATGCCGAGTTACCCAACCCTCCGGCGCCAAGTCGCCGGTGGGACGGCAAGACGGGCGCCACCCCTAAGTTGTCGTTGCTGGAACGGTTGCTCAAAGGCCGGACGGAGGTGTAAGCCATGTCACTACAATCCCTGGATATCACCCGGCGCTCGGCCACCACGACGCCCCCGCCGCAGCAACGGCAACAGCAGGAAGTCGCCAAGCTCATCGACGTCACCAAATGCATTGGCTGCAAGGCCTGCCAGTCGGCCTGCCAAGAGTGGAACGATCTGCGCGAGGAGGTTGGCATCAACGAGGGTTCCTACCAGAACCCGCATGACCTGACCGAGAACAGCTGGACGCTGATGCGGTTTGCCGAGCATGAACAGAACGGCACGCTGGAATGGCTGATCCGCAAGGATGGCTGCATGCACTGCGCTGACCCCGGCTGCCTCAAGGCCTGCCCGTCACCGGGGGCCATCATTCAGTACAGCAACGGCATTGTCGATTTCCAGGAAGAGCACTGCATCGGCTGCGGCTACTGCGTGGCCGGCTGCCCGTTCGATGTTCCGCGCATCTCGAAAAAGGACAGCAAGGCATACAAATGCACGCTCTGCTCCGACCGGGTGTCGGTCGGGCTGGAGCCGGCCTGCATCAAGGCCTGCCCGACCCAGGCGCTGGTGTTCGGCAGCAAGGAAGACATGATCGACCACGCCAACGACCGCATCGCCGACCTCAAGGAGCGCGGCTTCGATCAGGCCGGGCTGTACGACCCGGCCGGCGTCGGAGGCACCCATGTGATGTACGTGCTGCATCACGCCGACCAGCCGCAGCTCTACAACGACTTGCCGAAAGAGCCGACCATCAGCCCGACGGTGGGCCTGTGGAAAGGTGTCCTTAAACCACTGGCGACGGCGGCGATGCTGTTCACGGCGCTGGCCGGTTTCTTCCATTACGTGACCATCGGCCCGAACGACGCTGAAGACAACGAGGAGGACCACCCCGCATGAAGACGGAAACCCACTCCCGCCTCATCCGGCGTTACACGCCGCCTGAGCGGGCCAATCACTGGCTGACCGCCATCACCTTCATCCTGCTGGCCTTCTCCGGGCTGGCGCTGTTTCACCCGTCGATGTTCTGGTTTACGCAGTTCTTCGGCGGGCCGGTGTGGACGCGCATCCTGCATCCCTACATCGGCGTTGTAATGTTCCTGTCGTTTGCCGGGTTGGCGCTGAAGTTCTGGCATCACAACCTCATCAGCCGCAATGATGTCGAATGGCTGAAGCGGATCAGTGACGTGATCCGTAACCGGGAAGACCGGCTGCCGGAAGTGGACCGCTACAACGCCGGCCAGAAACTGCTGTTCTGGACTATGATCGCGACCATCCCGACGTTGCTGATCACCGGCATCATCATCTGGCGCCCCTGGTTCGCCGGGTATTTCCCCATCGACCTCATCCGCATCGCCGTGTTGCTGCACGCCGTCTGCGCCTTCGTGATGATCTCCGGCATCATCGTCCATATCTACGCAGCCATCTGGATACGGGGCACGGTCGGCGCCATGGTGCGCGGCACCGTCAGCCGCGCCTGGGCCAGCAAACATCATCCGGGTTGGTACAAGCGCATCCTCCAGGACGGGGACAAGTCTTGAATCTCGCTGCCGGCACGGAGGCCGGCCCACCACCGGCGATTCTTCTACCCAAGCCCGAGCGACTGTTTCGCCAGCGTGCCCGGCGGTTACGTGATCTGGCAGCGTCCGTGCCAGGTCTGTCCGGGTATCTTTTGCTGATGGCCGAGCTGGCTGAGAGGCAGGCCGACATAGTGGATGCGCCCGCTTCCGATCGATCGACTTGCACTGATTGGCGAAGGGCTGCTGAGGACAATCCCGTCGGTGCACTCCGAAGAAGCCTAGCGCTGACGGCGGTACTGAAGGCGTTGGTTCAGGATTTCGAAGCGTCATCCGCCCCCGTGAATCAGACGCTGGCTCGAATCGTCGGGGCGAGCGATGCGGATGTGGAGACGTGGGTGATCGAGTTGCGCATGGATCAGCCGGCCCCGGAGGACAGTGCCGTCCTGCCGTTCGTGGCCGCTGCCTTGCAGATCGAGCTGGTTCGTTGGGCGGCTGAGCGGAGTGCCGAAAACCCGGGTGACCCGACCGAGCCGGGTCTTTGTCCGGTGTGTCTTGGCGGGCCGGTCGCGAGCATCCTCCGCACGGTCGGCGACACGCCGGGCCTGCGTTACCTGCATTGTGGTTTCTGCGCTTCGGAATGGCCTTATCCGCGCATCCAGTGCATCCAGTGTGGCAGCGGCGAGCACATCGCCTACCAAGGCATCGAAGGCGCCGACCCGGCTATCCGGGCGGAAACCTGCGACGCCTGCCACGTCTACCTAAAGCGCATCGACCGGGACAAGTCGCCGGGCGCCGATCCTCTGGCCGATGACATCGCCACCCTCTCCCTGGATGTGTTGCTCAACGAGCAGGGCTATCAGCGGTTCGGATTCAATCCCTTGATGATCATCCCTGTCGGCGCCTGAGTCCGTCTTCCTTAAAGCTGGGCCAGAACGGCTTCGACGTTGGAGACCTCGAACTTGCCGGAGCCTTCAACGCCAAGGTACTTGACCACGCCGTTGTCGACTATCATGGCGAAGCGTTGTGAGCGGATGCCCATACCGTTGGGCGTGAGGCCGCGGTCGAGCCCCAGTTTCCTGACATAGTCCGCGCTGCCATCGGCCATCATCCGTACCTTGTCGCCTACCTTCTGTTCACGGCCCCAGGCGGCCATGACGAAGTGATCG
>DIVI01000197.1:2665-3141 GCA_002423305.1 Methylococcus sp. UBA6136 | reverse complement strand
CGGCCATCTCAGCAGTTCGAAGCCAGTCGACTTCGGGCATTGCCCGCTTCTTGGCTGGCCGCATTTGGCCAGCGTATTGAGGCCTTGGGAATTAGCGTCAAGGTCCACGGTTAGTCTTTAAAGGAGAGCCAGTGACGGACTGGCACTGAGACATGTCATCCAGAATCAAACGGTATCGAATTCCCAGCCATGATTAATCTCCGAAGTATCGACCTCAATTTGCTCACTGTGTTTGAAGCTGTGTACGAGGAGCGGAGTCAGGTGAAGGCGGCGGATCGCCTGGGTATGACCCAGCCTGCGGTGAGTCTGGCCTTGGGTCGTTTGAGGTATCTGGTAGATGACCGACTTTTCCAGGGTCGCGTCAAAGGACTGGTGCCCACAATCAAGGCAGATGATCTTTATCTCCGTATCCATCAGGCGCTCAATCTGATCAGGGAAGAGTTTTCAAACCGCGATGACTTTGACCCTCTCACCAG
>DIVI01000197.1:0-2555 GCA_002423305.1 Methylococcus sp. UBA6136 | reverse complement strand
GCGATCCGTCGATTGAAGCCTTATTGGCGGAGCAGTTTGTGACCGCTTACGAATTGCTATCTTCTTCGAGTGAAGGTGCGCTGGGAAATATGCTCGAGGGCATCCGGGAGCGGACCGAGATGGAGGTGCCTAATGCCCTGCTCTTGCCACACGTCGTGAGACAGTCGAATCTTTTGGCTGTCATGCCCAGAGAAATGGCAGACGTGTTTGCCAAAATCTACAGCATTCGATTGTTCAACTTACCCGTTGAGGTGCCGCCGATCAGAACGCACATGATTTGGCATCGAGCTGTGAATGATGATCCTGGCCATCGTTGGCTGCGTGAACAGCTGGAGCTGTTGAAAACTGCCTGGAAAACTCCCGAGTTGCACCCGGTTACTGATCTATAAGATTTGTCACGTTTATGCGCTGGGCAAATGGAAAACTTTCGTTTTACTCATTGGCGGAAATTGATCATTCGGCTTAGCCTGATGCCTGCTTGGTCACAGTCGTCGCGTAACGTTGGTGCAACCCAGATGACGAAGGATTGGCCGGGTGAGGGCAAAGTGTCAGTCAACCGTTTGACCATCGGGTTTCCGCTGTGAAGAGGATTGAAATGAAGAAAATGATGAAGCTACCGGCCGCCGAGGTTTCCCTGGCGGCCATGCTCCTGGCAGCTTTTCCTGGCGTGGCTGGCGCCAATCCATCCGGCAGCATGGTCTGGTCAGTTCATGGCACGGATTCACGGGGCGCATACACGGGGCAGGTTGAGCTAACGCCTGCCGGTGAAACCTATCGGTTCACTCGCACGATCGATTACGACGCTTCAGTCCTGGTTGAAGATAACCGCTTATTGTCCTGGGTCTGGCAGGGAACTGCCGTGCCGGAGCCAAATGGGACCATAAACATATCGGTGGCTTTGAAGAAAGCCGACTTTATTCGGAGTCGGGGGAGTCTCTTCCGCTCTTCAGCTGATACACAACCGACTCTGATTGCAGGAAAGTTTGTTCCTAATGGCGGCGTCATGCAGGGGCAATTCAGTGGCCCGGATGGCAGGGCCACCGAGACCTGGGCTTTGCCTATTCAAGGCGGGACAGAGCCCATATTCAGGGAAAATCGAAGGGAGACACCCACGCACAATCTGATTCCTGCGAAAACCCGCGATTTGCTATTTTCCACTTATGCGAGCTATCACGCATTGCCGGAGGTGCAGCCCTTCATCAACCGGCCGGAGTTCAGAAACCCCATTCATACGGCGATTTCGGATACCACTGACTTTGATTTCTACCAACAAAATTCCAACCGACTCAGGGTCGTTAATAAAGTCATTGATCCGATTAGTCTCCAGGAGACTATGGTCAGGGCCGATGCCTACAAATGGACGCTGGCCGGAAAAGCGGACTTTTATCAGCAGGCAACGGCTGAGAAGGGAATCGATACCTATACCGGCATGGTGTTTGAGTTTGTCGATAACCAGGGGAAGGGGTATCCCAGTCACGATGCAGCGCTTTGGACGGGTGCTTACACGGCAAGTCAGTATCTTTGGTATCGAGTGATCGGTGATCCAGTCGCATTGGAGAACATCGCCAGAAGTGCTGATGGGCTGCTCAAGCTCCTGGAGATCACCGGCGATCCCCGAGTTTTTGCCAGAACCCTGCGCAAAGCCAAAGGCAATCCTGTAGCCCCCTGGATGGCCGGGCAGGGGGGATTTGCTGGCCTGGAGTGGGAACAAGGCGGTAATAACGACATGTTCAAGGGGATCATGCTGGGGTTGGCCGTGGCGCAAGCGTCCCTGTGCGATCAACCGACCGGAAACGATGCCTTGTGCGTACGCATCAGGAACGACATCACGCAGGTGGTTTACCGGCTGAATGAAGCCCAGGGTAGTGGCTACAACCGATTGGCGGCGCTATGGTTGGCCGCCTACAGCACTCGGAATACATTGGCCCTGAGCGAGGCGAGAAAAGAGTGGAACCGCCAGTCCTCGTCCTTGGCCTCCGGCAACAACACTCTCTACGTCAATGGCACGGCTGACTGGAGTGGCACACACCTGTCGATTGTCCAGTACCTGATGTTCAACCTGCTCAGCGAGCGTTTTCCGCTGCCGGGAATCGATACAAAAACCGTTTTGAGGAAAGGTGTGGAAAATGTCTACCGGCAATTTTCGCGGGTGCCGATGGGATTATGGAGCGTGGCTTTTGCTGCAATGGGTACGGTGCCTCATGCGGATGCCAAGAAAGATGCTCTCTGGCGTCTCAGGGAGATACCGGCGCCCAAAACCCAGGTTCATATCGACCATCGGATTCGGCCGGATTATGTGATGTCACCCTTTCCATCCGCGCCATGGAAATTCGACTGGACCAGGACGGATCGGACCCAGTCACTGCGGGCATATCCCTTGTTCGAGGTCAGCGCCTATAACGTCTACGACTGGAAGCAGTCGGTATTGGATTACAAGGCCAATACAGTCGGAGGTCAGTTGCCGGGTGTGGACTTCCTGCTGGCCTACTGGCTGGGTCGCACGGTGGGTGTTTTCAGTAGCCTGGATTAGACCAGGTTCCCTTTTGCCCAAGCAC
>DIVI01000199.1 GCA_002423305.1 Methylococcus sp. UBA6136 | reverse complement strand
AGGGACTCTGTGCCGGCATCAGGCGACAAGTTCAGGCCACGCAACGCCGTGTAAAGACGGGTCAGCGCCGCCAAAGCCTCATCCAGATTTTCGTCGCAGTAATTGAGAGGACTGCGGTAGTGGCTGTTCAGAATGAAAAACCGCACTACTTCCGGCTGATAACGGTCGAGGATTTCACGCACCGTGAAAAAGTTGCCCAGGGACTTGGACATCTTTTCCTCGTTGACCCGGACAAAGCCGTTGTGCATCCAGACATTGACGAAGGTCTCCCCAGTGGCGCCTTCGGACTGGGCGATTTCATTTTCGTGGTGGGGAAACTGCAAATCCATGCCGCCGCCATGAATATCGAAATGATGCCCCAGGCAACGGGTCGACATCGCCGAACATTCAATGTGCCAACCCGGACGGCCCTGACCCCAGGGCGATTCCCAGCTGGGTTCGCCGGGCTTGGCCATTTTCCACAAGACGAAATCCAGCGGATCGCGCTTGGCACCATCGACATCGACGCGCTCACCGGCGCGCAGATCCTCGATCTGCTTGCCGGACAAGGCGCCATAATTCGGGAAATCGGCCACGGCATAGAACACATCGCCACTGCCTCCGATGTAGGCCATGCCCTTGTCGATCAGCGTTTCGATCATGGCAATGATGTCTTCGATGGATTGGGTGGCGCGAGGTTCGATATCGGGTGGCAGCACACCGAGCGCCCGCTCATCCTTATGCATGGCGTCGATGAAACGCTCGGTCAGCGCCGCAATGGGCTCGCCATTCTCATTTGCCCGCTGAATGATCTTGTCATCGATGTCGGTGACATTACGGACATAAGTCACCTGATAACCCAAGTGTCTCAGATAACGTGAGACGACATCAAAGGCAACCATGACCCGGGCATGGCCAAGATGGCAGTAGTCATAGACGGTCATGCCGCAGACATACATCCTGACTTTACCCGGCTCGATGGGCGTGAAGACGTCTTTCCGTCGGGTCAGTGTGTTGTAGATCTGGAGCATTAGTTGGAGGTGTAGGTAAATTCAGCCAGACGGCGGTGCAGTCGATGTGGCTCGATCACACGGTAAAGCAGGCCCAGTTCCGGTCCATCATGGCGTCCGGTAAAGGCGGCACGCAACGGCATGAATAGCCCCTTGCCCTTGGCGCCGGTGCCTGTTTTGAGCGTTGTGAGGAAGCCATCGAAATCGGTGCCCGCCGTGTTGGCGGCATCGATGGCAGCAAGAAAGAAGGATTCACCGGCTTGTTCAGCCGCCTGGGCCGAGGCTTCCTCGATATGCAGCGGCTCATCGGTAAAGAGTATCCGTGCCCATCGGTCTGCCTCGTCCGGAAACAGGCAGTTACTGCGGACCACGTCCAGAAATATCGATTGCTGAAATTCCGGAACAATGGCACCCGTCTCCGGACGCAACCAGGCATTCAGTTCGTGATCCGACACGGCCCGTATCGCCAGGGATTGCCAGTGATGCAGATGGGTTGGATCGAATCGGGCCGGCGATCGGCCCAGATGCGTCATCGAAAAACGGGACTTCAGTTCGGCTAGCCCCATCAAGTCTTCGCATTCATAGTGATGCCCGAGCCGGGCCATCATGTTCAGCAGGGCCAGGGGAAAGTAGCCCTCCTCCCGCAGCTGGTTGATGCTGCGACTGCCATTGCGCTTGGAGAGTGGCGCACCATCGTCGCCGAGGATCAGGGCGGTATGCGCATAACTGGGCAGGGGGAGACCCAGCGCCTTGAGCAGCATGATTTGCCGTGGCGTGTTGGCCAGGTGATCCTCGCCACGCACGACGTGGGTCACGCCCATCAGGGCATCGTCAATCGCATTGCAGAAGAAAAAGGCCGCGCTGCCATCGGCACGCCGGATGATGAAATCGCCGATGTCATCACTGAGAAATTTCTGCGCCCCCCTGACGCCATCGTCAAAGGTGACAAACTCGCCCTTGGGCACCCGAAACCGCAAGGTAGGCTCCCTGCCCTCTTCTTGTCGCTGCCGGGCTTCTTCCCCGGACAGATGGGCGCAACGGCCGCCGTATCTCGGCGGCTTGCCGGCACTCAGCTGAACCTTGCGCGACACCTCAAGCTCCGTGGCCGTGCAGTAACAAGGGTAGGCGTGACCCTGTTCAATCAACTGATTGTAGTAATGCTCATAAATCGTCCCCCGCTGCGACTGGTACCAGGTCTCGCTGGGTTCACTGGTCTTCGGCCCCTCCTCCCATTCCAAACCCAGCCAGCGCAGGTCGCCGAGCAACTCATCGACGAATTCCCGCCGGCTGCGTTCAGCGTCGGTATCCTCGATGCGCAACAGAAAAGATTCACCAGCGAGAGCACTGAACAGGGCGGTGCGGGCATTGCCAATATGGATGAGTCCAGTTGGACTGGGCGCAAAACGTGTTTTGGTGGGAGACATCAATGATTATTCGGGAGATGGCTTGAGCGGCGTGAAATGTATCAATTACTGCGAATGGCGGGCAACTGCGGACACCGCCTGCCGGCCCGACACAAGCGTTGGAGCAACCGGCTTATGTTTCATGCCAATGCCATTCGCCTCCCTCACCCAGCTCAAGAACGCCGTCATAATTGGCGGCATGATCATCCCGCTCACGTTTACCCAGGTGTCCCATGGTGATGAGCGTGGTCCCGCGATCCTTAAGCAGCTTGAAGATACGGGTGCGCGTCAAGGTGTCGAGGTCACGAGCTGGATTGGCCATGACGGCAAAGCGGGGGCTGGCCAGCATGATTCGGGCAAAGGAAACAAATCGCTGCTCATGTGCGGAGAGCATCGTATCCCAGTTGTGCTCGACATCCAGACCCCCTGCCCGGCTCACTACATCACCGATACCCAACGCATCCAGGGCGTCCAGGATCTCGCTATCGGAATTCTTCTTGGCCTGATGAATGGTCGACAGGCATTGACGAAGCGTCCCCGGAGGCAAATAGGGTCGCTCCGGCAAAAACAGGATGCGATCCAGCGGCGGCCGTTTTACCAGTCCTGTTCCCGCATCGTTGATCCCGGCCGTCGCCTTGAACAGCGCGTCACGAGCGGCGTCTTCGCCCGTTACGAGCACCCGCATGCCCTGCGGAATGGTGAGTGAGAGATCCTTTACCAGCACCCGCTTGTCACTGGGCGAAAACAGGGTGAGATCCTGAAAGACCACCTCATCGTCTTCTTCCCTTACATCGAGACCCGACATTGTTTCGGTCTGGGCCAGCTCGATGACGTACCAGAGATTGATCAGCCGCTGAATCACTGCGGCAAACGAAGACAAGGACTGAAACTGGGTCACAATCAGCGAGAAGGCCGCGACCAGCGTGGCAAAGGCCATGGCCGACTGCGTGACGACACCGAACTCCACCCGCCCCTGCATGAACAAGGGGGCCACCAGCAGAATGGGGATGATCTGAATCAGATAGTTGTAGCCGGTGGTGAACAGCCCAAGATTGCGGTTCACGCCGATGATCACCCGGTTGTTGTCGACCAGATCCTTGAATTGGCGGAGCAGGCGCGGCCTGATTCCGCCCTCATGATGAAGCAGCGCTATGGATTCTGCCCGTTCACGCACATGAATCAGCCCCGAGCGAAATGCGGCTTCCTTGTCCAGTTGCTTGTAATTGAGGTCAACCAGCCGTCCCCCCACCTTGATTGTTATGTAGGAACCGATTGCAGCATAGAGCAGCGCCGCACCAAACAACCAAGGGCTGATCATCCAGAGCACGCCGGAGAATGCCACAATCGTGAAGACCCCGTTCATCACCATGATGATGAAGGACAGGGTGATGGTGGTGAAGGTCTTCACATCATCGGCAATCCGCTGATCCGGATGCTCGACCCCGCTTTGGCGAATCAATTCGTCATTCATGCGGTAGTAAGTAGGAGGACTGACATACAACCCGACAAACTCGGTGGTCATGAAGTCACGCCACAACAGCCCCAGGCGCTCCTCGCAAAAGCGAAGGAGCACCGCCACCAGCGTCGAGCCGGCGAAAACGAGGACATACAAAAATGCCTGACGAACAAAGACGTCAGCGTTTCGATCCGCCAGGGCGCTCATGAAATCACGGCCAACATAGCTGTTGACGATATTCAGGGCGTTGAAGGCAATCAGCAAAACAATCAGGGAAACAAATAAATAGGTGGCAGTGGGACCCAGCTCGGACTTACGGAAATTGACGACCAGGCGGGTAAACAGTCCCCAGCCTTGCTCATTGATCGGAAGTCGAAACATCGTCTAACTGCCCCGTGTAAGGTGTTTGGTCGTCATTAGCTGGTAGGATATTAACAGGCGCCCCCTCGCCATCGCGAGGCTTGTTCCACGAGCGGAGCTGTTAGAGATGGCCTGATCAGGGCACGCCAGTCCGCAAAACCCATTGACAAATCATTGTTGTTTTCTCAAAAAACGCTTCGATTCCTGATCCTTCACCGTCAAGCCACTTTTCATCCCATCGCTTCAAGAGCCTACCTGCTGCATGCAAACTTTTGAAAAATTGCTCCTGGAAAACAAGGCCTGGGCCGGGGAGAAAATCGCACATGACCCTGATTTCTTCACGAAGCAAATCAAGGCGCAGACACCGGAATTTTTATGGATAGGCTGCTCGGATAGCCGGGTGCCGGCCGAGATTATTGTTAACGCGACCCCTGGCGAGATCTTTGTCCACCGCAACATCGCCAACCAAATCATCACGACCGACTTCAACAGCCTGAGCGTCGTGCAATTTGCCGTTCAGGTCCTCAAGGTCAAACACATTATCGTCTGCGGCCATTATGATTGTGGCGGCATCAAGGCGGCCTTGGACAAGCAGCGCTCGGACATGACACTGGTCAACAACTGGCTGATGCATATCAAGGATATCTACCGTCTGCATCAGGAAAATATCGAGATGCTGCCCACTCAAGAGGCCCGCATCGATCGGTTGGTGGAATTCAACATCATCGAACAGATTTACAAACTGGCGCATACCCCAATCATTCAGCAGGCGTGGAAGTCCCAGAATGCGCCTACTCTGCATGGCTGGGTCTATGGACTCGATGATGGCCTGATCAAGGAACTGGTCACGCTGACCCCGCAGCATTCGATCGAGTCGATCTATCAATACACTGATCTGATCAAGCCCTGAAGATCCTAGCCGTGGTGAATGCCTACAATTTTCTTATGCCGCGTTTTTCAACTTTTTAATCACGGAGATTGATGTGAACCGATCAATACCCCCCATGCGATCCTTTCTCTTCGGCCTATCCCTGGCCGGTCTTTCCTTGAGCCAGTCGGCACTTGCCATAGGTTACTGGGGCGACTATTCGGCGACACTCTGGAATACGCCTTCGGAATATTTCACGCCTCAGGACTGGGAAATGTTTGAAGGGACTCTGCGCAAGACCCTCGATTCGGCACCCGATGGTCAGGCGAACGCCTGGTCCAATCCGACCTCGAAGGCTTCGGGCGAATTCACGGTGCTCAAGTCCATCCAGAAAAATGATCGGGATTGCCGTGAAGTAAAAATCATTGCGAGTGCCGGCGGATTGCGGCGCGTGACAGGCATCGCCTTCTGCAAGGAAGACGACAACTCCTGGAAGGCCATTCCCGGCAAAGGGCGCAAGAAGTAACCCGCCCCATCGTTTATAAATCCGGATACCGAATGCAGGCCCATTTGCCACGCTACTACCTGGAGCACCTTGCCGAGGACATACCGGCTGGCATTGTGGTCTTTCTGGTCGCGCTGCCCTTGTGTCTCGGGATTGCTTTGGCCTCCGGCGCTCCCCTGGTGTCTGGCATCATTACCGGGATAATCGGAGGTTTGGTCATCTCCTGGCTCAGCGGCTCACAACTGAGCGTCAGCGGGCCGGCCGCTGGCTTGACGATCATCGTTGCGGAAGCCATACAGACACTGGGGAGTTATCCCGTGTTTCTATCTGCCGTGATGCTGGCGGGATTGATACAGCTGATTCTTGGATTCCTGCGGGCGGGCGTGATCGGAGCCTATTTCCCGAACGCAGTCATCAAAGGGATGCTTGCGGCGATTGGACTTATTCTAATTCTGAAGCAGATACCCCATGCAGTGGGTTACGACGCTGACTTCGAGGGTGACGAGGCGTTTTTTCAGAGCGACGATCACACGACCCTAACCGAGCTGGTTTATTCCTGGGAAGCAGTTTCGCCGGGCGCGATCATCGTCAGCACAGTCGCCATCGCCATCATGCTGCTGTGGAAAAGTCGTGCAATAAGCGACCATCGCTGGCTTTCCCTGGTACCCGCGCCCCTGTTGGCTGTGCTGTGGGGCATCGGCTGGAACATTTTCAGCCGCAGCCATTTCCCCGATCTGGCGCTGGCAAAAATACACATGGTCAACGTACCGCTGGTCAATGGTCCCGGCGAATTTCTGAATCAGCTGGTGTGGCCGGATTTCAGTCAATGGGCCAATCCCGAGGTCTACCGGATTGGCATCACCCTCGCCCTGATCGCCAGTCTGGAGACCCTGCTGAGCCTGGAAGCCGTTGACAAACTGGACCCATTGAAAAGGGTCGCCCCCACCAATCATGAGCTCAAGGCCCAAGGCATCGGCAATCTGTTGAGTGGTGCCATGGGTGGTCTTCCCATGACGGCCGTCATTGTCCGCAGTTCAGCCAGCATCAGTGCCGGGGCCAAATCCAAGCTGGCCTGCTTTGTCCATGGCGTCCTGCTGGTCATCAGCGCGATCTACCTGGGCCGCTACTTGAATGAAATCCCCCTGGCCAGCCTCGCGGCCATCCTCTTGCTTACGGGTTACAAGCTCTGCAAGCCCGCCTTTTTCATGGACATGTACGCGAAGGGTGCCAGCCAGATTGTGCCTTTCGTCATTACCATGATTGCCATCCTGTTCACCGACCTCCTGAAAGGCATGGCCATCGGCATGCTGTTCGGCTTGTTCTATGTCATGCGCAGCAACTTCCACTCCGCCATTTCGGTCACGCGTAATGGACCCCATTATTTGCTTCGTCTGCAGAAGGACGTGTCATTCCTTAACAAGGCGCCACTGAGACAGGCACTTGCCCAGATAGAACCCGGTAGCTATGTCATCGTCGATGGGACACGGGCAAAATTTATCGATCGGGATATCATAGAGACCCTGGAGGATTACATGGCCAGCGCCAAAGAGAGCCAGGTCACCCTTGAAATCAAGAACATCGGTGAGCTCAGTTCCGAACCGCCAATAAAATCACCATCGGTGACCGCTGAGCCAAAGTCACCCCGCTGAAAGATCGCCGCAGGGGCCAAAATTTCCCTACCACTTTTCGTGAGATAACCATGAGAAACGCCTTTATCACCTTCCTATGCGCCATAAGCCTGTCATTCACCTGTCATGCTGCGGCAAAACCCAAAAAAACGGAGAAACACCCTGTGAGCAACACCGCCCCTGAAGTCAAACTGCAGACCACGCTGGGAGATATTGTCATTAAACTGGATTCGGCCAAAGCCCCCGTCTCCGTGGAGAACTTCGTCGCCTATGTGAAGGCCGGCCATTACGACGGGACCATCTTCCATCGCGTCATTCCCGGCTTCATGGCCCAAGGCGGCGGATTTACCGAGAAATGGGACCAGAAACCCACCAAAGCTCCAATCAAGAACGAAGCCGACAATGGCCTGCTGAACAAACGCGGCACCATCGCCATGGCCCGCACATCGGAGCCGCAGTCCGCGACCGCGCAGTTCTTCATCAACTACGCCGACAATGCTTTTCTTGATTTCAAGAATCCAACCCCTCAAGGCTGGGGCTATGCTGTATTTGGTGAAGTCGTCCAGGGCATGGACATCGTCGACAAGATGGCAACGGTCCCCACCGGTCGCGGCGGCCCCATGCCCACCGATGTTCCGCAAACGCCGATCGTGATTACCAAGGCCACCGTAGTGGAAGCCAAGTAATCAGCCCATCTCGCGAGACATGCGACAGGAATCGCTCTTCATCTCCGACCTGCATCTGACGGCCAGCCGGCCGGAGGTCGTTGAGCGATTCCTGCATTTCTGCCATCAACGGGTCACGGGTGCCGAACGGCTTTATATCCTCGGTGATCTGTTCGACGCCTACATCGGTGATGACAACAACACCTGGCCGTTCAATGCCATCAAGGCCAGCCTGAAGCGACTGAGCGAACTCGGAACCCGCGTCTTCATCCAGCACGGCAACCGTGATTTTCTCCTCGGCGAACGCTTCGCCGAACAGACCGGTGCCCGTTTTTTGAAGGACTATGAAGTCATTGACCTGTACGGGACCCCCGCACTGGTGACCCATGGTGACCTCTTGTGCACGGATGACATCCAGTATCAGGCGGCGCGCCTACGCGTCCGCGCTCCCGAATGGAAAGCCAATGCGCTGGGCAAACCGCTCTGGATGCGACAACTTTATGCCCGCTGGTACCGCTTCAAAAGCGGCCTCGACAAAGGCGCTAAAACCCGCGAGATCATGGATGTGAATGCGGCTACGGTCGAATCCGTGATGCGCGAATATGGGGTCAATGCGCTGATACACGGACACACGCACCGACCGGCTAATCATTCGCTGAACGTCAATGGTCTATCGGCCCAACGGATCGTCCTGCCGGAATGGGATGGTCAGGAATGGCTGCTTTGCTGGACACCCCGGGGACCGGCAAAGGAATCGCTGTAAGAATTCAGCCGTTCATGGTGAGTAAATCGCACCACGATGTTTGATAGAAACAGAACTCCGCTCGGCTACCCCAACGCGGCCAGCCGACCCAACTCTGCCTCACTGAACCCCGCACGCCTTCGCGCCTCGATATTGAACGGCCCGCGCACACCACCCTTGATGTAGCGATCGATCAGTCCGAAATACGTGACCTCGGGATCGATGACACGCGCTTCGGCAACCTCCGTGAACCAACGTGTGCCGATAGCTACGTGGCCAATTTCCTCGCGCAGAATCAGCTCCAGTATCGCCACACTCTCAGCATCACCCAACTCCGTCAGCTTGGCGATCATGCCTGGCGTTACGTCCAGTCCACGAGCTTCCATGAAGCGGGGCACCAGGGCCAGCCGATGCAGGACATCGCCGGAGGTTTGCTCTGCCAGTTCCCACAAGCCCCGATGCGCCGGCAGATCGCCGTAATCCGCCCCCAGCGATCGCAGACGATCACGTACCGCTGAAAAATGGCTCGCTTCCTCGATGGCCACCCCCAGCCAGTCGCGCTGGAAATCTTCGGGCAAGTCTCGAAACCGGTAAGCCATGTCCCAGGCCAGCAGAATCGCGGTGAATTCGATATGCGCGACGGCATGCAGGAGGGCGATCAATCCGGCGGGCGTACCAAGCGAGCGGCGAGCCAAATGCCGCGGCTCAACCAGGATCGGTTTGTCGGGAAAACAGACTTCACTCGTGGGCCGAGGCGGCTCATCGAAGCCGAAATCCAGCATCCCCAGGTCCAGCGCGGTCTGTGCGCGGGAAGTCGCCATCAGTCTGGACTCGATGGACGCGTCAAATAAACACTGAATGGCTAGATCTTCAAATCGGATTTTGGCGTCCATCAAAACGTTCCTGATTGAATGGCATTTCTCGCATTGATGGGAGCTGTGCTCCCTCAGAGTGACTGGATGAAGTTGCGTTATACAATCCCCATTCCATCTCATTCATCGGACAGCCAGCGGAAATCATGACAGTGGAAGCACCTCGCACAGCCAAACCCACCAGCCGCCGGCGATTGCAGAGAAACGCCCGGCGCAGAAGGATCGGGGGCGTTTGTGCCGGATTGGCCGATTATCTGGGATGGGATGTCAATTTTATCCGTTTCCTTTTCCTGCTCTCGATGTTTTTCGGCGGGCTAGGGATTGGCGTCTATCTGGCGCTCTGGATGTCTCTGCCCCTGGCCGCCACGACCCCGATTCCGAGGGTATCCTGGCCGCTGCAACGTGAGTTGCGACGTATCGAAAAAAAAGTGCTGCGCCTTAATCGTAGCCATGACCCGGTGATCGCCGACCTCGCCCAGGAAACCTTCGATGCGATCAAGAATCTGGCACCGCAGTTTGATCCGGCGGCGCAAAAAGCCGTGGATGAGGACCTTCGCCATCTGGCATTGGAGGGCTTTCCGACATTGCTCAACCGCCTGCAGGCTCTGCCCAACCGCCAGTTCTCCCAAGCTCATCTGCAGTCGGCGAGTTCACCCGCGGCTTTGCTGATGGCGGAACTGGAGGATTATCGACAACGATTTCAACAAGCCAGCTACGCCGTCATGGAGCAGGAATTCATGCGTTCCATGGGGGCTGACCAGACGCAAAGCCCCGAGCTGGCCGCGTGGCGCAGGAAGCTGCGACCCTTGCAGGAAAAACTCGGTGAACGGTCGACCGAGAAGACCCGTCAGCTACTGGCCAGCATCGAGGAGAAATTGGGCTTTCTCCTGTTTCGTCTGGAGGATGGCTCCCGGGAACTAATGGACCTGCGCCCTTTCGAGGTCCGCAAGATCGCCTTTGAGTACCTGCCGGACACCCTCAACGAATACCTGCGATTGCCACCGACCCTGGCCAGGACCGAAGCCCTGCACGGCGAAAACACGGCGGAAGACACTCTGAATGAACAACTGACGCTGCTCGATACCACCTTGCATGACCTGGCCAAAAGCCTCTTTGAAAAAGACGCGACCGGTCTGCTGGTCCATGGGCGATTCCTGAAGGAGAAATTCGCGGAACCGCTGTTTCACTCATCCGGTGATGCCGCGCCGGAGCGACGGTCATGAGCGTGATGGGCATTCACCATGCGTCGGTTCTGGTGCGCGATCTGAAGGCGTCCACAACCTTCTATGAAAAGCTGCTCGGATTGAGTCCTTGCGAACGACCCGGCAAGCCTTTTGATGGGCTCTGGTATCAGGCCGGCGAGCAGCAGATCCATTTGATTGTGTCAGCGCGTGCCGGGACCGAAGCGGATCAGGATTACCCCGGGACGCAACGCCACATTGCCCTGAGGGTCCGCGATCTGGCTGGCCTGAGGGAGAGACTGCAGGCAGCGGGCGTCTCCTGCACGGGCAGCCGATCCGGTCGGCCGGTCCTGTTCTGTCACGATCCGGACGGCAATGTCTTCGAACTGATTGGCGAGGGCTGATACGCTCCTTTACGGGAGCCTATGGCGTCGTCAACCAGCCGGGATCGGCATCGATCAGATATTTCTTGGAGCGGAATCTGCGCAGGGTGGCCTCGGCGTCGTCCAGATCCTGGTTAGCGCGGTCAACCCACTCCTCTCCCCAATAGAAATTGCAACTGGTCTCGGCCCGCAACACGCGCCATTGGGCCTCCTCGAGGACAGTTTGCTCCTGTCCGCCGACCTCACGATGACCGGCTTCACGCATCGCCTCCTGGACCGCGGTGCTGACGACCCGGAGCCGGTGCAAGGACGCCTTTTGCGACGGTGAACCTGTCCATTGAGTGAAATCCTGACCATCGTGCCATTCCGTATTCCAGGCGCCGGTCTTGACGGTGACCTCGCCAGAAGTACCGTATTGCTCCAGATAGTCATGGATAAAGGTGGGCCGGATGGAGCCATCATAACGCGCCGCCTCCAGCAAGTCGCGGTAGAAGCCTCCCCAGAAATTGGCGTCATTATTGGTATTCCTGAACCAGGCGCCATTCTCGCCATCGCTGCAGGTCGTCACCAGTGGCGGATGATCACAAGCTTTGGTTCTCTGGGCGACTTCCTTGACGAACCACAAATAATCCATACCTGAGGCCTGGGCATTGGAAAGTTCGCGATCACGCACGATCACGATAATCTCCTCTCCGCCATGGCGAGCAACATGGGGACGATACAGGCGCTCATGCTCAGCCATGGGCGTCACCGCTTCGACATGCTCGCTATCCACCATGACATAGCGATAGCCCTGGCGTTTGAGCAGCGGAATCATCTCCATGCAGAAGCCCATTTCCGGCGGCCAGAAACCAGAGAAATCTTGGCGCCAGAACAGATGCCGGGCGATACCCAGCCAACGAGCCAGTTGCTCGGGCCAGTCGGATTCCGGGATCAGGGGTAATACGGGGTGATAATAAGCAGTGCCGAGAATATCGATGATATTCCGGTTCTGAAAGTGCCAGAGCAGCGACCCGCAATCCACCACACCATAGACGTTCTGCTGAAACTCGCTATTGGACAGGGTTTCCAGCAAACTCCCCGAAAGCGAGACGTGCACTCGGGCGACATCTTCGTAAGGCCAGATGAATCGCGGAATGCGGTCGTACGCATACAAAATCTCGCGCGCTTCCCATGGCTTTTCAGCCAGAAGATGCTCGAGATTGCCGGGGGGCTGGTGGAGATTCAAAACCAGGGCATGGTGTATGACAGACATGGGCGGCTTCTCTAAATGCGGGTAGTTTCGCAGGGCATCAAAGCCCCAATAAGAGCGCTGATGAGCGAATAAACCCGATAAATGGGCGGTTTTAGTCAGCCCGACATTATGCCGATTGACTCCCCATATAGGTGCACTTTTTTCCTGATTCTGAGGCGTTTTGGGGGGAATAGTCTTTTTCCCATGGACGACCCATGCGCCCTATATAGGTAATGACGGCCACTCAGGCCAGCAGCATGTCCGTCTGAATGCGCTTGATTTCATCCCGAAGACGAGCCGCTTCCTCGAATTCCAGCTCGCGGGCGGCCAGGTACATCTTCTCCTCCAGCTGCTTAGTGACCTTGGCGACATCCGCTGGCTTGATGTGCTTGTACTCCGGTGGCGGTTCAGCCACCTTCGATCGGCTTTTTTTCTGTCCGCCCGACATGGACCCCGGAATGGGCAACTCAAGAATATCGGTGACTTTCTTGACGATTCCCTGCGGCACCTGGCCCATTTTCAGGTTGTATTCCACCTGCTTCGCGCGTCGACGATCGGTTTCCTCGATGGCTCGCTCCATCGATCCAGTTATGCGATCGGCGTACAGAATAGCCTTGCCATGGATATTGCGCGCCGCGCGGCCGATGGTCTGAATCAACGAAGAGACGGAACGCAGGAAACCTTCCTTGTCGGCATCCAGAATAGCCACGAGTGACACTTCGGGCAGATCCAGACCCTCGCGCAACAGGTTGATGCCCACAAGCACATCGAACTTGCCCAAACGGAGATCACGAATGATCTCCACGCGCTCCACCGTTTCCACATCGGAATGGAGATAACGCACGGCAATATCGCGCTCGAAGAGATACTCGGTGAGGTCCTCCGCCATGCGTTTGGTCAGGGTGGTGACCAGCACTCGCTCGTTCTTGCGAATCCGCTCGCGGATTTCCACCAGCAAATTCTCCACCTGCGTCACCGCGGGACGCACTTCTACCACCGGATCAATCAACCCGGTCGGTCGCACCACCTGCTCGATGACCGCACCGGAATGTTTCAGCTCATACGGCCCCGGCGTGGCGGAAACATAGATCCGCTGAGGAGCCCGCTTCTCGAATTCTTCGAACTGCAGGGGTCGGTTATCCAGTGCAGAGGGCAAGCGGAAGCCATAGTCGACCAGGGTCTCCTTGCGAGACCGGTCACCCCGGTACATAGCTCCCAACTGGGGAATGGTCACGTGACTCTCGTCCACCACCAGCAGGGCATGATCGGGTAGATAATCGAAGAGCGTGGGCGGGGCCTCACCCGGCCCGCGACCGGACAAATAGCGCGAGTAGTTCTCGATGCCGGAGCAGTAGCCGACCTCCAGCATGATCTCCAGATCAAAGAGCGTCCGCTGCTCCAGACGTTGAGCCTCCACCAGCTTGTGCTGATCTCGCAGTTCATCAAGTCGAGCCCGCAGATCCACCTTGATCTGGTCGATAGCTTCCAGGATACGATCGCGTGGCGTGACGTAATGGGTCTTGGGATAGACCGTATAGCGGGCAATACGAGACAAGATTTCGCCGGTCAGCGGATCGAACAGGGACAGGCGTTCAATCTCGTCGTCAAACAGCTCTACTCGCAGCGCCTCGCGTTCGGATTCGGCCGGATAGATATCGACCACCTCCCCTCTGACCCGGTAGGTCGCCCGGCGCAGCTCGGTATCATTGCGGCTGTACTGTAACTCTGCCAAACGGCGCAACAGCGTGCGCTGGCTGATCATGTCGCCGCGCACCAGGTGCAGCACCATGCTGAAGTAGGACGCCGGCTCGCCCAGACCGTAGATGGACGATACCGTGGCCACAATGATCGTGTCCCGGCGCTCGATCAGCGCCTTGGTAGCGGACAGGCGCATCTGCTCGATGTGCTCGTTCAGCGAGGCATCCTTCTGAATGTAGGTATCCGACGAGGGAACGTAGGCTTCCGGCTGATAGTAATCGTAATAGGAGACGAAATACTCAACCGAATTATCGGGGAAAAACTCCTTCATCTCGCCGTACAGCTGCGCCGCCAGCGTTTTGTTGGGCGCGAGAATCAGGGTGGGACGCTGTTCCCGCGAAATGACATTGGCGATGGTGAATGTCTTGCCCGAGCCGGTCACTCCCAGCAGGGTCTGATGCAGCAGGCCGTCATTCAGCCCCTCGATCAGCTGACGGATGGCCTCGGGCTGATCGCCGGCCGGCTCGAAACGCCCCCGCAGGGTGAACGCCTTGCCCTTGACCGGATTGAGCGTCTGGAACTCTTGAAGGTCCTTATCCATGAATCACAAATGACATGCCCGGCCGGCCATTCAACTCTTCAAACCCGTACCACGCCACAGAAGCCAAAGCCCCCAGGCCCACAGCACCATCACCCCAACTCCCACCACCGCCAAGGCGGGCAGGACGGGGATGTCGGACACGCCCAGAAATCCGTAGCGGAAGGCATTGACCATATAAAGGATGGGATTGGCCAGCGATACTTTTTGCCAGAAATCCGGCAAAAGATGGATCGAATAAAACACTCCGCCGAGGTAAACCAGGGGCGTCAGCACGAAGTTGGGCACGATGGAAATATCATCGAAGCTGTTGGCATACACTGCATTGATGAATCCAGCCAGGGCGAATAGCGTCGCGGTCAACAGGAAGACCGCCGCAATCACCCAAGGGTGCTGAAAACTCAGATGATCGGAAAACAGCATCCCGATACCAGTCACCAGCAACCCTACCACCAGGCCCCGCACCACTCCACCGCCGACGTAACCCGTCAGGATGACCCAATTCGGCACTGGCGAAGCCAGCAGTTCCTCGATATTGCGCTGGAATTTACTGGAATAGAACGAGGAGACCACGTTGCTGTAGGCATTGGTAATGACCGACATCAAGGCCACTCCCGGCACGATATAGTCCCTGTAGGTCATCCCATCCATTGGGCCAATGCGGTTGCCAATCAGGGTTCCGAAGATCAGAAAGTAGAGGGAAGTGGTCACGGCCGCCGGCAGAACAGTCTGTGGCCAGATGCGCATGAAACGATAAATCTCCCGTGTCAGGATAGTTTTCAATGCGACCATGCTTTCAGGCTCAATAATCCGGTACATGGGGGCTCTTCGATGGATGGAAAGCTTCAAGGGCGGCACAGCGATTCACAGGGAAGACCATCCCCGTTAGCATCCAGACCGGTCTCGCCACAGCGGCGCAAATAATAGATTGCCTCCCCGCACGTCTCCATCTGGCCACAGTGCCGCTTGCTTCCGCAGCGTCGGGAAATGGGAACGCGCCGGGACAATTCAGATCCTTGGGTCTTGGGGTCATCCTTGTGCCGGTAATCCCAGGGCGGTTCAGGCTTGCCGGAGGACCATAGCCCACGCCGGCGTGTTCGTGCCTCACTTTCGAGACCCTGGAGTTGAGCGTTGTCACTGTATTTGGCGTAATGCCATGCCATCCCACGGCGAATCTGTTCCGCATTGACATCCAGCCCGCCGCACCTGACGTGCGCGACTACTCGGTCGTATTTGTCGCGTGCTTCTGATTCGATACTGGCAAATTTCCCGTAACACAGACTGGAGAGTGATTCCCGCGATTGCTGCCCGAAAGGTTGGTGTAATTCCGGGGCATCGATCGCGTTGAGTCGTAGTTTGATGGCGCGTCCCCGCTGCAGCGCCGATAGCGTGTCGCCATCATGAACGGCCACAACCTTTCCGGTCCAGGCCAATGACCAGCCCGACCAAAACAACAGCCAAATTAAAATGAAGGCCAAACGCACGGGCGATAGAGTCTCCTCAGTTACGCGGGATCATGAATTTCTGACCATCCAGCTCCAGAACCAGATTCTCCGACTGGATTTCCAGCAACAGAATTCCGCCGGGCAATCGGTCCCCTACCCGGCTTTTCTTCATGTCGATGATCACAAATCGTTCGGCCGGGTATTTGGAGTACGCAAACATGGTGATTTTGAATGGAGGAACCTTCTCCTGGAATTCAACCGGGAGATCGCTCAAGTGAGGGGTTCCCGTCCGGATACCATGCCGGACGGAGGAGGACTGGGGTGCACGATCATAAGATCGGGCTTCAGCCCGTGGCTCGCCCTCGGCCTCCATCTCCGCATCCACCGCATCAAAGTCCTCTTCCTGTGCCGAAGGGGTACGGACTGGAGATGGTCGTGAGCTTGGCGGATTCTCTGCCGGAAAATAAGGCAGCTCTCTGGATGCCCCCGACGGTGCTGGGACGGCCGCTGCCGATGACTCAGGTTGATATACCGCGGGGGGAACAGATTGAACTGTTCTTGCCGTGGATGCAGAGGATGGTGGCGCAACGCTGACGGGCGACTCAGCCATGCCGGCGGATGGCACTTGGATTTGCGGCGTTGGCTGACTTTGAGTCGGGACCGATGCGACCCCTTTCGGAGACACTGGCACCGAGGCAGAACCCACCATGGGCGGAACGACTTGAGGCGCAACGGGCGCAGCCGGCATAACCGAGGGGCCGACCGGCTGGACAGGGTGTGGTGCCACCAGCGCGGGCGCCGTAGGAATGGCCATCGTTACACTGGCTTGCCCCTGAGATGGCGTGCCTGCATTGACCACGGATGTCGTCATCGCCTGATCTGCTTGGGCTGCAGACGGGATCGATGGCGACGGAGCCCCTGGGGAAGCGACGACTGGCGCTTGGGATCCTTCCTGACCAGCTCTAAGAAACAACCAGTAAGCGACCCCGCCCAAATTGATCAGTAACAGTAAGCCCACCAGCCAGAAAAGCCAGCGGGGGGATTTATTGTCACTGTCGGAAACAAGGTTGGGCAGCCCGGGAACCTGTCCCGTCTGACGTTCTCGTTCAGACTTACGCAATGCGTCGAGGATATAGGACATCGGCTGATCCTCCGTTACGGTGCCACCGGGCTGAGACGCGGAATCCCGACGGATGGGCCGGCAGTTTGAAGGCTCAGGAAAGTCAGGGTTCCGATAATGCCATCGGGCTTTAATCCCCGAGACGACTGAAACGCCGTGACTTTCTCTCGCAGCAGCTCGTCATAAAAGGTCTCGGCTTCGCTCGGCGCGGATACGCCCAAGCGCTGGCGAACCCAAGCTACCAGAGGAGACCGATCCCCTGACTTGAGCGTTTTGGTCTCCGCCTGTCCAGGCTTCCAGGCCACCGTCGTAGCACCAGTCCATAGAGGCAACAGGTCGCGCTCAGCAAATTTTTTTGAGTCGTCAGCAAGCACCATTTCGACCCAATTACCAACAACGCCTTTCACCAAGGCATAGCGCTTATGTCCGTCAGGCAGAACAAACTCAAGCACCACAGGAAGGTTGATATTCTTAATTTGGATCCATGAACTCTGAATCGGTTGGCAACGAATCCCGTGCTCCGCAGCAAGCGCGCACGCATCTTCATGAGGATCGGGGATCGTGACGGACCATTCGCCGAGCAACGATTTCATCGCATTTGGCCAATTTTTTTTGGGGCTTGCGATCCACTCGGCAAATTGGGGGGAGTCTGCCGTGGGATTGTCCTTTTCTTCTTTAGCGGATTCCTGCTGGGGTCTATCGAAATTTGGATCCTTCAAGAGGGGTTGTGGCGGTTCGACGGGCGCATTGTTCTCCGTCGGTACGTTTGATGCTGGCTTAATGCCCTCAGAGAGGGTCTCCACTGGACCAATAACCCGAACCCATGGAAGGGGAAGAATATCCAGGTAATAAACTCCGGCAAGCAAGGATATGACAAGTAACAATAAACCTGCCAGGCGACGATACTTTGCCTTGGGTGAGCCCGACATTAGTTCATCAGTTGCCCGTCTTGCGACGCCCGCGCTCACCCGTTGTTTTCCGAGTGTGTAGGCACCCAGCAGGGCACGATCGGCCATCAGATTGATCAGCCTGGGAATCCCCCGGGCCTTGCGATGAATGGTCCGAATTGCGGATCGGGTGAATACCTCTTTTAGTCCGCTGGCTACCGTCATGCGGTGATGGATATAGTCTCGGGTTTCCGACAGCGACAGGGGATTCAGGTGGTAACGCGCGGTAATGCGCTGGGATAACTGACGCAAGTTGGGACGATCCAGAATCTGGTTCAGCTCGGGTTGCCCGACCAGAATGATCTGCAGCAGCTTGGCTTGGTTAGTTTCCAGATTGGTCAGCAAACGGACCTGTTCCAGGACATCGAAACGCAGGTTCTGCGCTTCATCGATCAGCACAATCACCCGCCGTCCCCGTGCATGAGACTCCAGTAGATACTGATTCAGCGCATCGATCAGCTGCTTGAGGCTCGCCTTCGGACCCACATAAGGTATGTGCAGCTCGTCACAAATGCCGGCCAACAACTCACGCGAATTCAATCGCGGGTTGAAAATCAGGGCGATATCGACGTCTTCCGGCAACTGTTCGAGCAAGGCTCGGCAGAGCGTGGTCTTGCCGGTACCCACTTCACCCGTCAAAACGACAAAACCGCCTCCGACACCAATGCCATACAGCAGGTGCGCCAAGGCTTCCCGATGCTGGGGACTCAGATAGAGGTAACGCGGATTGGGCGCAATCGAGAACGGTAGCTCGGTAAGACGAAAGTGCTGGGTGTACATGCTCCGATTCTTGAAGTTCGGCTAGACCGGTCCGGCTATTCTATCGAGACAGAAACACGCCAGGGAGCGAACACTCATCAGGAATGGGGGCAAAGCGAACGCCTTGCCCCCAGCGAGATCAAGCCTCAGCCGTCGAGGAGGAACGGCTGGCTTTTTTGCGTTCATGCTCCAGCAGCAGCTTCTTGCGAATGCGGATGGATTTCGGCGTCACCTCAACCAGTTCATCATCATCGATGAACTCCAGCGCCTGCTCCAGACTGAAGCGGATGGGGGGGGTCAGCAGGATGTTCTCATCGGTGCCCGCCGCCCGGATATTGGTCAACTGCTTGGCCTTGGTGGGATTGACGACCAGATCGTTGTCGCGCGAATGGATGCCGATGATCATGCCCTCATACACCTCGGTACCGTGATCGATGAACAGGCGTCCCCGATCCTGGAGGTTGAACAACGCATAACCCAGCGCCTTGCCGGCCACCATCGAGATCATGACGCCGTTGATGCGCTGGCCGATGTCACCCTTCTTGACCGGACCGTAATGATCGAACACGTGATAGAGCAGACCCGTGCCGGAAGTCGCCGTCATGAACTCGGTCTGGAAGCCGATCAGCCCACGTGACGGCATCATGTATTCCAGACGGACCCGGCCCAGGCCATCCGGCACCATGTTCAGCAGGTCGCCCTTGCGCTCGCCCAGCTTTTCCATGACCGAGCCCTGGTTGGTCTCTTCTACCTCGATGGTGACAAACTCATAGGGCTCGCAGGGTTCGCCATCGATCTCCTTGATGATGACTTCCGGGCGCGACACACCCAGCTCATACCCTTCGCGGCGCATGTTTTCGATCAGTATCGAAAGATGCAATTCACCACGTCCCGAGACGCGGAACTTATCCGGGTCCGGGGTATCCTCGACCCGCAGCGCGACGTTATGCAGTAGTTCACGCTGCAGACGCTCGCGAATCTGGCGCGAGGTGACGAACTTGCCTTCCTTACCCGCAAACGGCGAATTGTTGACCTGGAAGGTCATGGTCACGGTGGGCTCATCCACGGTCAGTGGCGGCAACGCTTCGATGGCATCCGGCGAACAGATGGTGTCGGAGATTTCCAGCGCGTCAATGCCAGTGAAAGCGATGATGTCGCCGGCATTGGCATGCGGCACTTCGACCCGCTCCAAGCCCTTGAAGCCGAAAACCTGAAGCAAGCGTGCATTGCGCTGCGACCCGTCGCGATTGACGACGACCACCGGCGAGTTGGTCTTGATGCTGCCACGCTGAATGCGGCCGATGCCGATGACGCCCACATAGGAGTTGTAATCCAGCTGACTGATCTGCATCTGGAAGCCGCCATCGCGATCCACCACTGGCGGATGGACCTTGTCCACAATGGTCTGGAACAGGAAATCCATATTCCCTTCGCGAATATCCGGATTGTCTCCGGCATAGCCGTTGAGTGCCGACGCGTAAACCACCGGAAAATCCAGCTGCTCTTCGGTAGCGCCCAATTTGTCGAACAGATCAAAAGTCTGGTCCAGCACCCAATGCGCACGGGCACCTGGCCGGTCGATCTTGTTGATGACGACGATCGGATGCAGGCCCATGGCAAAGGCTTTCTGGGTCACGAAACGGGTCTGCGGCATCGGCCCGTCCACGGCGTCGACCAACAGCAATACCGAATCCACCATCGACAGCACGCGCTCCACTTCACCGCCAAAGTCGGCATGGCCGGGGGTGTCCACGATGTTGATGTGATAATCGTTCCAGTCGATCGCCGTATTCTTGGCCAGAATCGTAATGCCGCGCTCCTTCTCCAGCGCATTGGAGTCCATGACCCGCTCTTCGACTTTTTCATGCGCGGCAAAGGTGCCGGACTGCTGCAGCAGCTTGTCCACCAAGGTGGTCTTGCCGTGGTCGACGTGGGCGATAATAGCGATATTTCGTAATTTCTCGATCATGAGGGAGCGGGCCTGCGGGGGTAATGGCAAACAGAGCATTATACGGCCCAAAGATGACGAGACCTAATCGGCTCCTCAAGCCCAGCTTTGCAGTCTATTGCGTTGACATCGCAAGATACTTCGCTGACCACCCGAGCCGTCCGTATGCTTTGAAGTGGAAGATAGATTGGCTAAGATAACTTTGGTTTGCGGGGGCCGACTATCGCCCCTGACACTTCAATCACCCCCATGACTCGGGAGCCAGACGACGATGAAAGCCTTAATCAGCTCAGTGATTCTTCTTACCTTCTGCCTTGCGTTTACCGGTTGCAATACCTGGAGTGGATTAGGCAAGGACATGCAAAAAGTCGGTCAAAAGGTCGAACAGCAAGGCGATAAGGTGAACCGGTAATTTCCCGGACTTCACAACCATCAATGGTTCACGACCCGGACTCAGCCGGGTCGTTCCTCTCCATTCACAGAACACGGGCAGATTTTTTGACGGTCGCGGTTCACGACACGCCTCTCTCATTCCGCACTTTCGTCTTCAACCATGTTGGTGGCCAAGAGTCCAGCAAAGGCGCAGAGAAAGCCGTTGACCACCAGCCAGAAAGGCAGCGTGGCCAATCCTGCGAATTTGGCCCCAGTGATGACAGCCCAGATCATGGCTAACAGTGCCGTGACGATTGTACTGACAAATCCGACGATGCCACCATGGACAAAGCCATGATGATCGGCCTTTTTTGCCGCAACGAAGCCTGCCACCAGACAGGTGGCCAGGCCGAGTGCCTGATTGATGGCATATAACAGCCCCTGATTTTCACTTTCGGCGGCCTCCTTGCCGACCAGCGTCGGTAGCAAGGCGATGTGCACTAAATAGATCGCCAAAAAAATACCGATCCCCCAAAGGATGGCTTTACCGTTGATCTCCATGGTTATCTCTCTAAAGGCTAATTACGTTAATTGACAGCAACACTGCCGTTGAAGGCCACAATGTTAGACGTAAGCCAGAGAAAAAATTCCAGGCAGGCCTTGAAATGGGCGCGGGATACCTGGACCGACTCGATGATTACCATGGACCCATGGCAGTTGTTGACGGACAATGTTCCACTTGGCTGACATTATTTTCCTCACTAATGGCTTGAGAGAAACCGCTGAGCTCTCTCGTTTCTGTCTCACCTCAGAAGTTCACAAAATCCCACTCATGAAGCAACTGGTTACCCGGATTGCCCGGGCTAGCGCCCTGCATCCCTGGTTCGTCCTGAGCTTAACGCTCATCCTCTCCGCCTTTGCACTGCAGGCCGCATCCCATCTACCGGTTTACACGTCCCGGCAAGCCCTGCTCCCGCAAAACACGGAAGTGGCATGGCGCCTCAATCGTTTCCTGGAGAAATTTGGCGCAGCGTCTGACCTGGTGGTCGCGTTGGAGAATGCCCCTCGCGCTGACATGGAAGCTTACGCTACCGAGTTGGCGAAGCGACTGATAGCCGAACCGGAGATCGATCAGGCCACCGAGCGCCTCGACTCCCAGTTCTTCATGCAGCATGCCTACTTGCTGATGCCGCAAGCACAGCTTGCGGGACTCAACAACCTGCTGAGTCAGGTCGACAGTGCCAAACAAGCCACACTGGAATTGCTTATCCAAAACGCTCACAACCTGTTGAGCCTGCCGACATCGATGACCGAGGTTGACCTGAACCAGGCTAATACCGGATTGAATGCCCTCGGGGCGGCACTCGATGAATGGCAGCGCTGGATCAACACAGCGCCCACCGATCGCATCGATTGGACTGGCCTGTTGGCCAGTGTAGGTGCAGGGCAGCTGGGGGATGGTTATTTTGCATCACATGATGGAAAGATGCTTTTCCTGTTTGTTCATGCGAGCAATCACTCAGAGGATTTTGAGGTTCTCCAGCCTTTCAATGAGCGTGTGAAATCGGTGGCCGAGACCCTTGCCGAAGAATACCGGGCCGCGGGACGAGAGGCGCCCGGCGTGGTGCTGACGGGGCTACCGGCGATCGAGTACGAGGAATATGTTGATATCGAGAGGGATATCAAGCTGGTGATCTGGACCGCCGCCGGGTTGATTGCAGCGCTGATTTTCCTGGTGGTTCGCAGCGTACGCTGGGCTTTGGCGATTTTCATACCTATGGGCCTCGGCGCTCTTTGGAGTCTGGCCCTGGCCTTGGGCACGGTGGGCCACCTTACAATCATCACGTCCAGCTTTCTGGCGATCCTGTTCGGGCTGGGTGCTGATTACGGCATCTTTACCACGTCGCAGATCGCCGAAGAACGTCGGAAGGGCAAGTCCCTGACCGATGCCATTGCGGATGGGATGGGCGAATCCTTCCACGCAGTGATGACCGCTGGCGGCGCATCCCTGCTGATTTTCGGCGCGTTGGCGACCGTAGACTTTCCCGGTTTTGCCGAACTGGGACTGGTCGCGGCCGGCGGTGTATTGCTGATTCTAGTGAGCACCTGGGTCGTGCAGCCGGCCATCTACACGCTGCTGCCCCCAAACCTCAAACCGGCAAAAGTTTCTGGCAAACAAGCTTCTGGCATCAAGGGGGCGTTTCCTCGCCCGCTGGCGCTCGGGCTGGTCCTGTTGGCGATTGTCACGGCCATAGCCGGTCTTCGCGCCGGCACCCGGATCCCCTTCGACTACGACGTGTTATCTCTTCTGCCGGTTAACTCTCAGGCCGCTCAATATCAACGGCGCATGGTGAAGGAAACCGACTATCAGTCAGAAGTTGTGATCTTTACCGCCAACACGCTGGATGAAATCCGGCGAATCACGGATGAAGCCAGCCGGCTGAAATCGATCGCCAAGGTACAGTCGATCACTAATCTGTTTCCGACCGATGCCGATTCCCGGCTGAATCAGGCGCGGGAAATCGCACTCCAGGCCGCCAAGCCGCCACTGACCCGGACGCTCGACAGTTTGGCAACGGCCGGATTGAGCCAATCGGCTTATCAATCCTTGATCAAATTACTCGAGCAAGCATCGGAGCGCATCGATGAAGCGCAGGAGCAGGCTTTTTCGGCGGGCCATGCCGACCTTGTAAAGGGGCTGGAAAAGATCCGATCAAACATCGAGTCGCTGCTGGAGAGCGCCAACACTGATCCTGAGACAACACGCCGTGGCACGGAAGCTTTTCTGCGCGCCCTGATCAACGAGGCTCATCATGGCATCCAATTGATGCGTGGCTGGCAGGCAGCGCAGCCACTCACGCCCACCGACTTGCCCAACACTCTGCGTGACCGCTTCGTAGCCCCGGACGGCACGCTCGCTGCCTACGCCTTCCCCGCCAAGAGCGTTTATGACCCGGCGAATCTGGAACAGCTGGTCAACGAGGTTTATAGCGTATCGCCCGACGCCACGGGTTTCCCGACGACCCATCTGGCCTTCACCAAGGCTGTGGTCGACAGCTTTAGCCGCGGCACCCTGTTGGCCGCCACCTTGTGCCTTCTCTGGCTTCTGCTTGTCCTGCGAAACCTTCGCGCCTTCGTTCTCGCGTCACTGCCACTCCTTATCGGTGGCGGCTGGATGCTGGGTCTGATGGCCATCGGCGGGCTTCGCTACAATTACGCCAACATCATTGCACTGCCCTTGGTAATTGCCTTGGCGGTAGATTATGGCGTTTGGTACAGTCACCGATGGACTGCTCTGAAGGGCCAGAGTCCGTTGGCGGTCACTTGGGATGCCGGAAAGGTCATTGCTTTGGCGGCCGGAACCGAACTGGCAGGGCTGGGGGCCATCACTCTGGCCAGCTACCGGGGCGTGGCCGGGCTGGGCGTGGACATCACCCTCGGCCTGCTTTCGTGTTTGTTAGCAACCCTTCTGGTGGCGCCAGCCATCGGGCAACTTATCGGCTCAAAGAGGAGATCGTGAAATTGAACCAGCGTCTGAAAGTTCGCGTCATCGGCAGCCTGCTCGCTCTGGCCATTTCGGTTACGGCTGTCGCGGACCCGGCACCGATTGTCGTTTGCTACCCCGGCGGCCCCGTCAGCGAGACCGAAGCAAACAACGCCATGGGCGCCATGCTGCGCGTGGTCGAACGCGTTGGGGAATGGCCGGAAAATAGTTTCACCAGCTTTTTCACCGCCAGTGTTGATGAGTGTCGAAACCTGCTGAGCAGCAAGAAGCCCGCGTTTGCCATTACCTCGCTGGGCTTGTTCCTTGAGCAGCGAGAGGCTCACCATCTGCTGCCCGTAGTCCAGCCACGGATGAAAGGCGCCACATCCGAGCGATATCGAGTCATGGTGCAAAAGGATAAATATGCCACCCTGGAGAGCCTCCGTGGCAAATCCATGGGCGGAACGGTTTTTGCGGAACCTGATTTCATCAGGAAGATTGTATTTTCTGGAACAGTTGATCCGTCGGTTGACTTCAATACCCAACCTTCCCGACAGGCCATCAGGGCATTGCGCTCGCTGGACAAGGGCGAGCTGGATGCCGTTCTCCTGAATGGTCAGCAATATGCGGCGCTGGGTTCACTGCCGCTCAAATCCCCGCTGGCGGCTGTTTTTACATCCCAGGATATACCGCTGATGGGGCTGGTAGCGAATAGCCTGACAAGCAAACCGGAAGAACGGGCCCGACTCGCCAAGGCACTCCAAGGCATGTGCAGCGACACCGATGGCAAGAAGCTTTGTGACCTGTTTGGAATCGAGGCCTTTGTCCCGGCTAATCCCGCAGCGATCGACCCCATGATCAAGCGCTGGCAGGAGGAAAAGTAAGGCTGTGAGACACTCCATTCTGCTGCAATTCTTCTGGATCGGCGTCTTACTCAACGGTTGTAGCAGCCTGCCGGACAAGACCATTCGGTTTACGGGACTCTCTGATTGTGAACCGGCTAAAGTCCTACTAGCTCAGCCTCAAAAGCTGGGGCCAGCCAGCTCAACCCACACCTTACAGTGCGCTCTGACTGCCGTGCGCGAGTCAAGTGATCCGGCTGTCTTGCGGTCTCCCCTGCCTGCCCGGCTAGCCCTACATCTGGCAGAACGCAGCACCAATGCGTCAGAAAAGGAGGCCCTGGCCAATGAAGGGGTCGCCTTGGCTGAACGAGCGCTGACCCAAGGTGACGGGAGTGAAGGGGCTGTGCATTACTATTTGGCCGCCAACCTGGGTCTGGCGATCCATGACCACCCGCTGCAGGCGGCGGATAACCTGGCACGCCTTGAACAGGCATTAAAAAAAGCAGCAGACCTGAGTCCTTCCCTCGATGACGGTGGCCCACTCCGCCTGCTAGGAATGCTTTATCTGAAGGCACCGCCATGGCCAACCGGCATCGGCGACGGCGACAAGGCAATGGAGTTGCTGAAGAAAGCGGCGGATGACTATCCTGACCACCCGCTCAATCATCTCTTTTATGGACAAGCATTGTGGGAAGTTGACGAAAATGCGCCATTGGCCAAACACTCGCTCGCTGTGGGCAGAGAAAAGTTGAACACCGGTCCATGGGGTTATAACAAGGCCATCTGGAACAAGGAGTTCAACGACGTCGCCCAAGAAGTGTCCGCTTCTTCAATGTAGGTTTTTTATACACTGCCAGTCCGCTCGTAACCGTCCTGCCAAATCGTGAAACCTTCCGCTGAATTAACTTTAGAACACGCCAAACAGGCCACCCAGAAAGCCGTCCGCCATCTGCTGGGGTTGCAGAAACCCGGGGGCGACTGGGAGGGGGAAATGGTCTGGTGTACGATGATTCTGGCCCAGGCAATCGTCGTTCGCACCATCACGCAACGGCCCTACAGTCATGAAGATGAGCAAGCCATCATCAAGAACTTCAGGGTCACCCAATCCAGTGAAGGCGCCTGGGGCATGCATCCGGAGTCACCGGGGTATGTGTTTTTTACGACACTGGCCTATGTGGCACTGAGACTACTGGGATTACCCGCCGACGATCCCATGCTGGCAAAGGCACGCTCCTGGCTACAGGGTCAACCGGGAGGGGTCAAGGGCATTCCAACCTGGGGCAAGTTCTGGTTGGCCATTCTGGGCCTGTATGAGTATCGGGGACTTAATGCAATTCCCCCCGAATTGTTCCTCTTACCGGAGTCCCTGCCTTTTCACCCGAGTCGTTTCTACAGCCATACCCGGTTGATCTATCTCGGCATTGCGTTCATTGCCGGCAACCGCTTTCAGGCAAAATTGCCCGAGCCGCTACTCCACGAATTACGGGAAGAACTGTATGGCGCGCCCTACGAAAAAATCGATTTTTCGGCCCTGCGACACGTGCTTGCCCCCGGTGACGTCTACGTCCCGATCAGCCCCCTGTTGCGTCGAATTTACGATCTGCTGGCGCTGTTTGAACGCTGGCATGGTAAGAAATTACGAGCAAAGGCTCTCAAAGTCTGCTTTGACCGCATCATTTACGAGCAGAAATCCACCCGCTATCAGGGTATTTCTCCGGTTAACGGGCTTTTGAATACGCTGGCAATCTTCATTCACGATCCCAACCATCCGGAGCTTGAACCGAGCTTGGCAGGCGTCGAGGCCTGGCGCTGGCAAGATGAGGCAGAGGGTCTCCGCTATGTAGGCGCCCGTTCCAATACCTGGGACACCGGGTTTGTGTTGCAGGCACTGGCCGAAGTCGAGGAGCCAGATCAAGCTCTCCATACGGCTGTCCAGAATGCCCAAGACTTTCTGGACAAAGCCCAAATGGTCGAGGAATTACCCGATTTCAAGCAATACTGGCGAGATCCTGCCATGGGTGGCTGGTGCTTTTCTGATGGACAACATCGATGGCCAGTCAGTGACTGCACGGCAGAAGCGTTAGGGGGCTTGCTGTCACTCTATGAGCATCCCCGACATAACCAACTAACCCGGCTCGACGATCAGCGACTGCGACAAGCAGTCGAGTTCATACTGTCCAGACAGAACGCGGACGGCGGGTTCGGCACGTATGAGCGACGCCGTGCCGGACGGCTACTGGAGATGATCAACCCCTCCGAGATGTTTGGGCAGTGCATGACGGAACTGTCCTATATCGAATGCACGGCATCCTCGTTGGCGGCGCTTTGTCATTACCGCCGCCATCATGCTGATTTACCCGGCGGCGATATAGACCGTGCCATTCCCAAGGCAATCAGGCTTTTGCGGCAAAGTCAGCTGGATGATGGGTCCTGGCCCGGATTCTGGGGCATCAACTACACCTATGCCATTTTCCATGTCGCCAAAGCATTCCGCATGGCCGGCATTTCGCGGAATGACCCAGCGCTGGTCAAGGCTGCCGAATGGCTGAAAAGCAAGCAACGCGCTGATGGTGGCTGGAGCGAACATTACAGCAGTTGCCTGGAAGGTCACTACAAGGAACATCCGACGACCCAAATAGTGATGACCAGTTGGTCAGTACTGGCATTGCTGGAGATTGTTTCTGCAAACGATCAGGCGATAGAGCGAGGAATACTGTGGCTTTTAAGCCAACAACAAGCCGATGGTGGTTGGCCAAGGCAGGCTGTGAATGGTGTCTTTTTCGGGGCTGCCATGCTGGACTACCGCCTATACCACACGTATTTTCCTGTTTGGGCGCTGACAAGGTATAATCAGGCCATCACAGTGCACTGAAAGTTGCTGTTCTGCTACAGATGTTGCGATAATCGCGCAAACACCGTTCGAGGAAACAAAGAGTACTCACGGGTCGAGACGCAAACCATCACCCAGTTCAAACACCTATTACGTAGCTGCGGTCACATTCGATCAAGCTACTCCAAGCTAAGAAATCAGTGACGGGGAACTCCGAATTCATGAAGGAAGCACAAGCAATGAACGAGATGGACGTTGATGTCCTTATTGCCGGGGGGGGAGTTGCAGGGTCTGCGGCGGCCGCAGCACTCTCGCCTCTCGGCCTCAAAATCCTCATTGTCGAACCCAAGGCATCGCATGGCCGCCGTCTGGCAGGTGAACTGATTCATCCCCCCGGTATTGATGGCCTCAAACAACTGGGGCTTCTGGATGAGAACTCAGGCATCGGCTCGGAGATACGCGGCTTCTCACTCTTTCCTTATGATCCCGACCAGGAACACAAAGAATCGGTCACGCTGCCCTACAGCGAGGTCGAAGGACTGACCCATGGTGGCATGGCGATTGAGCATCAGTCGCTCAAGGAACATCTGTTGGAGAAGGTCAAGACATTCCCGGGCGTTGAGGTCTGGATGGGAGGACGGGTCACCCGCATCGAAAAAACCGATGACGGGCAAGACTACTGCACCATCGTCACATCTGAAACGGGTTCCACCCGGGTCAGTGCCCGCCTCATCATTGGTGCGGATGGTCCGATGTCACAGGTCCGCAAAATGACCGGCATCCCGCATGAGACCCATCGCTATTCCGGCATGCTGGGCGTCGAGGTGGATGACACCCATTTGCCAACCCCAGGCTATGGCAACATTTTCCTGAATCCACTGGGCATTTCCTATGCCTATAGCGTGAGCCAGGGCCGTGCTCGGGTGATGTTCGAGATCCTGCGTGGAGACGACTCCAAAGAATCCATTCGCGAACATCTGAAATTTTTCCCGGCCCCCTTCCGTGACGATATTGAAGCAGCCATGGCCGAAGACAAGCCTTTGGCAGCCGCAAACTATCGCATCGTTCCCCAGAGCAACGTCAAGGCAAATATTGCCCTGCTGGGCGACGCCAGGGGATGCTGCCACCCGCTGACGGCTTCCGGCATCACAACTGCTGTGAAGGATGCCTTGAGCCTCCGCGACGCTCTGGTGGCGGCCAATTTCGATTTCCATGCCGCACTACGGAAATATGCCATCGCTGCAGGCCGTGTCCAGTTGACCCGCCGCACACTGTCCGAGGAGCTGCGCGAAGCGTTTCTTTCGCATACGAACGAAGCCAAATTGCTCAATGAATGCATTTTTTCTTATTGGAACAACAACCCCAAGGGCCGGGCTCACTCACTAGCGCTCCTGTCCACGCTTGACAGTAGCATCCTGTCGATGGGGGCTCAGTTCGTTCTGGTCGTCATGCAGGCATTTAGACTGCTACCCAGCCAGATCAGACAGGGCAAACTAGGTTCCTGGTCGCTCTCGATGCTCAAACTGGCCTTCAAGAGTCTCAGTATCCCGCAAACAGCGGTGCGTCATTGGCTGAGAGAGCAACACGCCATGGCCAAATAACCCGGCACCAAATGCCGGCTTGCCGCTTTTAATGGCAAGCTCAAAAAAGCCCCGCGTGAGTTTGCCGCCGCGGGGCTTTTTGTTAGCGTAGCCTACTGGACACTATTTGCCCCTCTGTTCCTCGGGGTTTTTATCCCAAAACAGCCAACGCCGGCAAACTCACTTCCTTTCCTCAATCCTGATGGCTTGAGTCGGGCAATACTTAGCGGCGGCTCTGGCCTTATCGATCAACGCCTCCTCTGGCGAAGGTTTCAGAACAGTCAATTTTCCGGCCTCATCGACGTGAAATAGCTCAGGCGCCTCACCCATGCAGGTGGCATGGCCTTTACAAAGGTCCATGTCTACCTCGATCCTGTGGCGACTGTCTTCTGTTTCAGCTTCAATCCCTGGTGCCTCAGTCTTCTCTATTTGCGAAGAGGGTTGAACATGCCCCCTGAGCCGATAACGAATTCTGCAGGGAGATGCGGGTTCCACCACCATTTTGGTGTAATCGTCACGGTAAGACTCTGCAGGGCTAACCAGCTCGAATTCGTAGCGACGCAACAGAATGCAAAAGATCGCCTTGATCTGGAATAGCGCGAAAGCGTTACCCGAGCATTTGTGCCGACCTCCACCAAACGCCTGCCAGGCGTAGAGATTCTTGTCCTCTGCCCGCTCGGGTGAATAGCGATCCGGATCAAATCGTTCGGGATCAGCAAACAGGGCAGCAATGCGGTGAGTAATGGCAGGCGCTGCACAGACAAACTTGCCCGCCTTGATTGTGAAGTCTTCGACAGTGAAGTCCTGAAGCACCTTCCGCATCAGGATAATGAGGGGCGGGTGCAGGCGCAGCACCTCCTTGAGGACATTTTCCAGCTTGGGAATTTGTCGCAACGACTCAAAGGTCACTGCGCCCTCATCACCGAAAAGCCCATCCAGTTCATCAACGACGGCGGTCATCCATTGCGGGTGGCGCAACAATTCGATCAACACCCAGGCGGTGGTACCTGAACTGGTGTGATGACCCGCGAAGATCGTCGCGATCAACATGCCGGTGATCTCATGTGGCGTCAGCTTGGTGCCATCCTCGTAGGCCGCATCAATCAATGTCTGGAAAACGTTCGGACTATCGGAACTCTGCTCCGCCCGACGCGCCATGATGTCAGTGACCAGTCCTTGCAGCCGCGCTCTTGCTTTGTCGCGCCGCCGAAAAACGGGCAGCGGCAAATTCGGGAAGACATAGGCAATCGGCTTGATGCCCTGCTCGAGATCGTGATAGATCTCGGCAAACTCCTTGTTAAGTTCATGCCGGAACTCCGGGCCAAGCAAACAATGGCTGGACGTGTAAATGGTCAGTTCCTTGGTGAACTGCAGCAGATCGATTTCGCCAGACTCCCCCCAATCCTTGATGAGGTTTTCGACTTCCTCGACGATGATGTCCGAGTAGGTCCTCATCGGCTTGTCCCTGAGCGCCGGCATCAACATCTGCAGTTGCTGATTCTTTTTGCGAATCGGTGCATCAAAGACCACGCCATGGCCGAAAATGGGCGTCATGATCTTGTAAGCCGCCCCCTGATCCAGCGTCTCATCCGCCGCCCGGTAAAACGCCTCGCTCGCCTTGTCACCCGTCAGCAACACCATGTCCTGGTGAAACATCTTGAACTCAGCCACATCCCCATATTTCGCCCGAAGATGCATCATGAATTCATGTGGATTCTTACCAAAATCAAGAATGTGCCCAACCAGCGGCCAGGCACCAGGCAGACGGGGTGGTAATTTGGCGTCGTGTTTCGATTGGCTTGATGGGCGTTCCATAAGATTCCGAACAGGGATAAATGAAGAGGCAGACAATCTGCCAAACAGAAAAGGATGATATCGCAAGCGGGTGACTGAAGCAGTCGCCC
>DIVI01000111.1 GCA_002423305.1 Methylococcus sp. UBA6136 | reverse complement strand
GGGAGCGTGGCGGATGGCAAGGTGAGTCTAATTGCCGGCGTCTCCAAGGATCAGGTGGCGCGCGTCAAGGCGGGTGACCTGGTGAATGCCGTGGCTTGCCAGGTGGGTGGCAAGGGCGGTGGGCGGCCCGATCTGGCCCAGGCTGGTGGTAACGACCCGACTCATTTGGACGCGGCACTGAATGGGGTAACGGATTGGGTAAGAAATAACCTTTCCTGATGGAAAGGTACGGGAACTGAATAAAGGATATGGCCTTATACGTTCATAAGTATGGCGGAACTTCGGTCGGCAGCGTCGAGCGCATCAAGCACGTCGCCGAAAATGTGATCAAGGCGCGTCAGCGCGGCGAGGAAGTGATCGTGGTCGTCTCGGCCATGAGTGGGGAAACCAACCGGCTGGTTGCCTTGGCCAAGGAAGCGCAGGCAACCCCTGACGTCCGTGAAATGGACGTTCTGTTGTCGACGGGTGAGCAGGTCATGATTGCTTTGCTGGCTATGGCGCTGAAGGAGCGCGGCTGTCAGGCTTGCTCCTATACGGGTGGCCAAGTTTCTATTGTCACCGATTCGGCGCACACCAAGGCGCGCATTCTGGATATCGATACCCAGCGTATCCGTGGAGACCTTGATCAGGGCAAGGTGGTTGTGGTGGCTGGTTTTCAGGGTGTCAGCGAGGCGGGTGACATTACCACCCTCGGTCGTGGTGGTTCGGATACGACAGCCGTCGCCCTGGCAGCTGCACTCAAGGCAGACGAATGTCTGATCTTTACCGATGTCGATGGAGTCTATACGACCGACCCGCGTGTCGAGCCCAAGGCGCGCCGGTTGGACCGAATAACCTTTGAGGAAATGTTGGAAATGGCGAGTCTCGGATCAAAGGTCCTGCAGATTCGATCGGTTGAATTTGCGGGTAAATACAATGTGCCATTGCGGGTGCTCTCTAGCTTCAAGGAGGGTGCCGGTACATTGATTAGTTATGAAGAGGACACCATGGAAAAGCCCCTGATATCCGGTATCGCCTTTAATCGTGACGAGGCCAAGCTGACTGTCCTGGGTGTTCCTGACCGTCCCGGGGTTGCCTCACGCATCCTGGGTCCGGTAGCGGACGCCAATATCGAAGTGGACATGATTGTTCAGAACGTGGCGGAGGATGGCACCACCAATTTCACCTTCACTGTGAATCGTTCCGAATTCAACAAAGCCCTGTCCATCTTGCAGGACACCTGTGCGGAGTTGGGTGCAAGGGAGGTGCGTGGTGACGACTCAATCGTCAAGGTGTCGATTGTTGGAGTCGGTATGCGATCGCACGCTGGCATTGCCTCCAATATGTTCGATGTTCTGGCTCGTGAGGGCATTAATATCCAGATGATTTCTACATCAGAAATCAAGATCTCGGTAGTTCTTCATGAAAAGTATCTGGAGCTGGCGGTGCGTTCACTGCACGACGCCTTCGATCTTGATCAGCCGGTTGTATCAGTCTAAACAAAAACGTTTTCGGCTCGCTTAAAAGTGCTACAATGCCGCCCTCGTTTGATGCCAGTTATGTAGATCGGTTGATTTCAGCGGCTCTCCATCGGGGGCTTCTTTGTGGGTGTACGAATCTATAAGGGACGGTTTTATGCTGATATTGACTCGTAGGGTCGGCGAGACTCTTATGATTGGCGACGAGGTGACGGTCACCGTTCTTGGCGTCAAGGGTAATCAGGTCCGGATCGGTGTCAACGCACCAAAGGACGTATCGGTGCATCGCGAAGAGATTTACGAACGTATCAAGCGGGAAGATCAAGCCGATGAAGCGGTCGGTTTGGGTGCCGATGGATGATGAGAGCCTTGCGATTCATGAGGGGTCAGTGGAAGTTTTAGGAGAGATGGCCGAGAGGCTGAAGGCGCTCCCCTGCTAAGGGAGTATAGGGCTAATAACTCTATCGAGGGTTCGAATCCCTCTCTCTCCGCCATTATTGGGCGGTAATTCGCCTCCAATGCTCCCGCTCAGCGTGTGGAGCGAAAGTCTTTGTTCCGGTTTTCCGTCAAGGTCAGGCCCTCGGGGCCCTTGATCCGCATGTATCTGTTTATATGCTGGACTTTCGGTAGCCTTTTTTTTTGACTATAATGTCCGGTTTTCCGGCTGTGCCGTATTTGTTTGAGGATTTCTGATGGTCACTATTCGTTTGTCACGTGGCGGTGCAAAGAAGCGCCCCTTCTATCACGTCGTGGTTACCGACAGTCGAAATAAGCGTGATGGCCGCTACATTGAACGCCTTGGTTTCTTCAATCCGGTAGCGTCCGGCAAGGCGGAAAGGCTTTCGTTGAACGAAGAGCGAATCCAGTACTGGGTCGGTCATGGCGCGCAGACCACGGATCGTGTGACGAGCCTTCTCAAGGAATTCCGCAAGACCAGCGCTGCAGTCGCTGCCTGAGTCTTGATAGCTGGGCGATTTTGTGTCCAGTTTGGTCGAGGTGGGTGAAATTGTCGGAGCTTTTGGGGTTCTGGGTTGGGTCAAGGTTCGATCCTACACTGATCCGCCGGCAAATATTCTGAAGTACAACCCCTGGGCCTTGGGCTCTTCCGAAGCGCCTCGCTCCGCGAAGTTGGTCGAGGGTCGGCCCCAAGGGGCAGCCGTTGTGGCACGATTGGAAGGGGTTGACGACAGAGATCAGGCGATTGCGCTCAAGGGCACTCGCATATTGGTCCCGCGGCAATGCTTTCCTGAGGCGTCCCCGGGAACCTACTATTGGGCCGACCTGATCGGGCTTGATGTGGTGACGGTGGCGGGAGTTTCTCTTGGTAAGGTGCGGGGTTTGCTGGAGACCGGCGCCAACGACGTACTGGACATCAAGGGTGACAGGGATCGTTTGATCCCGTTTGTGGTCGGCGAGTTTGTCAAGAATGTTAATCTTGTCGAAAGCCTTATCACTGTAGATTGGGATCCGGAATTTTAGGCTAGGATGCGATTTGATATCGTGACCCTGTTTCCTGGGTTGATTAGGTCCGGGACAGTTGAAGGGGTGACGGGGCGGGCGATAGATCGGGGTCTGGTTGATCTCAAAACTTGGGATCCCAGAAGTTATGCCACCGACAAGCATCGCACGGTGGACGACCGTCCCTATGGCGGCGGCCCTGGGATGGTGATGAAGGTTGAGCCTTTGCGTGATGCAATTCAGGCGGCACGATTGGACTCCCTGTTACCGGCGAAGACGGTTTTTCTGAGCCCGCAAGGGCGCCTTTTGAATCAGCAGGCTGTGATCGGGTTTGCCAGCTTGCCACGGCTGATTCTGGTGGCAGGGCGCTACGAGGGTGTGGATGAGCGGCTCGTTGAGGCCGAAATCGATGAGGAGTGGTCGATAGGTGACTACGTTCTCAGCGGCGGCGAATTGGCCGCTCTGGTCCTGTTCGATGCGGTGGTGAGGTTGATCCCCGGGGTTCTGGGACATGCCGAATCCGCCGAGCAGGACTCTCATATGACAGGCCTGCTGGACTGCCCCCATTACACTCGTCCGGAGCAGGTGGATGGTCGTGAGGTCCCGCAGATCTTGCAGTCAGGGAATCATGAAGCGATTAGGCGGTGGCGATTGCAGCAATCGCTCCAGCGAACTCGCCAACGGCGGCCTGACTTGATGGAAGGAATGACGCTGGACTCCGAGCAGCAGAGCCTGCTCGACGAGTTGGTAAATGATATTTTGGTCGACGAAGCAAAGAATTGAGATAAAGAGAAATACGATGTCAAACATTATTCAGCAACTCGAAAACGAATGGATGAGTGGCAAGACCATTCCCGCTTTTGCCCCGGGTGATACGGTTGTCGTTCAGGTCAAGGTGAAGGAAGGCAATCGCGAGCGTTTGCAGGCTTATGAAGGGGTCGTTATCGCGAAGCGTAATCGTGGTTACCACTCTGCTTTTACCGTCAGAAAAATATCTCATGGTGAAGGCGTGGAGCGCGTATTCCAGACCTACAGTCCGCAGGTGCAGGACATTCAGGTAAAACGCCGTGGGGATGTCCGTCGTGCCAAGCTTTACTATCTGCGTGATCTCACCGGCAAGGCGGCGCGTATCAAGGAAAAAATCTAGTCCTCTTCTGGCGCAATTGAGCGCCATTGAGTGATGGGTATCGGCAAAAGGGCAGCAATCGCTGCCCTTTTCCGTTAGGAGCTTCCTGATTATTTCTCCGCGAACCGGGCTGATGAAGGAAGAAATAGCCATGGTGCCTGCGCCGTTTGGAGGAATCCGGCTCTCCGCTTCCGCTGGGATTCTTGTGGGTATCGACGTGGTGCCGGCCCATGCAGTGGAGAATGACGGGGCAGGGCCCCCATGGGCTGATGGGTCGCTCAGGGCGGCCGCAGAGCAGATGCTGCGCTATCTTAAACAGCCGGGATCTGACCTAGTATTGCCTATGAGGCTTCAGGGAACGCCATTTCAACAACGAATCTGGCAGGCATTGAGAGAGATTCCGGCGGGTAGAACTATCACTTATGGCAGTCTGGCCAAACGCCTAGAAACCGGACCGCGAGCAGTGGCATCGGCCTGTAAGTCAAATCGCTTCCCCATCCTCATTCCCTGTCATCGGGTCGTCTCTGCGGATGGAATGGGTGGCTACTGCGGAGAGACCGAGGGTCCTATGCTCGAAATCAAGCGTTGGCTACTGAGGCATGAAGGCTCATTGCCGGGGGAGATTGGTGACGGTTCAGTCTGACAGACTTCTCATTCAGCGTTTCGTCGATGCGCTCTGGGTTGAAGAAGGGCTGAGCGATAATACCCAGAAGGCTTATTCCAGCGACCTTCAGCACTTTCTGGGCTGGTTGCTCAGTTACCGAGACCGGGGGCTGCTTGCAGTCGACTCGGGCGATATCGAAGACTACCTCGCCATAAAGTTCCGACAGGAGGCCAGTAGTCGCAGCATGGCACGCCTCGTTTCGAGTTTGCGGAAGTTCTTCCGTTATCTGATTCGTGAAGGTCGCCTGGTCGATGATCCGACGCTCAGGATCGAGCCCCCCAGGATTGGACGGCCCTTGCCCGCGACCCTGACCGAGCTGGAGGTAGAAGCGCTACTGAACGCGATCAGTGTCGACGATATCCTTGGATGCCGGGATCGGGCGATGCTCGAGGTACTCTATGCCACGGGTTTGCGGGTCAGTGAACTGGTTGGGCTGAAACTGACGCAGGTCAATCTCCGTCAGGGTGTGGTCCGAGTGGTGGGCAAGGGTAGCAAGGATCGTCTGGTGCCGCTGGGCGAGTTGGCAGAGGAATGGATTGAACGTTACTCCCGGACATCTCGTGTCGCGCTGCTGGGCACGCGACAAAGCGATGATCTGTTCGTAACCTCGAGAGGGTCTGCCATGACGCGGCAGGCGTTTTGGTGCATTATCAAGCGCTACGCTGGTCTGGCTGGAATCCACAAGCCGTTATCTCCACATACCCTTCGGCATGCATTTGCCACCCATTTGCTGAATCATGGCGCGGACCTCCGCGTGGTGCAGTTGTTGCTCGGGCATAGCGACTTGTCCAGCACGCAGATTTATACTCACGTGGCGCAGGAACGGTTGAAAGATCTGCATGCTCGTTGCCATCCTCGCGGTTAGTTTTTACATACATAGTTGATCAACGGATTTCATGATTCATTCCACCGCTGTCATTTCTCCGGATGTGGAGTTGGGCAAGAACGTGTCGGTTGGGGCCTTCTCGGTGATCGAGGGACCCAGCAGAATTGGCGATAATAATGTCATCGAGGCACATGCCGTCATACGGTCGCATGTCCATATCGGCGCCAACAACCATATTTACGCTACGGCGGTTCTTGGCGGATTACCACAGGATATAGCCTTCGATCGAGCCACAATCACCCGGCTTGAAATTGGTGATGACAACGTATTTCGTGAAGGCGTGACGATCAGTCGAGCCACCAAGGCAGGTGAGGCGACCCGGGTGGGGTCCGGTAACTATTTCATGAACAACACCCATCTCGGTCATGATTCCTCTATGGGGGATGGCAATATTCTGGCGAGTGGCGCGACACTGGGAGGCCACGCCGAGGTCGGCGATCGGGTGTTCTTTGGCGGCGGGGTCATGGTTCACCAATTCTGCCGGATTGGCAGCTTTGCCATACTCCAGGGGTTGGCGGGCATCAACAAGGATGTGCTGCCCTTCACCATGGTTGGTGGGCGCCCCGGTAAACATTACCGATTGAATCTGGTCGGCATGCGTCGTGCCGGCGTGGACGGAGATCGACTCAAGGCGATCTCGGCCGCCTTTCGCCTGGTTAGGGCCAGGCAAAGTTTGGACTCGCTGCCTGACACGCCCGAGGTGAATTATCTGCGTGAGTGGCTGCAGGCCGATTCACGCCGAGGTGGCTTGCTGGGCTTTATCGAGGCCCGTGCAGGGCGAGCTGACGACTGACGGAAAGTTCTTGAGCCGATTGCCGCAAGGAGACATTCATTGAACGCACTTACATGTGCAGTGGTAGGAACAGGCTACCTCGGCAAGTTTCATGCTGAAAAATATGCCGCCCTCGAGGGCTGTGATCTGGTGGCTGTAGTGGACAGCAATCTCGAAGCCGCCCAAGGCGTGGCCGAGAAAAACCGCACTCGAGCCGTCACGGATTATCGAGAGCTGCTTGGCAAGGTCGATGCCGTCAGTATCGTGGTGCCAACCAGCCTCCATTTTCATGTGGCCCGTGATTTTCTGGATGCCGGCTCCCATGTTCTCGTCGAGAAGCCGATCACGGTGACGGTAGAAGAGGCCGACGAACTGATCGATCTCGCAAGAAAGAGAGACCGCCGCCTGATGGTGGGACATCTGGAGCGATTCAATGCCGCATTGCTGGGCCTGGATCTGGTGCGGGAGAAGCCCCTTTTTATCGAGTCGCATCGTCTGGCTCCGTTCAATCCGCGAGCCAATGACGTCAGCGTGGTGCTGGATCTCATGATCCACGATATCGACATCATCCTGGATATTGTCGATTCAGAGGTGGAGCGCATCGATGCCAAAGGTGTGACCGTGCTGACCTCCGACACGGATATCGCCAATGCGCGCATTACCTTTCGGAACGGTTCGGTGGCCAATGTCACCGCCAGTCGCGCCAGCCTGAAGGTCGAGCGCAAGATGCGGATGTTCATGCCCAATCGATATATTTCTGTCGATTTCCAGAATCGGGTGTTGGCCCAGTATCGAAAGGGTGAACGCGAGATGTTCCCCGGAGTGCCGGAAATCACCAGCGAGGAATCGGTGTTCGAGAATGGCGATGCCCTGATGGAAGAAATCAGGCATTTTGTCGACTGCATCCGTGAAGGTCGGGAGCCTCTGGTCTCCGGTACAGCTGGCCGCAGGGCCCTGGCTACGGCGACCGAAATCACCCGTTTATTGAAAACTGCCTGATCACAGGGAAGAGAGAGGACATCGCATGATCCCCATGGTTGATTTGAAAACCCAATACCACCGGTTGAAGGATGAGATTGACCGGGGTTTGGCTGAGGTTCTGGAGACCACAGCGTTCATTCTGGGTCCGAACGTCAGGGCCTTCGAGGAGGAAGCGGCTGCTTATCTGGGAGTCAAGCAGGCGATCGGTTGTGCCTCGGGAACCGATGCTTTGCATCTTGCTCTTCTGGCTTCAGGTATTGGCCCCGGTGATGAAGTCATCACCTCGCCATTTACCTTTATTGCCACGGCCGAGGCTATTCGTTATGTCGGCGCCACGCCGATCTTTGTCGATATTGATCCCAGGACATTCAATATCGATCCGGCGGCCATCGAGGCTGCCATTACCGATAAAACCCGAGCGGTCATGCCGGTGCATCTGTTTGGACAGCCGGTCGACATGGGCCGCATCGCCGACTTGTGCAATCGGCATGGGCTGCTTCTGATCGAGGATTGTGCCCAATCCTTTGGGGCCAGCGTCAATGGTCGCCAGACGGGCAGCCTCGGTATCAGTGCCGGCTACAGCTTTTTTCCAAGCAAGAATCTCGGTTGTTACGGTGATGGCGGGCTGGTGGCGACGTCCTCGGATGAAGTGGCTGCCAAGGTACGGATGCTCCGTAACCATGGCTCCGAGGTCCGCTACTACCATGACGTGATTGGCTACAACAGTCGGCTGGACGAGATCCAGGCGGCCATTCTTCGAGTCAAGCTGCGTCACATCGACGAGTTCAATCGGGAGCGTCGCCGGGTGGCACATGCTTATTCCGGGCTGATGGCAGATTTGCCTGTTCAAACGCCACACGAAGATGGCCTGGGAGTGCACGTCTACCATCAGTACACCCTGCTTTGTGACCAGCGCGAGGTTGTCATGGAGGCCCTGCAGAAGGCGGGAATTTCCTCTGCCGTTTATTACCCCGTGCCTCTTCACCAGCAAAAGGTTTTTGCCGAGTGCTGTGCCGGGCTGTCTTTGCCAGTCACCGAGTCGGTATCGAAGCGTTGCTTTTCCTTGCCCATCTACCCGGAGTTGCAGGATGCCGACATTCGTCGAATCGTCGAGGTGATTCGCGCTGCGCTCAATGGTTAGGTCACCCCCTTTGGTGATGATATCCGCCGGAGAAGCCTCCGGCGACCAGCATGCCGCCGCCTTGTTTCGGGAACTCCAGAAGCTCATGCCGGGCGTCGAGGGGATTGGCATGGGAGGCTCGGCCATGCGGGAGGCGGGTATCGAGCTTTGCTTCGATTCCTCCGGGATTGGAGTCATCGGCCTTGCGGAGATTGCCCGCCATTACGGGGAGATCCGGGGGGCTCTGAAACTCATGCAGAAGACAGCCTGTGAGCGCAAGCCCGATCTGCTGATCTGCGTGGATTACAAGGAGTTCAACTTTCGTCTCGCCAAGGCGGCCAAGGCTTGCGGAGTCAAGGTGCTCTTCTATGTCAGCCCCCAGGTCTGGGCCTGGCGGCCTGGCAGGGTGAAGAGTTACGGCCGCATCATCGACCATATGGCCGTCATATTTCCCTTTGAATTGCCCTTTTACGAGGCGTACGGCGTGCCGGCCACTTATGTCGGGCATCCGTTGGCTGGCAAGGTAAAGCCAAGCATGAGCCGGTCAGAGGCGCTAAAAAAATATGGCCTGACCGATTCATCGGCCAATGCCCAGAATAATGGTGGAAGCCGCCCTGTTATCGGCCTGCTGCCCGGAAGTCGCGCCAATGAAATCAAACGGCTGATGCCGGTGATTCTGGAATCGGCCCGGCGGTTGAGTCTCGAGTTTCCAGCAGCCCGCTTTTTGCTGTTCCAGGCTGCTTCGGTCGAGGATGCGGCCATCTCTGCGAAACTGGCCGGGGTTGCCGGTCTCGATCTCCAGGTCATTCGAGGGCAGGATTACGACGCGCTCCAATGTTGCGATACCGTCATCACTGTTTCGGGGACTGCCACCCTGGAAATTGCCTTGCTGGGTATCCCCATGGTGATTGTCTACCGTCTGGCTCCCCTCAGCTATTGGCTGGGACGTCTGCTGGTCAAGGTTCCTTTCATTGGCCTGCCGAACATTCTGGCCGGAAAAGGGATTGTGCGTGAGTTCATTCAGCATGAAGCGACCCCGGCAAACATCGCTGGTGAAATTGCCCGGATACTGCAGGACAGTATCTATTCGGAGAGTCAGCGCCAGGCTTTGCTGACGATCCGTGACAAGCTGGGAGACCGAAATGGGTCGGCAGTGCTGGCCCGGCTGGCTGCGGATATGCTGGCAACGTCCTAGACATCCTCTTTTCAGGCAAAAAAATTCATGAGTCGCGCTTTTGTAAGGGAACTGGATGATCATGGAGACAACGCGGCGCCATTGAGGCCGCAAAGTCCGCATATCAATTATGTCACTCCCAGGGGCCTGGGGCAGCTGGAGGATAAGGTCAGGGACCTCGCGGAAGCACGCCAGGCCTTGGTGGGAAAGGAAGACCTGTCCAGCCAACAGACTCTGCGCGAACTGGAGCGTGGGCTTTCCTACCTCAATGAGCGTGTGAAGCGGGCGGTGCTAGTGGAACCAAAAGCGCAGCCGCTGGATCGGGTGCACTTTGGCGCCCTGGTCGAGGCGGAAGACAAGGAGGGCGAGCGGCTGAATTTCATGATCGTAGGGGAGGATGAAGCCGATGCAACGCAGGGGCGGATCAGCTGGGTTTCTCCGCTTGCCAATGCCCTCATGAATGCTCAGGTGGGCGACGTGGTGAGCTGGAAGCGGCCTGTGGGTGACAAGGAGCTGGAAGTGTTGTCGATTCGCAGGGTCTGAGTGCGATGGAGCGCGGTCTGGAGAATGTCTCCATTCGTCGTAGTCAACGGGCAAAGCATGTCCGCCTCGTGATCAAGCCTGCTGGCATCGAGCTGGTGGTGCCCCCGCATGTGAACGAAGCGCAGGCGATGGGGTTTCTGCATCAGCATCGGGAGTGGGCTGAACGCAAGCTGACCGAGATTCAAGGGCGGGCTGATAATGATCACCGGTCCACTCCCGTGCAGCCGCTGGAATCCGGAAGCATGTTGCCTTTTCAAGGGCGTGATGTGCCCTTGATCGTTGGTCAGCACGCAGGAAATCGGCTCAAAATAAAAAAACTGTCTGATGGCCCTTTTGAGGTTCTTCTGCCGGAGACCAGTGATCTGTCGACGGATCTTAAGATTCGGTCCGCCTTGTTTCTCTGGGTCAAGCAATGGATGCGGGCCGAGGTCCATCGGCTGGCGCAACATCATGGGCAGGTTCTGGGCCTTCTGCCGCGTGAAATTCGAATCAAGCGCATGCAAACGCGATGGGGAAGCTGTGGCCCGCGGAATGATATCAACCTTAACTGGCTGCTCGCGTTTACCCCGCCTTCCGTTCTGGAATACGTGGTCGTGCACGAGCTTTGTCATATACGCCACCGCAATCACTCGCGCGATTATTGGGATCTGGTGTCCCGTCATCTGCCCAACTGGAGCCAGGAGCGTCGGTGGCTGAAGGCTCACGGCGGTGAGCTGTTGAGGCGGTTTTCCTGAGATGGCCGTGATGGTGAGAATCGCCCGGTTGGCGTTGGGGTGGTTGCCTGTGCTTGCTGTAGTTCTCGCAATCCAGCTGCTTACGAACCGCGGTATTTTTGACATGGGAAGAGCCCCGGACCTTCGGGGTCAAATGGTCGGCGGTGAGCGATTTGCCGGACTGGCCTCCATGCCCAAACCGGCCATTATCTATTTCTGGGCCAGTTGGTGTGGTGTTTGTCGGGCCATGCAGACCACCATCATGTCTGTTGCTGGCGATACGCCTGTGATCACTGTGGCGATGCAGTCGGGTGATCCGGCTGTGGTCAGTGAATATATGAGTCACCGCCAGTTCGATGTGCCTGCCCTGGTGGACCAGGAGGGATCTGTGGCCGATGCCTACGGGGTGCGGGGAGTGCCGGCCACTTTCGTCTTGGGCCGGGACGGGAATATCCAATTTGCCACGATGGGCTATACATCGGAGCTGGGTATGCGACTGCGCCTATGGTGGGCCAGCCGCTAAATCTGATGGGGCTATAAGCCTCAGTACCCTTCCTTCTCAATCAGGTAACGCTGCACGGCGGCCTCGTAGACCTCTGACGAAATCTTTACGCCATATATCACGGTCTGGCAATGCTCCTCGAGCATGATGCTGAGCAGCCGAAAAGCATTGCGCGGGGTCAGCTGCCTCACAATGAAATTGGCCTTGCTTTCACCTTCTTCCTCGAAGATGTCGGAAAGATGAATGGGTGGGCTGCCGGGCTTGCGGCCGACATTCATGCGCTTTTCTATGAGGCGGATCATGTTGTCGGGTGACCAGTTGATTGACGAGATGGTCTTGATCCTGTCGCTCCGGTAGTACTTCTTGAGGTCGTGAAGCTCGTAGGGCAGGAACATGATGATGCCCAGATGATCGATCTGGAAAAGCTGGTCATTCAGCATGGGGGTCACCAGTTCGCGCATCTTCTCGGGGTCGCCCTTGATGCTGGTGGGTTCGTCAACGCGATCGACCAGCAAATAGACTCCAGCCAGGCCGAAGTAACGCACCAGATCCATGAAGATCTTGAACAGGGTGAACCGGTTCTCGGTGTTTCTGGGGATGCCATGAAACTCGAACAGACCGACGCCGATTTCCTGGATGGTTTTCACCATCCCTTCCAGCGACACGGGGACACCACGGATGTTGCTGTATATCTCACCCGCCAGCAGCCGAGCTTGTTTTTTCAGGAAAAAGGGTGTCTTTCTCTCGTATCCGGCAATTTCCATGATCCGCCGCAAAGTGGCGATTTTGCTGGAAAGGTCGTTCGGCGTGTAATACAAGGCAGAGAGGAGCAGGAACTTCTCGGCTATTTCCCGGTTGTTCTTGAGCAGATCCTCTCGCGGTGTATCGACGATGGTCCGCCACAATTCCTCGATGCCCAGTTTGAGAATGTAGTCGAGGTGATCGTCCAGTGTCATCCGTGGATCACGCGGGAGCAGAATTTGTTTTTTACGTTTGAAAAAGCGGGTCAGGGCCGATTTGTCCGAAGCATACCCGAGCGGCAGATGGCGTGGTCGAGCTACCTCGGCGAGCAATTCATTGAATTCCACATAGGAAATCACCAAGACCTGATCGCGGTAGTCATTCAGGTAGCGCTCGGTGTCGATCCGCATGGAAGACTTGCCCGCGCCACGAATCGCAAAAATCACATAAGGGCTCGGCTTGTCGATATGCAGGAGCACGGACCGCAGGGACGTGTTCTCCACCATGGAGGTCGAAAGGTACGGGTCACGGTCAGCGTCGAAGATGACGAAGGGATTATGTTCAAACTGCCAGACCTGCAGCCACTCTTTGATTTCCATGAAGCTCTCGAATGTTTTATTGGGGTCGGGGGCTTTTGAGCGTCTTCGATTTTGAACGTGCTGCCAAGGGAGGTTTCTGTCTACCGTCAACACATCGGTGTCATCAGTTGACCGGGCCCAATTTTGCCGGCGAACTATATCATAGTTGTGTTGGGCAAAAACGCCCCGACCCCTGCTGTCATGATGGTTTCCTTGATCACGCTCAAGGCTTGTCGAGAGGCTCATTCGCCGTTAATCTCGACGCTCTTTTGAATCCGCGGAACGATCCAGTTTGGCCATGCTTGAACCTGAATTGAACGACGACATTAATCCCACGGAGCCGGATCTGGCTGCGACAGATAAAATTCAGCCCAGTTGGAAACCATTGCTCTGGTTTGCTGGGAGCCTGATCGCGACCATTGCGTTGTGGGAAGTGTTTCTCGAATTGGGCATGAATATCTTCGAACTGCTTTTCGAAGTGCTCGAGCATATCTGGCTGGTGCTTATCGAGGCGCCTGAGGAAATGCTGGAAGATGTTTTGGCCGGCTGGCTGAAGAACCATTTCCCCCATGAAGCCGATCGTTATTCGGAAATCGCCACGGCCATCGGGCTGACGCCGCTGAAACTG
>DIVI01000222.1:2401-3213 GCA_002423305.1 Methylococcus sp. UBA6136 | reverse complement strand
ACGGCATTTTCGTCATCACCAACGATGTCGCCGATCAGGACCATCTTCGGCCGACCATGTCGCTTGGCCTTGGTGGCATAGCCCACGGCCTTCACATAGCGCTCATCCAGATGTTCGAGACCCGCCAGCATCACGCGCAACTGACCCGTCTTCGGTAAGCTGTCCAGATAATCGCGGATTTCCACGATCGCCGGAACCGCTTCCCGGACCTGCCCAAAAAATTCCAGACAGACCGTGCGACCCTGTCGAGGCATCTCATGGAGTATCCATCGAGCCGAGGTGATGAGGCCGTCACAACCCTCCTTTTGAATGCCGGGAAGTCCGCCAAGAAACTTGTCGGTGACATCCTTGCCCAGTCCTTCCTTGCGGAATCGCTCGCCGGGTATGTGCAAAATTTCTTCGCCTAGCGGTTCCCGTCCATCGGGACCAAAGCGTTTCAGGCGAAAGCTTACCTCGGGTTGCTGATGAATCTTGCCAAGGTTGTGGTTGAGCCGTTCCACTTCCAGCCAGTTGCCGTCCGGCGTCACCATCCGCCACGATGCCAGATTGTCCAGAGCGGTTCCCCACAGGACGGCCTTCTTGCCGCCGGCATTCATGGCTACATTGCCGCCAATGCATGATGCATCGGCTGATGTCGGGTCACAGGCAAATACCAGCCCCATGGCCTCGGCGGCCTCCATGGCCCGCCGAGTGACAATTCCTGCGCCGGTGGTCAGCGTGGCATAAGGGATGGCCACGCCGGGGAGAGACGTTGCCCGCTCGATGGGGGACATGTCGAGCAGCTTTTCGGTATTGATGACCGCAGAGAGCGG
>DIVI01000222.1:1045-2307 GCA_002423305.1 Methylococcus sp. UBA6136 | reverse complement strand
CGATGTCGCAGCGCCTCTAGCAGGGCCTTGCGTCGGCCGGGATTGCTGATCAGGTCATCTTCCAGGTAGGGATTTCTTTGGACTACCCAGATATCGCCCAGTACTTCGTAGAGCATTCGGGCCGAGCGGCCGGTGATCCGCTCGGCGCGGAGACTCTGCAGGGTCTCCCAGCCTTCCTCGCCGAGCAGGCGGATGACGATTTCGCGATCGGAGAAGGACGTGTAGTTGTAGGGGATTTCGCGAAGGCGATCGGCGCCTGCATTGGAGCCCGCCAACGCAGGGGAGCTGTCAGCGTGCATAAGTCAGAATTCGAATGAAACAGGTTTAATGATTGGGAAGGTATCCGTCAGACAACGGATACCCGGTGAGCTCAGCCTCGGTGCGATGACTTCGGTTTAAAGTGCCTGATCGCCGGTCTCGCTGGTGCGGATGCGAATGACCTGTTCGAGGTTGGCTACGAAAATCTTGCCATCGCCAATTTTGCCGGTATTGGCCGCCTTGATGATGCATTCAATGGCCTGGTCGAGTAGCGCGTCGGTCACGGCGACTTCGATCTTTACCTTAGGAAGAAAGTCGACCACATATTCCGCGCCACGATAGAGTTCGGTATGGCCTTTCTGTCGACCAAAACCCTTGACCTCGGTAACCGTAATGCCGGCGATCCCTAGGTCGGACAGGGACTCCCTGACGTCATCCAGCTTGAAGGGTTTGATGATGGCGGTAATCAGTTTCATGGCGTTTCCCTGGGCGTTGATGGCGATCGAGTGGTTGACTAGGATCAACAGGACGGCTGGATTTTACAGGAGTTTCGGTGGACTTAGCGCATCAATGCGCGGGTTCATTTCAGTCCAAGAGGGAATCGACGGTATATCCCTGATTCTCTACGATTCGGGCCAGATGTCTCAGGGCTTCCGCTTGCAGCTGTCGGATGCGCTCCCGCGTGAGGTGCAGGGTGTGCGCGATGGACTCCAGGGTTTCCGGATCATGCTCATGCAAACCGAAGCGGCGTATCACGATCTCGCGTTGTCGGTCGTTCAACTGATCCAGCCAGCGGTCAACCGCCAGCAGGACGTGGGCGTTCTGGAGGTGTTCGGTGACAGGGGGTGAATCCCCCGTGATGCAGTCGCCCACGGTCAGGTCAGGGTCGTTTTTTAGGGGCGCGTCCAGTGAGCCAATTAATTCGCTCATGACACGTAGTCGATCCACCTTGGCGGCAGAATTCCCGAGCAGGGTCGCAACTTCGTTGATGCGAGGCTCCTTGG
>DIVI01000222.1:0-1029 GCA_002423305.1 Methylococcus sp. UBA6136 | reverse complement strand
CGGAAGCCGCGCTCCGGGTCAAATTTTTCCACAGCCCGGATCAGGCCGAGATTGCCTTCCTCAATGATGTCCAGAAAGGGCAGCCCCCGGTGACGGTAGCGTCGCGCGAGCGTCACCACCAGTCGCAGATTGCATTCAATCATCTTTTTACGAGCGGCCGCATCGCCCTGACGGGCCTGACGTCCATAGGTCTTTTCCTCTTCGGCACTGAGCGGCTTGGATTTGGCCAGATCATTGAGATAGAGACGGGTCATATCGAAGCCCGAGCGGCGGGGTTCAGTCGGGACCGGCGTATTCTCCAGCTCTTCAAGGGCGAGCTCGTTAGTCTCGTCGGGCAGGGTCTCAAGTGCTTCTGCAATCTCAACCAGAGTGGGATCGTCGGAAAATTCTTGAGAGCGTGTTTCTATGCCGGTCATGTTCGGAAAATCGAGTGTTAATTCAGCGGTAGCTTTCCAGCGTTTTGATGTAGTTGGCGCGTTCAAGAGGTCTGGGGTCAGTAACCTGGGCATGGCTCAAGAGGCCGCGCAAGGCGCTGACGGAGTCGATTTCGTGGGCTTCCATCCACGATTCCAGGCCGGCTATCAGCTCCGCCAGGTAGGTCGTTCCCTTCCTGAGCAGGGCCGAGGTGGTCATCACCGCATCGGCGCCTGCCAGCAGATATTTGATGACTTCAGCCGAGGTATCCACGCCGCGCGTAGCGCCCAGTGAGGCCTTGATTTTGCCATGGAGCAGGGCAATCCATTGCAGCGGCAGACGCATTTCGCTGGGATGACTGAGCGTCAGTGTGGGCGTGATCTCCAGCGTATCAATGTTGAGGTCAGGGCGGTAAAACCGGTTGAAGACCACCAGCGCGTCAGCGCCTGCATCGTCCAGTTGTCTGGCCATGTGCCCGAAGGCGCTGAAGAAGGGGCTCAGCTTCATCGCGATAGGAATATCCACGGCCTGTTTGACCAGTCTCAGGCTGTCCAGATAACGCTGCTCGACTGCCTGCCCGGTCATCGACAGGTCCGTTTCAATGGCAAAAATATT
>DIVI01000173.1 GCA_002423305.1 Methylococcus sp. UBA6136 | reverse complement strand
GACGGACGGTTTCGGTTCGGTAGCTCAGCCACTCGACCAGAATGTCGCGGAGATTCTTGACCTGGGGCTTGCCGCTCAAGCCAATCATGTTGAGATTGATGCGGTAGCTCTTCTCCAGGTCGGTCGTCGCGAACAAATGCGACATCAGCTGCTCGGCATCACAGCGGCGCCCCTTGGGCATGATCACCAGACGGCAGGGATTCTCGTGATCGGACTCGTCCCGCAGATCCTCCACCAGCGGCAGTTTCTTGGCCTGCATCTGCGCGGCGATGTTCTGGAGTACCGCATCGCCGGATACCTGATGCGGCAGCGCGGTGATGATGACATTGCCGTCCTCGACCTCCCAGCGGGCACGCAGCCGCACCGAACCGTTACCGGTCCGGTACATGCGCAGAATTTCATCACGCGGCGTGATGATTTCGGCCTCGGTCGTGTAATCCGGCCCGCGGACGAATTCAAACAGCTCTTCCAGCGTGGCTTGCGGATGGTCCAGCAGATGAACGCAAGCATCCACAACTTCCCGAAGGTTGTGCGGCGGAATGTCCGTCGACATACCGACGGCGATGCCAGTCGATCCATTGAGTAATACGTTCGGCAGCCGGGCCGGCAGCAAACGTGGTTCGTCCTTGGTGCCATCGTAATTCGGCACCCACTCCACCGTGCCTTGCTCCAGCTCCGACAGCAGGGCCTGTGCGTAGGGCATCAGCCGCGATTCGGTATAGCGCATGGCGGCGAAGGATTTCGGATCGTCCGGCGACCCCCAGTTGCCCTGCCCGTCGATCAGCGGATAGCGGTAGGAAAACGGCTGCGCCATCAGCACCATCGCCTCGTAACACGCCTGGTCGCCATGCGGGTGATACATACCCAGCACGTCACCCACGGTGCGGGCCGATTTCTTGTACTTGGAATTCGGGCCCAAGCCCAGTTCCGACATCGCATAGACGATGCGTCGCTGCACCGGCTTCAGACCATCGGCAATGTGCGGCAGGGCGCGATCGAGAATGACGTACATGGAATAGTCCAGGTACGCCTTCTCGGTGAAATCCTTGAGAGGAAGCTGTTCGTGGGTAGTGACGTTCACGGAAAATTCAGTGCGGATGAATCATGGGGTGGCCGGTCAGCCCCCGAAAGCATGGAATTCTAGCGGGTTACTCGTCCAGCGTCGCGTTTGCTGGCAGCCAGCAAAACACGATGACCGATCAAAATTTCACCTCCACGCCCATCGAGACATTCACGTTGGTGATATCCGAAAAATCGGTATTGACCGTCCGGTAGGAATACTGAACGCCACCGTACAGTCGAGTGGCATCATTCAGGTCATGTCGAAGGAGCACTTCCCCTTGATAGATATTTTCGTAAGTCCCGTAACGCTCATCCGCCGTTTGCTGGCTTAACCAATCGTTAAATTCGTAGTGCAGACCCAGGGTCAACTGGTAGCGCTCGATAAATTCCCATTCCAGTTCGGTGGAAACAAAATTATTGTCGTAGGACACATCATCGGCCAACCAGGGCTGGTGGCGACCGTCGGCCAGCCCCCGCTCGAAGTGATAACCGACCAGCCATTTCAGTTCGGGCATCACGGTCCATTCCACGTGTGGTCCGAGTGTCCACAGATAGAGATCCCGCTCGGCAAATGCCGGATCGTAATCACGTAAACCATAGCGACCCAACAGCTGCAGTTCGATGTCGCGGGTCAGTGCCTGGTCGAGGCGCAACGACAGGATATTGCTGGTCAGCACCTCGGATGCAGTGAGTCCCGTCATGGATTCCGCTAGGTCCAGCGCAGGCGCAGGCTGGCGTACGAGATTTTCCCCCAGGTAAAGATCCGGGCTGAAGTAGTAGGTGAAGTTCAGCGCGGTTTCTTCGGTGAACTCATGCCGAGCCTGCAAGCGCAAGGTACCGTGGGTGAACTGGGTCTTGGTCATGAAGATAAAGCCGTCGCCGGTCGCATCCAACCGGGTAGTGCCGTAATCACTGACGAACTGCCGGGAAAGCTTGAGCGCCGTTTCGAACACGCCATCGGCGCCCTGCCCCATCAACCGATCATCCAGCGCGGGCTGAGTCGGATCAGCGTTCAGCGACAGTCGACGGGTCGCAGAAAAGATCGCCACATCGTCGGTGTAATATAGCGCCCCCCGGGCCGTGGCCTCGACCCCACCGGTTTCGTCGGCGAAAAGAATCGGGCTGATCAGCAGGAAGAGAGATAAGCAGAGCCCTAGACAGACCCGTACATCGATAGGCGGTGGTCCACGGAAGTTGCATTTGATCGCTGTCATGTCTTCGGTATTCTCTCCCATTCCCATCTCAACGTCCGCAATCCAGCATGTCGACCGCCATCCTTGCCATAGACCAGGGCACCACCAGCACCCGCTGCATCCTGTTTGATCGCGCCAACCGGCTGCTGGCCAGTGCCCAGGCCGAGCACCGCCAGCATTACCCGCGACCGGGCTGGGTAGAGCATGACGCGATGGAAATCTGGGAGACCACCCAGGCGCTGATCCCGCAAGTGCTGGATGCCGCCCATCTGGAGGTGTCTGACATTGCCGCCATCGGCATCACGAACCAGCGCGAAACCGTGGTGGTCTGGGACCGGCGGACCGGACAGCCGATTCACCCGGCCATCGTCTGGCAAGACACTCGCACCGATGAGCTCTGCCAACGTCTGGCGCTGGAAGGCGGTCAGGACCGACTCAGGGCCAAAACCGGCCTGCCGATTGCTACCTATTTTTCCGGACCCAAGCTGCAATGGCTGCTGGATCATGTGCCGGGCGCTCGCGAGCGCGCCCGTCGTGGCGAGCTGTTGTTCGGCACCATCGACACCTGGCTGATCTGGAATCTGACGGGCGGCGTTCATGTCACCGATCCCAGCAATGCTTCGCGCACCCTTTTGATGAACCTCGAGACCCTGGAATGGGACGAGGAACTGCTGTCGCTCATGGATATCCCCAGGGACATGCTGCCGAGCATTCGGTCGTCTTCTGAAATTTACGGGCCTGCAACCGGTGCGTTGGCCGGGGTGCCGGTAGCCGGCGACCTGGGGGACCAGCAAGCAGCGCTCTTCGGGCAAACCTGTTTTACGCCCGGCGAGGCCAAGAATACCTATGGCACCGGGTGTTTCATGCTGCTGAACACTGGCCTGGAACGTATCGAGTCCACCCACGGCCTGCTCACCACCGTCGCCTATCGCCTGGGCAATCAATCGCCCGTGTATGCACTGGAAGGATCCGTTGCCATTAGCGGCGCGCTGGTTCAGTGGCTACGGGATAATCTGGGCATGATCCAAAACGCCACCGAGGTGGAGGCCCTGGCGAACTCCGTCGACGACAATGGGGGCATCTACATCGTCCCGGCCTTTTCCGGTCTCTTCGCGCCCTATTGGCGGTCGGATGCGCGAGGCGTCATCGTTGGCCTGACCCGCCATGTCAACAAAGGCCATTTTGCCCGGGCGACGCTGGAAGCGACTGCCTACCAGACTCGGGAAATACTTGATGCCATGCGGTTGGATTACGGCCATGCGCTAAGCCATCTCAAGGTGGATGGCGGCATGGTGGCCAATGACACGCTGATGCAGTTCCAGTCCGATCTGCTGGGTGTTCCCGTTATCCGGCCCTGCATCGTCGAAACCACCGCCCTCGGCGCCGCCTATGCCGCCGGACTCGCCGTGGGATTCTGGAAAAATACGGACGAACTGAAACTACTGTGGCGGGAAGACCGACCCTGGCATCCGACCCTCCCGAAGCCCCAACAGGAAGCACTTTATGCCGGCTGGAAAAAGGCCGTCAGCAAAAGCCTCGACTGGATCGAGTAAAGTTCCGACCTCGAAACACCTTGTTTGCAATCGTGTAATGGATAACCCACTCTCGCACTTTGCCCTGCTGCTATTTGTTGCCACACTCACTTCTGTCTTGATGCGGGCCAAGGGATACAGCAATGTTCTTCCCCTGATTATGGTCGGCACCCTGTTGGGGCTGACTTCACGGTCCTCGGAGACGCTGGCGCCCGAGATGGCCATGGCCTTTCTGGTCGTCCCGCTGGTTTTCGGGGACGGCATTACAACTTCTTACCGCGATCTCCGTAAGATTGGCCTGAGCATCCTTCTGTTGGCGCTCATCCCCGTCGTAACTTCTACGCTAATCGCGGGTGCGGTCACTCACTGGATGACCGGGATGAACTGGGCCCTGGCCTTTGCCATCGGCGCCGTGTTGTCGCCCACCGATACCGTGGCTCTGAGCAGTGTGACGCGATCGGTACAGATTCCCCGGATCATTAAAAACACCATCGAGGGTGAAGCCCTGCTGAACGATGCCAGCGCGCTGACGGCCCTGCATCTCTCCGTCAGCCTGCTGGTTGCTGGGCATCTCTCGGGCGGAGATATCCTGCTGATGTTTGCTGAATCCAACCTGATCGGCGTCGGCATCGGTCTTCTGGCAGGCTGGCTAGTTGCCCTCTCGCTGCGCATCACCCACGATGACCTGGCCATAAACAGCCTGACGCTGATCGTGCCATTTGTCGTCTATGCCCTGAGCGATTACTTTGGGGGCTCAGGCATTCTGTCCATCGTCTGTGCTGCCCTCTCTATTGGCATCACCCACCATCGAAATTCCGCCTATACCGGACGCCACCATTTGGTGGCGGTCTGGGAGCATTCCACCTTCATCCTGCAATCGATTGCCTTCTTGCTGGTGGGTGTGGAGTTGCCCAAGATTATTCAGCGGTTGCCGAAAGACGAACTGATGCTCCTGCCTTTCCTGGCCATTGCCATCCTCGTCGCGCTCATCGCAACCCGCTTCATCACCCTTTTCTCATTGCGGGAGGTACTACAGTCACGTTACCCCAAGAAATTCAAAATTCCATGGAGGAATACTCTCTTGGTGTCATGGTTTGGTGTGCGGGGCCCGGTGTCTGCCATGGCTGCGCTAACCATCCCTCTTACCCTTGCCGATGGGACGGCATTACCGCAACGCGATCTGGCCATTGCTGCCGCTTTTTTGGTCATTCTGTTATCCGTGGTCCTTTCCTACACCATCAAGCCTTTGACAAAATTGCTGAACTTTGGCGAAGAAGAAAACCAGAAACGTCATGAAATTGCGGTGTGGGAGCACGTCACAACTCGGGTTCTGGATCAGGTAGAGAATTGGATTGCGGAGACTGAAGGGCAATCCAAACTTGAGCCCTCTGAAGTCGCCTTGCTCCATTTCACCCAGAGTGAATATCGCTATCGGCAAGCCTGTTATCGTGACATCCTGAGCTCAGGTTTTCGCGACATGCAGGACGTTCCAAAGACAGTCAACCCGGATGCAACAAGACAAACCTTCATCATCGACTTCATGAGCTCACATCTCATGGTGCGCCTGATTCAAATGCACCGGGATCTCCTGATTCATACCGACTGGCCCGATGACATTCCCGATGAAGTCATCAGAAAGGCAATGCGACAGACCGATGTCCAGTTACAGTGGCTCAACGATTCCTTATGGTCCTGGCATGAAAGTAACACCTGATTCCACGGCTGCGACAACCTCCCCGTCCCGCGCAGGTTTAACAGATCCCTCCCTGTCCCAATCCCGCAGGATGGCGGGTTCTGTCCTGGCCAATTTGTTGTTGGCAGCGGTTATGCTGGCCAACTCAGCCCCCCTTCTCGCCGCCTGGCAATGGATCTCGCCCCCGAGAAATCTCAGTGATTCCAGCCAGGATGCCCGCATCCCACAGATCGCGGGCAACCAGAAGGGACAAGCCATGGCGATCTGGTCGCGCTTCAACGGAGTCTATTGGATCGCCCAAGGGGCCCTTTACAACGGCACCACCTGGGACCCCGTGCAACCCATCAGTTTTACCGACCGCGACGCCATTCAACCCGCTGTAGCCATCGATGCCAGCGGTCAGGCCCGAGCCATCTGGATGGCCACCGATCGCGGCAACAACGCGGTCTACACCGCCCGCTACCGGAACGGCAGCTGGTCTGAAGCCACACGCCTCAGCGCCGAGGGCATCAATACCCGAACCCCTCGCATCGCCATGAATGGCGCCGGTAACGCTGTGGCCACCTGGATTGGCTACAACGGCATCAACTGGGAGCTGCAGGCACGCCTCCTGGTAGATGGCGTATGGCAAGCCGAGGTCTCGCTCAGTGTCCCCGGCCAGCTGGCCGCGACACCGCAGGCAGTCATCGATGGCAATAACGTGGTGACATTGGTCTGGTCACAATTCAACGGCATCAGCAATCTGGTGCAGAGCATTCGCTATCGCCTGGGCAGCTGGAGCGCCGTCACCAACATCAGCGCGGTCGAACAGGACACCAAGCTGCCCCAATTGGCGACGGACACCGCGGGCAATGTCACGGTTGTCTGGTTACAGGCCAACGGCACCCTGTTCAACGTCCAGGGGCGCCACTACAACCCCAGCGTGGGCTGGGACACGATTACGCCGGTCAGTTCCGTCAGTGCTACCTGCGATACCCCGCAGGTCACCAGCCATCAATCCGGGGGTGGCGCCGTCGCCATTTGGACTCAACAAAACGTGTCCGGACTATGGACCGTCCGTACCCGGTCCTTCCAAAACAGCAGCTGGGGAAACATCGAGGCCCCCAACGACAGCGGACAGAATGCTTACACCCCCAAAATCGCCACGGATAACAGCGGTTCTTACACCGCCGTCTGGAACCGATCCAACGGCTATTCCCAAACCGTGCGAGGTGCCCACTATAAGAATGGCGCCTGGACGCCCACCAAGGTTCTGAGCAAGGCCGGCGAAGATGCCCAGTTTCAGGAAGTGGCCATGATCGGCGGTGACCGTGCGACAGTCGTCTGGTTACGCTCGAATGGTGAGCATCAGGTAGTACAGGCGGTGCAGGGAAACTACGCTGTCGACCGCTATACGCTCACAGTCAACAAATCCGGCGCCGGCACGGTCAGCGGCAATCCAGCTGGGATCGATTGCGGCGTCAGCTGCAAAGCCAAATTTGACAGCGGCACGGCGGTCACTCTCACGGCCACACCGGCCGAGGGGTATACATTCACCGGTTGGTCGGGCAGTTGTTCCGGCAAGGCCGAATGTGTCGTCAAGCTAACGAGCGACAAAACCGTGGCCGCCAAATTTGTTCTGTCAGCTTCCTACCTGCTTCAGATCAACCGTAGCCAGCTTCTTGGTGGACTTGTTACCAGCTCCCCCGAAGGCATTCGTTGTAGTCAACAGGAAAAAGCGTGCACATTTGCGTTCGGCAAGGATGCCTTGGTCAGCCTGACAGCCACCGCCGAACCCGGTTATTTATTCAAGCGGTGGTCAGACTGCCCGCAAGCGGACGGGGCCGGCTGCAAAGTGACACTGCTCAAGCCGAAGACCACCGTCATGCCCAGGTTTGAGGCGTTACCGAAATATGCCCTCCAGATCAAAAAGACCCGAAATGGCAGCATAAGCAGCGCCCCGGCTGGACTCAACTGCGGCAACAACAAGACCTCCTGCAGCGCCAAATTCACAACCGGCACGGAAATCGTGCTGACGGCAACCCCAGCTAGCGGCATGACCTTTGCGGGCTGGAGCGGCGACGGATGTTCCGGGCCCGTTGTGACCTGCAGGGTATTGATGGATGCAAAAAAGAAGGTCAAAGCGGTTTTTGAATAGTTTGGGAACCTATCCTGAAAGCGGGCATGAACCCTGCATACTTAACCTGCATCAACCCATTTACATGACGGACCAGCACACGATGACGAACCATTACCTGAAGTCACCCTGCTCACCGACCCTGTTTTGCCTGCCTGATATCGGCGCATCGCTGGCTCTCTGCTTTACCTTGAGTCTCTTCAGTTGCGAGGTTTCCTCGCAACCGGGATACGCTCAAAGAGTAAAAACCGAATGCGCCAAGGCCGGCAGACCGGTACCCGGTTTCTCTGTCAACAACTGCAATATCTGCCATCAAAATGCCAATAATCTCCTAGCCTATCAATCCGGTAATTTTCTCGATGTGCTATGCCAGATCGGCACCGAACCAGTAGAGCCTGACACTAACACTGCACCGGTGCTTGAGCACTTGTCGACCCCGCAAACGGCTCTCCTCGGGCAGGTATTTCAACTCCCGGTGGTGGCGACGGATGCGGAAGATGATGTCATCAAATTAAGTGCAAAATCACTCCCTCCCGGCGCAAGCCTGAAGCAAGGCGGCAAAGTCAATGGCAAGTGGACCGCCACCCTGAGATGGAAGCCGAAAAAAAAGCAGGCGGGCAAAAGCTTTAATGTAAAACTGATCGCCACCGAAAAAAAGCGCAAGCCAAAGTTGGTGGCGAGCCAGTCAATACGCCTGTTTGTCGCTGAACCCACGACCATCGTCCAAACCTTGACAGTGGAGCAATCCCGCTATGAATCGGGGATTCTTAACATCTCCGGCAGGGTGTCTCACTCCACAGCAAACTCCATTGGGGTCCTCATCGAAGCCCTGAATGGGACGCCTTTGGGAAGGACGGAATCTGAGGGATCATTGTGGTCAGCCTCCATCCCGGTGGCCGCTGAAAACGTGCCCTGCGCTATTCGCGTGGCAGTGTCAGGCGCGATTCTGGCAGTAGCTCCCGTGCATACAACCCAAGCAGGCTGTCGATAAGAAAATTCCGACCTCATAAAAACCATACAAATTGTACTGTGTTATTTAGCTGAGTCACCTGTGGCAAATCCCTTAATTCCTAGCAGCATTAGCTTCCCGGCTATCCTTCACCCCAGGTAAAGCGCAGCCATTTCAAAATCTGCCGAGGTCGGTTGGCCTCAGCCCCAGGCACAGCAACCGCCTGAGGCGAGATATACAAAAAGGGGCTTCAAAAAATTATCCACGCATGCTTCGACAAGCCCAGAAAGAACAGTTAGTTAGTTGTTCTATAATGAAATATTCTCGCACTGAGCTTTTCGACGCAGTTCAGGAGGGCCTTGTCAAAGGGCAATTCCTAGAGCCATATTTAAGTAATTACTAATATTACGGAAATATAATTTATTACTACAGTGGCATGGTTTGTGCTGTTGTTTTGGGTGCGTTCACAATTGAGCGAACGTTCAACATCAAACCAACGTTAGAGAGGGTTCATACCAATGCGTACTGTCGTTACTGTCACAGCGGCGATTTCCGCCATACTCATGAGCGGGGTAGTTTCTGCCCATAGTAATTTTGTCGAAAACCCGGTGGATGGCAGCCGCAACTGGCCTGAGGGCACCAGACAGTTCCTCAAGCTCAACCTTGCCCATACCTGTGGTCACGGGGGAGTCTCGGAAGATATTCGTGACGTCAAAATTGTCTTCCCCAACGGGACAGATCAGGTCGTCACTGAATGGCTTGACGCAAGAGGGACCCAGCAAGCGCCCGTTGGCAGCGGACTCAGCGGTATTGTCTGGACATACAACACGTACGCGCCGGCAGATCAAACCGCCTGGATGAGCGGTAGCGGTGTCATGAGCATCAAGCCCTCGGTCGACAATCAATGGAAAACCATTGAGCCCACCAAGGAACCGGTACCCTCCTATTACAACCATGGCGAAAACACTTGGGATGTTGCCGCCATTACCTATACCGGGTTAACGGGGTCTCAAGCCAAGGGCAAATGGGGCTTGACCAATGAGTTCTACAAGAACATTGAATTCGTGGCGACCCTGCCTAACTTTAAAAAGGACAGTTGCTACAGCAAACTGGTAGTCGATATTCCAGCCGCCGATTACGGCGCTGCAGGTTGCGGATATGTGTGGACAAAGAACCCCACGCCTGGAATACCCAATGAGCTCATCGCTTCCGCAGGGTACGTGCCACAAATCACAGTGGTTCGCAATCTGACCAAGAATCCATTGCCTGCAAGCTGTAACGGCGTGGGCAAGACAGCGGAAGTTCGCCCCAGCGATGCCGTTCTGGATCGTTACTTCAGCGATGTGGCTACATGGGCCGCCAAGGGCAAGGGCGGCAAGTCCATGCCGAAACTGCAAGACAACCACGGATGTATCGCCCCGGAAGTCTGGCATGCCGAAATGGGGCATTGCATGAAATCAGACGGAAGCCACACCGGGCACTGACGACTGGCCTGCACCGTTCCGCAAAAGCCCTACCCTGGTGGGGCTTTTTTCAATCAAATCCGCTCAGCGGTAAAAGTATCGCAAGCCTTCATGTCCCCGGCATTCAGTCCGCGCTTGAACCACTCAACCCGCTGTGCAGAGGAGCCATGCGTGAAGGCATCCGGCCTCACATAGCCCTGACTGCGGCGTTGCATTTCGTCATCACCGATGGCGCTCGCCGCCCGCAGGCCTTCTTCGATATCACCCTGCTCAAGAATCTGACGCGCCTGGTGGGCATTGTTGGCCCAAACCCCGGCATAGCAGTCCGCCTGGAGCTCCATCCTCACCGAGAGCTGATTGGCTTGTGCCTTGCCGATTCGGCTTTGCAGGGACGAAACTTTGTCGGCAGTGCCCAGCAGATTTTGCACGTGGTGGCCAACTTCATGGGCGATGACATAGGCCTGAGCAAAGTCGCCCGGTGCGCCAAAACGGCGTTTCATCTCGTCATAGAAGCGAAGATCGATGTAGACCTTCTGATCCGGTGGGCAATAGAACGGGCCCATGGCCGACTGCCCCATTCCGCATGGCGTCGGGGTCACCCCGTCAAACAACACCAGTTTCGGGTCCTGGTAACGCAGCCCCTGCCGCTTGAACAGGTCGGCCCAAGTGTCCTCGGTATCCGCCAGCACCATGGAAACGAACCGCGACTGAGGATCATCCGACGGAGGCTTTTGCGCGGGTGCCGAGGTCTGATACTGCTGCTTGATGGCCGATCCGGTGCTGACCAGCGTCAGCACAACGCGAGGGTCGATGCCGAAATACATTCCCACCAGCACCAGCATAATAGTGCCGACGCCAATCCCCTTTCCGCTGGACGGTGAAAAGCCGCCGCCGGAACGCTGGCCGCGACGATCCTCCACATTGTCACTCTCACGTCCGCGACGAAATAACATGGCGTTCACTCCTTTCGGGGCTGTCTCAAAAGTGTGCGAAGCATACCATCGAGTTGCCACTGGATCTCCATCAGACCAAGAGCCGGCCCATGACGCATTTGCTAGAATGCGCCCCATTTTCGGAACCTCTACTTGAATATTCGCAGCCAGCTTTTCATTCACCCGCCCCGCTGGCAGCGCGCTCATCACGGGAGTCTTCCACGCAGCAGGATTCACCCGGCCAGCGCCTCCTGGCTGTTCGAGCCAGGGTCACTGACACAGCGCCTACTCCGCCTGGTGGGCGATAAATTTCACGTGGTCCTGCTCCAGCAATCCTGGCAGAAACCCGGCATGGATGAAGCTCGTCAACTTGGGTTGAAGCCCGGACATCGGGCGATCGTTCGGGAAGTCGCGTTGCAGAATGGCCCCCAGCCTCTGGTGGTGGCTCGCAGCATCATCCCCGCTCAAACCCTGTATGGCGCTGATCGGCGACTAGCCAACCTCGGCTCTCGTCCGTTGGGGCACATTCTCTTTGCCGATCCCCGTCTGCAACGCCTTCAGCTGCAACTGACTCGGGTGACGCCCGGCGATTGGCAACCCAAGCCCTTTCCCGATCAAGCGCCCGATCAGACCCCAACCGCCCTTGTCTGGGGACGGCGCTCGCTTTACAGCCTGGGGCCGGAGCATAAGCTCCTGGTTGCCGAATTCTTTCTGCCACCGCTTTTTCAAATCAGTGATCCATGACCCTCACCCCCGAACCCAGCAAAAAGCGCGGCAAACTGGACGCCTACTGGCGACTGATGCGCTTCGACAAGCCGATAGGCATCTTCCTCCTGCTATGGCCCGGGCTCTGGGCCCTCTGGATAGCGGGTCAGGGGCATCCCGATGCAC
>DIVI01000151.1 GCA_002423305.1 Methylococcus sp. UBA6136 | reverse complement strand
CCTTGACTTCAGCACAGAGTGCATCAGGGTTAAAACATGCGGAATCCTTGAACGACGCGCTGCAAGTCAGTCCATTTTCTCAATGGGTGGTTTCGCTCGGCCTTTTCCTGTATCTGGTGGTGCCCGGTAATTTGCTGGTGTCCCTGGGAATTCCGTATAGCCTTCCCGGAGGCTCAGTTCTGGTCAAGCTTCATCCGGGAAGTTATCTCATTTTGCTTGCGTTTGTGTTGACGCTTTTACGCGGCCAACCCATTGATAATCTGGCAAGACTATTTCGACAATCCCGTTGGCTGGTGCTGTATGTGGCCATCGTGATTTCCACACTCCTCTTTACCATCGCTAGGTTCGGGATGGGTGGGCTCGGCTTTTTTTTCGATACCTTGTTAATACCGGCTCTCCTGGCTGCCGTATTACTTTGTATGGCACCCCAGAATCAGCGCTGGCTGTTCTATCTGATCGTCGTGCTGACGGTCATCAACGCCATGCTGGGGATTGTTGAATCCACCCAGCAATGGCGCATGATTCCGTTCTTGATCGAAGGAACGCCAGCCATAGAGCCTTTTTTTCGTGCGACGGCCATGGCCAGCCATCCACTCGAAAGTGCACAACGCACCGTCGCCGTCATGTTCGCCGCCTGTGTGTTGCCTTGGCGGTGGAGGGTTCCGGTCGTGCTGATTTTGCTATTAAGCCTGCTGGCGTTTGCTAGCCGTGGGGCTTTAGGCACTGCGATAGTGTTGCTGGCCGTCAGTCTCGCCGTATTCGGCGCGCGAACTTTGATAGCCGGCAAAATCGATATGGGTTGGCTTATCGGGGTGTTCAGTGCGCTGTTTTTCTGCAGTCTGCTGTTTTCGGCGGTAGTTGGGCACCTGGAGATGGGTGCTGGTTTGTTTAACAAATTTTATTGGGATGCTAGTGCGCAAACTCGACTGGAGGCTATTAGCCTGATCGGTGAGCTTAACCTCAATGACCTGCTGCTCGGCATTGGATCTGAAGGAGTAGTTAATCTCACTGAGGCACGCGGTGGGTGGTTCAATATCGAGAACTTCTGGATCGTACTGATGCTGAAGGTCGGGCTTTGTCTGTTCATCCCACTGGCAATCGCGCTGTTGGGGTTCTATGCCGGAGTGGCTTCCCGCGGGCCTGTGTTCGTCCGGGTGGCTGCGTTCGCATTTCTGTTGGCGGCATCCAGTAATAACGCACTTTCCAGCAAGACCCCCAACCTGAGCATTGTGGTTGCCACCCTGATAGGGGCTACGGCGGTGCTTACGAATCCGTCTCGGGCGAAAGCCACCATCAAGGATGGATCAACAATAACATCGACTCGTCTTGAGCCGATTTTTCGGCAGGCAAAGACCACACCATTAGTGTCCCATGGAGAGGGACGGGTGCAGATCAATCGGGACTCGGGCCGTTTATTGACTTCACCGGAGATGGTGCTGGCACGGCTGCAGGGTCGGCCTATAGTGAATCAGGACAACCAAAACCCATGAGTCGATTGGCCCTGTTTATGACAGATCTGGCGGGCGGCGGGGCCGAACGTGTAATGATCAATCTTGCCGAGGGATTCGCGGCACGTGGCGATTCGGTCGATTTGGTGGTGGTCAAGTCGACGGGGGCCTATCTTGACGCTTTGTCTGCTTCAATCACCTTGGTTGATCTGTCGGCATCCCGACTCAGTCTGGCGTTGCCCGGTCTGGTTGGGTACCTCAGGCGAATTCGGCCCGCCGCCATGATCTCGGCGATGAACGATGCCAATATCATCGCTATTTTGGCCGCCTGCATCGCCCGCGTGCCGACCCGCATCGTGGTGACGGAGCACTGCAACCCTACCGAGGAGGCGCGCCATGCGGCGACCTTCAAGCGTCGCCTGGTGCCTCGCATTCTAGGTTTTTTTTATAACCGGGCTTCTCGCGTTGTTGCCGTTTCCAAGGGGGTGGAGTCTGATTTGCACCGTCTGGGTGTGGATCCGAAGAAAACGGTAACTATCTATAACCCGATCGTGACACCTGCCTTTCGCCGTCAGCTATTGTCACCCTCGGACCACCCATGGCTTCAGGTGAGCGCGGTTCCCGTCATGATGGGGATTGGTCGTCTACACCCACAAAAACATTTCGAGTTACTGATTCGTTCTTATGCTGAGGTCCGGCGGACGCACCCGATTCGATTGATGATTTTGGGAGAGGGCGAGGATAGGCCCAAGTTAGAAAGACTGATTAACGCACTGGGGTTAAAAGATTCCGTGGTCTTGCCCGGTTTCGTGGAGCAGACCGGGAGCTACCTGGCTCGGGCAGCGTTGCTGGTGTTGTCATCCAACTATGAGGGCTTTGGCAATGTTCTGGTCGAAGCACTGGCGGCGGGTGTGCCGGTCGTTGCGACCGACTGTCCGAGTGGTCCCTCAGAAATTCTGACGGATTCGCGTTACGGCCAGTTGGTGCCACTCAACGATCTTGAGGCGATGACGGCAGCCATACTGGATCGCTTGTCCCATCCCCCGGCGGATCGTGCAGCACTGAAACAGCATGCGGAGAATTTCGCGCTGGAGCGGGTGATTGAGCAATATGCCCGGATTTGTTTTGAGTAGTCTAAGCAGCGGGGATAACGATGGGTATTACCCTTAATAATGCCGCCTTGTTGTTGCAGGCCAAGCAGGCCGGAGCAAAATTTGACCGCATCCTGACGATTGGGCGTCTACGCCTTTACATAAGCCCTAAAGCCCTCCAACGGTTAGCGAATCAGCATGGAGTCGAGTTTGATCGACGCCTATGGTCAGAGGGCGATTACGCGGAGACTTTTTTCAAGGTCTTCCTTGGCTCATCGGAGGTAGACTCCCTGGATTACAACCAGTACGAGGGATGCCGCATTCTGCATGACATGAATGAACCGGTAGCCATCGACTTCCACGAGCGCTATGACGCAGTCATTGACGGTGGAAGTCTTGAACATGTCTTCAACTTTCCGGTGGCCATCGCCAACTGCATGAACATGGTCAAGCCGATGGGCCGGCTGTTCGTATTTACCATGTGCAATAACCATGCGGGTCATGGCTTTTATCAATTCAGCCCAGAGCTCTTTTTTCGCTTGCTGGATCTTACTCGCGGCTTTGAAGTTTGCGACCTGATCTTGGAAAAACATCCGTTTCCCAGCAACGAACTGACCCACAACCGCCATTGTTATTCAGTGACCGATCCAGCGAGGCTCGGTTGCCGCGTGGGGCTTGTGTCAAGTTCGCCAGTGGTGATGATGGTGCATGCCAGGAGGCTGGCGACTAAACCCATCTATGTCACCTACCCCATCCAGTCGGACTATGCCTTGGCCTATACCCACACTGAAGTTGAGCCTGACCGAAATGACCACAGAGGATTATCAGGATGTCTTTTGGAGACGCTCAAGAAAATTGTCAGAGCGCTCCCTCGCGGTCTTCGCAACCATGCCCTCGGCTTCTATGAATTGCGACAGTATTCGTTCTCAAACGGACGCTTCTACCGGCGATGGAGACCTTTCTGATGGGGATTCAAGGGGGAGAATGACATGACCGTCTTCGAGCTTATCCAGTCCGATTTATACCGCTATGCGGGTAAAACTTCGGCCGCAGCATTACTGCGGGAGTATTTTCGCAATCATTCGTTTCGCTTCCAGTGCTGGTTACGTATCCGGCAATCGCATCACGGATCCATGCGGCTATTGGGTCGCCTGGGTTGCAAGTATTACTTACGTTCTCTGTCCGTATTCATCCCCAAGGAAGTCAAGATCGGGTATGGCCTCTTCATGCCGCATCCAATCGGTATTGTGCTGAATCCCACTACGGTGATAGGCCACAACTGTAACCTCAGTCACTTCACCAGCATTGGCGCCAACCACGGACAAGCGGCCGTGATAGGCGACCATGTCTATCTGGGGCCGCATGTTTGCCTGATAGAAAATGTCCGGATTGGCGATCACGCCACTCTCGGCGCGGGCAGCGTTGTTTTGGCTGACACACCTGCGGGCGTCACCGTGGCCGGGAACCCCGCGCGGATTATTTCGACGAAAACTTCAGCCCGCTATATCGTCAATCCCTATGTCCCAACCAATCCTGACCCACTTCCCCCGGCATGACGTTTCCAGGAGCATTGACTAAACGTGTGATTCTGGTCTCGACTCTCGGTCAGGGGGGGATGCTTTCGGTCATTCAGGCCTTGTTGTCTTCCTCATTGGCCAGCACCTGGAGGCTGGAGGTCATTTGCTCTCATCAGCGGGGGTCTCTACTGAGCAGACTGGGCATAGCTTTGCGGGCTTATTTGAATGTTTTTTGGCGCTTGTGTTGCGGGCGGGTGACTCTGCTGCATGTTCATGTCGCCGAGCGTGGAAGCTTTTTTCGCAAATCCATATTCGTATGGATGGCCGCCGCCTTTCATGTGCCGGTCGTAATGCACATGCACGGCGCTGAATTTGAGACCTTCCATGCGCACTGTCCGCGCTGGGTGCAGGCTTACATTACGGCCACTTTGAATCAAAGTGGCTGCATTATGGCCTTGAGTGAACACTGGCGTGCTTTCTACACCAGAATCAGTGATGCCCGCGTGGAAGTGATCTCCAACTTTATTCAGGCGGTGCACAAGGAGGTGCCGGTACGTGAGGGTCGATATCCGTCCATCGGCGTACTCTTTCTGGGACGATACGGGCCGAGAAAGGGGATTGACGATCTCATCAAAGCCGTGAGCCAACTTGAGACTGATGCCGCGGCTACGCTGCCCGAATTCGAGGTCTTCTGTGGCGGTGACGGCGACAGACAAAGCGTCCGCCGGGCCGTTGAAGTGGCAGGGCTGTGTCGACGTTTTCAGGTAGCGGGCTGGATTGATCAGCCACAGCGTGCTGAATGGATCGACCGTTGTGAGCTGTTCGTTTTGCCATCCTATGCCGAGGGCCTGCCGGTCGCCATCATTGAGGCGATGGAGGCTGGCCTGGCCATTTTGGCCACTTCAGTCGGCGGCATTCCGGAGATGGTTGAACATGGTGTGAACGGATGGTTATTTGAAGCGGGGGATGTGGATGGGCTGACAGCCGGCCTGGCGGGCCTGCTGACGGATGCCACCTTACGGCAACGACTCGGTCGGGCCGCGCGCCAGCACTATCTTTCGCATTATTCCGAACAGGCGGTCATTTCCCGGATTGATGCCATCTACCGAGACCTGGTGTTTGGAAGGCCTGCTCAGGCAGCCGGGAGGAAATCACCGTGAGTGTCATATGAAAAAGATACTGGTTGTCAGCTCGGGGGGTGGACATTGGGTGGAAGTGACATTGCTACGGTCGGCATTTGAGGGTGTCGATGCGGTTTACGTCAGTGTTAATCCTGATTATGCCGACGATGTAGCGGAACACCGTTATTACGCCGTGCAGGATGCCAACCGCTGGGACCGCTGGAAGTTTGTGATTCTGATCCGACAACTTTGGTTGATTGTCCGCAAGGAGCGTCCTGACATGGTGATTTCTACCGGTGCTGCGCCGGGGATGCTGGCGATCATGATGGCGAAATGTCTGTGCCGTTCCAGAACGATTTGGGTTGACAGTATTGCCAACGCTGAACGGCTTTCCCTGTCGGGCCAGCTCGTCAGGCCCTTCGCTGATGCGTGGTTGACACAGTGGCCGCATCTGCAAAAAGAAGGCGGGCCCGATTACTGGGGTGGCGTGTTTTGATTTTTGTTACGGTAGGCTCTAATGAACCGTTTGATCGCTTGGTGAAAGCCATGGATGAGTGGTCAGCCGAGTTGGGCTATGGTGACATTTTTGGCCAGATTGGTGAAGGCCGCTACGAGCCCACTCAATTTCCATTTGTTCGGACACTCACGCCACATGCGTATCATGACAAACTCGACGCGGCGACTATAGTAGTTTCTCACGTCGGTAGCGGAACAATCATTGGTGCCGTCCATTCTGGAAAGCCCATGGTGCTGCTGCCTCGACGAGTGGATTACCATGAGGTCAGAAACTCCCATCAGCTGGACTCAGCTCACCGATTGATTGGACAGCCGGGAATTTTTATAGCCGATCAGACAGCCGATTTGCCGGCCTGCATTGCGGACGCATTG
>DIVI01000202.1 GCA_002423305.1 Methylococcus sp. UBA6136 | reverse complement strand
CAGGGCCACCAGACCCTTGATGGCCCGCTCGCAAACCCCATTCTGGCGAATCAGGATGTCCTGACCGTCGTTTGCACTGGCATTGGCCAAGGCGACATCGGAAGGCGCGCGAAAGCCGGCCTGACCGGCTATGTCGACCAGCCGCGACGAAGCCTGACGCGACGCAGCATCCGCTTCGGCGATCTGCATCATCGCTTCGCAGTGGCGATAGCCCAGGTAGGCATTGGCCACCTCGACCGCGACGGCCACGCGCGCGTCATGCCAGGCCCCGGAGCGGGCTTCCAGTTGTCTCAGTGCCGCTTCGCGCTGGCGGGCAATGCCGCCAAACAAATCGACTTCCCAGTTCGATTGCAAGCCAACCTGATAACGAGTCCATTCAAACACGGGGCCACCAAAGGTATTTTCGGCACGCACGATATCGGCCTGGGTATTGAGATTGGGGAGGCCGGCGGCAATGGCACCGACCATGCCGGTCCGCGCCTCCTCAATGCGGGTACGTGCCTCTGCCACCGACGCGCTTTCCCGCTGGGCGGACGTCAGAAATCGATTGAGTTCGGGATCATCAAACTGCGCCCACCAGCGGGTAAGCCGGGCCGGATTACCGCCATGCGCAATGACGGCCTGAGGTTGTGGCGTTTGCCAGTGCGGCGCGGCGGGCGACAACGGCGTGACGTGCTCCGGACCCAGCGTCGTCAGCACGCCCCCCTCACAGCCGGCCAGGCCCAACAGGCACAGTCCCAGTGCCATCGGTCGCCAGCGAATTTGCAGCGACCGAGGATACGCAACGATGCCGAGCGACGGAATCCTCACCTCAAAGGTTCGCATCCGCCCAGTGTTTTGCCAAAGCGCATTATGGAAGTTCATTCATTCCATTGAAACCATCACACCCATGGGTGCAAAGTCGATTGCACTGACCGCGTCAAAACCTCTCATCGGGAGGTCGAGCAGCAGCCCTTGTGCTCCTGAATGGGTGGGCAGGGCACGGTGCCATAGGAACAGAAGACGCAGCAGTCGCCTGGCTTCATGGTTGGCAGCCGCTCGCTTCGCTGCCTTGCAGCTCCGATACCTCGGTGCCCTCGGCACCGGCGTAGAAAGCCACCAGCTCGACCGGGCCCTTGACCGCCTTGCCCTGATGCCAGGTGTCCATGACCTCAACCATCGCCTCGCCACGCTTGAACACACGCGATTCCCCCCGTCCCGTGGTCACCCGCAAATGCCCTTTCAGGATGTAGGCAAACAGCGGCACCGGATGGCAGTGAATCGCGGTCGATTCGCCGTGCTTGAGCCGGATTTTCACGGCCGTGACTTTGGGTGTGCCCTCCGGGTAATGGAAGGTCCCACCGTTCCAGGACGTCTCGGCATCGAGCAGCGGGGTCGTCTTGGCCGCCTGGGCGGAAAAGCAAAAGGCCAACGACAAGGTCAGCGCAGAGAGCAGAGAGCATTTCATGGCGGGATTTATCCGGTTGGCAATAAAGGCTGGGGGATGTTTCGAAGTTCCACAGAGTGACGAAGTCGGGTTCATGAGCCCTTGTCGGATATTTCTTACCCCCAAGCCTCACCCATTACCTTTGCCTGCTGAAGCACCAGTTCGATGGCGGACTCCTGCCTGTCGGGTGGGTATTTGTATTTCCGCAGGATGCGCTTGACCATCAGCCGCAGTTTGGCGCGGACGCTCTCACGGCTGGACCAGTCGACAGTCAGGTTTTGCTTAAGGTTTTCGGTGAGCTCGTGGGCAATTTTCTTCAGGGTTTCGTCGCCGAGTTCCCTGACGGAGGATTCGTTGTCGGCCAGGGCATCGTAGAAGCGGACCTCGTCTTCGGTCAATCCGAGGGATTCGCCCCGGTGTGAGGCATCCCTGAACTTGTTCGCCATCGCGATCAGCTCCTCGATGACCTGTGCGGTTTCGATGGCGCGGTTTTGGTAGCGCTTGACCACGTCGGTGAGGAGGTCGGAGAACTTTTTGTTCTGGACGACATTGCTGGCAAAGCGGGACTTGATCTCGCCCTCCAGCAGCCGCTCCAGCAATTCAACCGCCAGATTGCGCTCGGGCAGGTTCCTCACCTCGGCGAGAAAGTCATCATCAAGAATGCCGATATTCGGCTTGTCGAGCCCTGCGGCATCGAAGATATCGACCACGCCTTCCGAGGTAATGGCGGCATCGATGATCTGGCGCATGGCCAGGTCACGGGTTTGATCGTCGAGCTTTTTCCCTGCCCGCTTGGTCAGGATGACTTTGACCGCTTGAAGGAAGGCGACCTCTTCCCGAACGGCTTTGGCTTCGTCCAGGGTGCAGCAGAGGGAGAAGGCTTTACTCATGGCGGCCGCCGTGTCGGCGAAACGCTTCTTGCCGTCATCCAATCCCAGGACATGATTGGCGGCCCCCGCCAACCGCTTGTGGCCGGCAGTCAGGAAGTCGGCGTAATCGAAGCCGTGCAGCATGCCCCGGAGGATGTCGAGCCTCTCCTCCAGTACCGAATAGGCTTCCGCCGCATCGACCGTGGGTCGGCCCCGGCCCTTGCTGGCGGTGTATTCCTTGAGGGCGCTCTTGAGCTCATTGGCGATGCCGATGTAATCGACGACCAGACCACCCTGCTTGTCCTTGAACACCCGGTTAACGCGAGCGATGGCTTGCATCAGGTTATGCCCTTTCATCGGCTTGTCGACATACAGGGTATGGACGCAGGGGGCATCGAAGCCGGTCAGCCACATATCGCGGACAATCACGATCTGGAGCGGATCGTTCGGGTCCTTGAAGCGTTTCTCCAATCGCTTTTTGACTTGCTTGCTGTACACATGGGGGCGCAGCAGGGCTTTGTCGCTGGCTGAGCCGGTCATGACGATCTTGATGGCACCCTTCTCGGGATCGTCGTCATGCCAGTCGGGACGAAGCTGGATGATCTCGTTGTAGAGGTGGACGCAGATATCCCGGCTCATGGCGACCACCATGGCCTTGCCGACGGTGGCTTTCTGGCGTTCCTCGAAGTGGGTGACCAGATCAGCGGCTACGGCGGCGACACGGGGCTCAGCGCCGACCACCTTTTCCAAGGCGGCCCAGCGGGACTTGAGCTTGGCTTGCTGGTCCTCTTCCTGATCCTCGGCGAGTTCCTCGACCTCGTCATCGATCTGCGCCAACTCGTCGGTTTTCAGTCCCAGCTTGGCCAGGCGTGATTCGAAGTAGATGGCGACGGTGGCGCCATCCTCCTGTGCCTGCTGCATGTCATAGACATGGATGTAGTCACCAAAGACGGCACGGGTATCGCGATCTTCGGACGATACAGGCGTGCCGGTGAACGCCACGAAGGTCGCATTAGGGAGCGCATCCCGGAGATGCTGGGCATACCCGACCTGATAGCGCACGGTGTAATCCGCGCCCGCCTCGGCGGCCTGATCCATCGGCGCGTCATCGTTCGCCGCCGGGCGACGCGATTTGAGGGTTTTGACCTTGGCTTCAAAGCCATACTGGGTACGGTGGGCTTCATCGGCAATGACGACGATGTTGCTGCGGTCGGAGAGAAGGGGGAAGTTGTCCTCATCCTCACCCGGCATGAACTTCTGGATGGTGGTGAAGATGATCCCGCCCGAGGGGCGGTTTGCCAGTTTGTCGCGGAGGTCCTGGCGGTTTTCGATCTGGACCGGCTCCTCCCTCAGGAGGTCTTGCGCCAGTGAGAAGACGCCGAACAATTGACCATCAAGGTCGTTGCGGTCGGTGATGACAACAATGGTCGGATTCTCCATCGCCGGTTCGCGCAGGATGCGGGCGGCGAAGCAAGTCATGGTGATGCTCTTGCCACTGCCTTGGGTGTGCCAGACCACCCCGCCCTTATGGGTGCCTCCGGGCATCGATGCGGTCAGGACCTGCTGCACCGCCGCGAGCACCGCATGGCACTGGTGATACCCGGCGACCTTTTTGATCAGCCCCCCATCGTCCTCGAACAGGATGAAGTAGCGCAGGTAGTCCAGTAACCGACTGGGAGCCAGTACCCCCCGGATCAGGGTTTCCAGTTCGTTGAATGGCCCAAGAGGGTCAATAGTGACCCCGTCGATGGTGCGCCATTGCATGAAGCGCTCGGCATCGGCGGACAGGGAGCCCATGCGGGCTTCGGTACCATCGGAGATGACGAGTATCTCGTTGTACAGGAACACATCGGGGATCTGTTCCTTGTAGGTCTGAATCTGGTCGAAGGCTTTCCAGATGTCGGCTTGCTCGTCAGCCGGGTTCTTCAGTTCGATCAGGACGATGGGCAGTCCGTTGATGAAGATCAGGATGTCGGGTCGACGGGTCCGTTCCGGTCCCTTGATGGCGAACTGGCTCACCGCCAGCCACTCGTTCAATGAGCTCCCTCGCCCTGCGGGAGAGGGTTGGGGTGAGGGGTCGTCCCAGTCGATAAGCCGAACGTAATCTCCCCGCGTTTCTCCGTCCTTCTGGTACTGGACCCGGACGCCGGTGACGAGGAGTTGGTGAAAGCACTGGTTGGCAGCGAGTTGAGCCGGGACACCCAAGTCCTGTATCTGCTTGATGGCATCCTCTTGGGCGACGAGAGGGATGGTGGGATTGAGGCGGGCGATGGCACCCCGGAGACGGTCGGTCAGCAAGACTTGCCGATAGTCCTTGCGCTCGGGACGGTCGCTGTCCGGGGCAATATCAACGCCATGGAGGACCGAATAGCCCAACTCCTTGAGCCAGTCGAGCGCTTCCTGTTCGAGTTGGTCTTCTGTCATGTTAGTTGATCGATGTAGGCCTGATAACTGTAGCAGCGATTTTTCTTCTGCCCGGTCAGTTCCGCCACGATCCCCAATCCTTCCAGTACCTTGACGGCTGCGGTGGCGGTCGGAAAGCTGGTGTTGAGCGCCTGGCGCACGCGCTCGATGGTGAAGCGTGGCATCATCGGCAGCATTTCAAACAGGCGATAACTCGCCGGGGTCCCCTTGGGGTCGGCCAACAGGCGGCGGCGATCGCCCGCGACCAGACTGGCGATCGCCACGATACTGTGTTCAGCCTCGGTGGTCGCCACCGCTACGCCCTCCAGAAAGAATGACACCCAGCCCTCCCAGTCGCCCTCGGTGCGAATGCTGGACAGGCGTCGGTAATACTCAGCCTGATGTTTTTTGAGGTAACCGCTCAGGTAAACCAGGGGTTCAGGCAAGAGTTGCCAATGCTCCATGAGCGCGGCGATCAGCAGGCGACCAATACGGCCATTGCCATCCAGAAACGGGTGGATGGTTTCAAACTGGGCATGCACCAGCGCGATCCGTAGCAGTGGCGGCAGCGGGGATGGCGCATGAATGAAGCGTTCCATATCAGCCAGCAAATCCGCTACCCGCTCAGCGGGTGCCGGCACGAAGACAGCATTCCCCGGCCGGGTGCCGCCAATCCAGTTTTGCGAACGGCGGAGTTCGCCCGGTTGCTTGCCCGCACCTCTCGCGCCATCGAGCAGTAGCCGATGTGCTTCGCACAGCAGACGCACGCTGATCGGTAAGCCGGAAGGATCACGCAAGTTGTCCTGCACCATGCGGAAGGCCCGCAAATAATTGGTGACCTCTTCCACATCATTGGTATTGCTGATCGCAAAGCCGGCCTCTTCATTGAAGAGATCCGTGAGGGTGGCTTGCGTCCCCTCGATCTGGGAGGTCAGCAAGGCTTCCTTGCGAATGGCGCTATAGAGCAGCCAATCCACAGAGGGTACCAACCCGGCTACGCCAGCCAGTCGCGCCAAGGCAAATTCGGCCGCATGGTTGAGCGACTCCAATGACCGGGCATCGAGTTCCGGATCGGTAGGCGGCAACGGATGCGGCACGAATGCCTGTACGGATTCGCCCAGGGTGGTAGAAGTGATCGTGGTACCGATGCTGCGCATGGTGATAAAGCTGGCTTTAATTTACATGAACAGTATTAAAGCATTATTTAATACGGTAGCGCATGATGAAGGTTGGCTTTCCCAGGCTAAAACACCTCAGCAATCATTTCTTCAGCCTCTGGCAGCACGCAGGTATCTCATAAATCGCTTAAATCAATCGTCCGCCCAGTGTCTCGGTCTCTCTGGAACAGCTCGGGCAGGTCATCATCGGCGTCAGCTTCCGGCAGACGCAGCTTGCCGGAGATCAGGCGCGGGAGCAGGGTGTCGCGGAGGTCGCTGAGGGTTCTGATGAGATCAATGTTTGTCTGCCTCCACTCTGCTATAGCTGATGCGATAGCCTCAAACTCTGCGAGTATTTGGAAAGGGGGCAATGGAAATGTGTAAGAACCAACACCATCTTTCCCCAAGTGCAGTACTGTTGTGCCTGAAGTATGGGAAAGAGTATGAGACTGGAATGCATCTGTTTTGAATAGCCCATAAAGAAATTGACGTCCGCACCCATTCTCATTTGGGCGAATGATGCCCACGTCCAGTGAAGCGACGAGAGTCTTGTATTCGGTAACCCCAACGACTACGGCAGGCTTTCCAATTAACTCAGCTGCTTGGGTGACGTCAGTGTAGGCAACTATTAGGTCGCCCGGCATAACAACCTGATTTGGCTTGAAGGCTCCTGTATAAGGCTTGAAACCATCCATGCGGAAGCCACCTCCTCGTTCAAATGACTTCAAAGTCACCAGAGCGGTATCGTGGCAGGCTGTTAGATCCTTGCTGGAATAGGACTTTCCCTTTGTTATGTCGGCAACACTGGAGACGGTCGTTGGTGTCCACCCCTTCGGCGCCATCCCCAACGCCGACTCCTCGAAGCTGTCTGGGAACAGGGCAGCGGTTTCCTCATCCATGCCCTCTGGCATGCGTCCTTCCTGCTTGGCGCGGACCGGATCGAAGTCCACGAACCATGACTTGAAGATCGTCTGGGCGATCTGTTCAAGGAGAGTGTTGGTTTCGCGCAGGAGGGTTATGCGGTCGTCGAGAGCCTGAAGAACATTTACGATGCCATCCTGCTCATGACGCAGTGGAACTTTGACCGGTATTGAATAGATGTAATTACGATTCAATGAGGGCTGTGCACTTCCTGAGTTGAAAGAAGCCAGGTCAAGAGTTTGCATCAAGTAATAGGCAAACCTCGGATTGTTACCCCTAAAGTCAGTCACGTATAAGCAAGTATTGTGGGGCCAATAATCAACCTCACTAAAATGTACCCGTCCTGCTGATGCTCCACTTCGACCTATGACAACACCAGGCCCTTTCGCGAGTGGCTTATTGTGAGTGCCATTTGGCCCCGCAGAACCCATGATTGGTACATTGCCGAATTGCTGTTCTGACGCAGTAAGGTCGTGCCCTCGTTGGAGTCGAACGAATTCGCCAAGGGTACAGTTGATCCACTCAGATACCATACCCCCGCCCCCATCCTGCACCACCACCTTGTCCCGCTCGATAATCCGGCGAAAGTTTTCCCGGGTCGTGGCCCAATCGACGACATCGACCCGAAACGGCAGATCGGATTCGGCGAAGTCATCGGTCAGGGCGGCCAGCACCGCCAGACTCAAGGGCTGCTCGCCGATGACCGCCAGATCCAGATCGGAATAGGGCTTGGCACACCCTTTGGCCCTGGAGCCAAACGCCCAGACTTCGCGCTCCGGCACCTGCTTTTCCAGGATGTCTCGCACGATCTGGAGGTGATCGGAACGGAGATCGATGAGCGGTTCAGGCATTGCGGGCTTCCAGGGCCTGCAACAGGGCGCGGGCATCGGCGATGAACGTCAGTGTGTCGACATAAACCTGTCGGGCTTTGTCATGGTCGTAGGTATGGGCGGTGATGTTGCGCATTGTCCGGTACTTGAACCAGGCCTCGACATCGGCAATCAGGCCCTTCTCGCCCGCAGCCCGCAACACCTCCCGGAAGCTGCTCTCATCGACCTCCGTGGGACTGGCCGACTCCAGCTCGATTTGGCGTTTGAGCATCTTGACGCTGATTTCGTAGACGAATTCAAAGTTCTTGATTACCCCGGCCATCAGCGTGTTGCGCACCTTCTCGGATTGCGCGTTGAACCACACCGGATCGCTGACAATGTCTAACCCATCGGTTAATGAGGCGACGGCCTCCCGCAAGGCGCTCAGGTCGAGTTGGGGGGTGTCTGTCATGATTTCTGCCTCGTTTTCCAGTCAGCCCTGTCGATCGGGCTCACTGCATAGCGCTTGCAAATGGGCCCACACGGCATCCTCCTCGTGACGTGACCCGTCCTTGGCTCACGCCCTTTCGCTCCAGCTTGCGCCGAGTTGTCTCAGAACTCATACCCCAGCCTCCCGAGCTTCTGCCGGATCAACTGATCCAGTTCCTCCCCTTTCGCCAGTTTCTCGCCCAACTGCTCTGTCAGTCTGATCATCTTCTCGGCAAAAGCTTCATCGTCATCCTCGACTTCCTCAGCGCCGACATAGCGACCGGGGGTAAGGACATGCCCGTGCTGGGCAATCTCTGCCAATGGGACGCTGCGGCAGTAGCCAGGAATGTCCCGGTATTCACTCCCCTCTCCCTCTGGGAGAGGGGTTGGGGGTGAGGGCGCAAGCTCGGTCACGGCAGCAAAAATCGCTTCCAGCACTGCTTCGGGCTGCTGGAGCACGTCGTTATTCCAGAACCGCAAAAGCCGTATGCCCTGTGCCGCCAGAACATCGCTGCGGCACTGATCCTTCGCCAGACCGGGATCGGTATTGTGCTGCGCGCCATCCAGTTCCACACCCAGTTTCAGTTCGTGGCAGTAGAAATCCAGCACATAGGGGTCGACCGGATGCTGGCGGCGGAACTTGTGCCCTGCCAGGCGACGGTCGCGCAGGGATTGCCAGAGCCAGCTTTCGACATCGGTTGGGCTCTGTCGAAGTTCGCGGGCAAAGGCGAGAAGGTTTTCCGGGAGTGGGGGTTTATGGGGGGACGGTGCCTGGTTCACCCTCACCCCCGGCCCCTCTCCCTGGGGGAAAGGGGAGGGATTGCGCCATGTGGCGACGGTGGTGGCGATGCGGGCGATGACCTCATCGGTCAACTCTGCCTGTACCCGGCTGATCATGCTGCCCAGCTTGCGGGCATCGATGAACAGGACTTCGCCCTTGCGGTGGGTCTTCTGCTTGGTCAGGAACCAGAGGCAGGCGGGGATCTGGGTGTTGAAGAAGAGTTGTCCCGGCAGGGCGATCATGACCTCGACCTTGTCGGCTTCGACCATGGCGCGGCGGATGTCGCCTTCACTATTCTGGCTGGAACTCATGGAGCCATTGGCGAGGACGATGCCTGCTCGCCCATCTGGAGCGAGGTGGTAGAGCATGTGCTGCAGCCATGCGTAGTTGGCATTGCCAGCCGGTGGGGTGCCATAGACCCAGCGGGGATCGCCTTCTAGACTGCCATGCCACCAGTCGCTGATATTGAACGGCGGATTGGCGAGGATGAAGTTGGCTCTGAGATCCGGGTGCTGGTCCTTGGTGAAGCTGTCACCCGGCTCCCTGCCGAGGTTGTAGTCGATCCCCCGGATGGCGAGGTTCATCGCTGCCAGTCGCCATGTCGTCGGGTTGGATTCCTGACCGTAGATGGATATGTCGCCCAGCTTGCCGCCATGGCTTTCGATGAAACGTTCGGATTGGACGAACATACCCGCCGATCCGCAGCAGGGGTCATACACCTTGCCATGATGCGGACCCAGGACCGCGACCAGCAGCTTGACGATGGACGCGGGGGTGTAAAACTGCCCGCCCTTCTTGCCTTCGGCACTGGCGAATTGTCCGAGGAAATACTCGAAGACCTGCCCCAACACATCGCGGGCTTGACCGGATTGGTCGGCGAAGCCGATGGTGGAAATGAGATCGACCAGTTCACCCAGCTTGCCATCGGGTAGCTGGGCGCGGGCATAGCGTTTGTCGAGGATGCCCTTCAGCTTGGGGTTTTCCGCCTC
>DIVI01000228.1 GCA_002423305.1 Methylococcus sp. UBA6136 | reverse complement strand
CCCTTGCGGCTCATCGGCGGCGACAAGGCCAGCCGTGATCCCTGGCGTTGTGGCTTGGCAGCCTGTCTCGAGGCGGGCATCGACTGGCCCGAGGCGCCGCCTGAATCCACCCTGGCCAGTGCCGCCTGGAGGCGGGGACTCAATTGTCCGCCGACCTCTTCGGCGGGTCGCCTTTTTGATGCGGCGGCAGCGCTGATCGGCGTGGCTTTCACGCAAAGCTACGAGGGCCATGCCGCGATGCGACTGGAGGCTGCGGCGCTGGATGGGTCGAGTGCCGGGATTCCGCTGCCGCTGGCGCAGGAGGGCGAAGTGCGGCGAGTGGACTGGACGCCGTTGTTGCCGCTTCTGATGGACGGATCAAGGACCGTGGCCGATCGTTCGGCTCTGTTTCACGACAGCCTGGCCTGCAGTCTTCTCGATCAGGCCCTCTGGGTACGCGAACGGCGGGGTGTCCGACGAGTGGGACTGACCGGCGGTGTCTTCCAGAATCGACGCCTGATGGAGCGTGCACTGGAGCGTCTTGTGGGGGCCGGGTTTGAGGTGCTGATCCCGGAGAAACTGCCGGTCAACGACGCCGGCGTCAGCTTTGGCCAGATCGTGGAGGCTGAGGCGCTGGCGTTGACCAGCCGGGTTTGAGCGGCCATCGTGGGCAGCAGGCGACGCATGGGGTGCTGGTGGCTCGGCACGGGATCGGGTTTAATTTCACCATCCCGAATGTTTAAAGCACCGTGAATGGCGATGTCCCACTCTGAATCCCTCGAAAAACTGGCCGCCGAGAGCGGCATGATTGCCTGGCCGGAATTGCAGCGGCATTTTGCCCGGGGCGTCGTGGTCGTAGTGTCGCCGCCGCTGGATTTGCTGGAAGTGGCCGCAGCGATGGCTCGGGATGATGCGCCGATGCTGGGAGACTGGATGCAGTCGAGCCGCGTGCTTCGCGCCACGGATGAACAGGCCCGGCAGTGGGAAATGGCTCAGCCCGCTCTCAGGGCCGTGGTGGTCGCCCCCTGGGTGCTGGTCCAGGAAATCCGGCAAAGTTAAACCCGCAATCTGCCGGTGCCACCGCCGGCTTTTCACTCGGATACCAATCTTTCGATGGAACTGATCTGGATCACCAGCGCGTATGCCGCTGGACTGCTGGCTAGCCGGCTCTTGTTGCCGCCCTTGGTGGGCTATTTGCTGGCTGGCTACGCTCTGCACATGGCGGGCTTCCGCTCGCAAACCCTGCTGGCCGAGTTTGCTGATATCGGCATTCTCCTGCTGCTGTTCACGGTCGGTCTCAAGCTGAAGTTACGGTCTCTCTTCAAGCGCGAGGTGTTCGGGGTGGGTACCCTGCATTTGCTGATTGTGGCGGGTGTTTCCGGCTTGATTTTCCTTCTTGATCACCAGCGTTTGTCGGGCGGGTTGGTACTGGGCGTCAGTCTGGCTTTTTCCAGCACTGTCCTGGCGGTGAAGGTGCTGGAAGACAATGGCGAAGTTGAAAGTTTTCATGGCCGGACCGTGATGGGTATCCTGATCTTTCAGGATCTGGTGGCCGTTGGGTTGCTGGCGGTGGCGGGTGGTTCGAGTCCCTCGCCCTGGGCGCTGGGTTTGCTCGCCTTCCCATTGCTGCGGCCGTTGGCGAAATGGCTGTTCGAAGCCACGCGCAGCAGCGAGCTGCGGCTGTTACTGGGTATTCTGCTGGCTTTTTCCGGAGGCGAACTGGCTGAGGCGGTCGGAATTTCCAGGGATCTGGGCGCCCTGTTGATGGGAGTGCTGCTGGCCGGTCACCCGGAGGCGAGTGATCTTGGGCGCAAGCTCTGGGGGCTGAAGGAGGCCCTGCTGGTGGCTTTCTTTCTGCAGATCGGTTTGCTCGGAACGCCGACTGCTGAGCAACTCCTGATGGCAATCGGGCTGCTGCTCGCGTTGCCGCTGCAAGGCTGGTTGTTCTTCACCCTGTTGATTCTGATCGGACTGCGGGCAAGGACTGCTTTCGTCGCTGCGCTGGCGATGATGACCTACAGTGAGTTCGCCTTGATCGTGGCCATACCGGTGATCAAGGATGGCCTGCTGGAGCCGGATTGGAAGCCAGTGATGGGCGTCGCCGTGGCGGCTTCCTTGGGTCTCGCGGCCTTGCTGAATCGTTACTCCCATCTTCTGTACACCCGACTGGAGCCGTGGCTGATCCGCTTCGAGCGCCGAGTACCGCATCCCGATCAGCTTCCCGCCGATTTTGGTAATGCCGAATGGCTGGTGGTAGGCATCGGACGGAGCGGCCGGGCGGCCTATGAGACTCTCGATAAAAAACGCTACAAGGTCATGGGTCTGGATTCCGACCCGGACCGCGTCGGTCTGCTGAGGAATGAGGGACTGCGCGTCGTGTATGGCGATGTTGGGGATCATAGCCTGTGGGAGCAGGCCAATCTGAATCGCTTGCTCGGCATTGTGCTGGCGGTGCCGGATTTTCGTGCTCGGCAAACGGCGTTGGTCAATATCCGGGCCAGCGGTTTTGCCGGCACCATCGGCACAACATCCTTCAACGTCAACGATGATGCGACGCTCTACCAGTCAGGGGCTGATGTCGTGTTCCATCCCCTGACGGAAGCCGGTGAGCGGTTGGCTGAGTGTGTCATGGAAATTCAGTCCTCAGCGGCGAACTTAACGGGCCAATCGGTTGATGCCGAAGAAGAGGGTCCTGACGCGGGCTTTGCCGACGGCTTCGATGAGCTCCGAAGCGGCGGTGTAGGTGAACACCGAAAGCAAGATAAATAGGTGATTGGCCCAGAATTGGGGCCAAACGGTCTCCGATAGGTACTGTTGCCAGGCCGGTGCCAGGGCCGCGTGTTGATGGATCAGCGGAATGATTTCCTCGCACAACAGCAGGCCTGATCCCAGCAGGCTGTAGAGCCCGGTTTTCCAGAGCGTCCCGAAAATGAGTGGTCGCCCGGCAAACAGGTTCATGAAGCGGCGTTCGCCCAGCAACAGATACATCTTTCCAAAGACCAGAGCGGCTATGGTGGCCGAAACTGATCGTCCCGGCGTGATGCCATAGCTTGCTTCGTCCAGGTGACGAATCAGCATGGCGATGTGAAAGACCGCCATGAAAAACAGAGTCGGGGGCAGCGCCTTTCGGGCCTCGGCCGCAATGAATCGAAAAAGTTTTCCCATGCTCGACGGATCCTCGGATGTGAACGCTCAGGTGGGTTGTTTCGGCATGCCCAGCAAGGTCAGTGCCATCAATGCCCAGCCTGCCATGAAGGAGAGACCACCCAGTGGCGTGATCATGCCCAACCAGCGCAGCCCTGAAAGACTCAGCGCATAGAGGCTACCCGAAAACAACAGCAGACCGATCATCATCGCGCCGCCGGCCCAGCGGAACCCTCGCGCATCGGGATATCTTTCTGCTAGCAGGCCGATCAGCGCCAGTCCCAATGCATGCCACATGTGATAGTCCACCGCGGTTCGATAGATGGCCATGTCGGCCTCGCTGAGCACGCTTTTCAGCCCATGGGCGCCGAACGCACCGAAGGCCACAGCCAACAGTGCGGCGAGGGCGGCGGAAATGAGGAGGTTTTTGCCTGTCATGGGAAAAGGGGTTGGAGTGAGAGATATGGATTTTCTTTCAATTTTTCTTGGTCGCCTCAGTGGCTCAATTCAGGTGCATTGTTCATGAATGGCATGAAAAAATACCAGAATCCAATTCCCGTCCGTGGGTAAGCGGTCAGGTTCTGGATTTCATGGGGTTAGAGCTTCTCCTGTGATGGATGCGTTGGCCGGAATACTCAGTGGCTAAATCTTTCGAATTCCTGGACAAACTCGCTGTTCCGCTTAATAAAATCGCGACGTCTCTGAAAAAAATCAGTAAACCGCTCAGGTAAGGATTCCGGAGTTATCTTGATGCCGAATACATCGTCACCCCATGGATCCATGAAGTTTAGACGGTGGTATAAAAGATCGAGCATGATGTCACCCAATTCATAGTTGAAATGACCAAAGTCCTGCCAGTACTTTGTTTCATTATTGCTGATTTTCTCAACAAGACCACTGGAGAAGCCTTGGAAGTCCCATAGCTCAATATTCCCACCCTGCTCATTACCATCACTCACAACCTTTGCCATGCTGTACATCAAATGCCACCGTTTATGCAAGTCATCACACAGCATCAGCTCCATCCATAAGGCATGCATAGGATAGATGACAAGCTTTACCTCCACTTTCCTTTCAATAAGCTGACCGAGTAGCTTTTGAAGTCCGCGCATATCCACTTCATTATTCGGGGGTGCCCACGACGGAATGCCCGTTGATCTTGGTTTCTGGCAAGCCTTTCCTTTGGAGCGAATGCGATTTTTGTAAAATTCATCGGCAAAGGAGGCTTCTATTTTGTCGGACTGGTAGCGATGATAAAACAACATGCCATCCAGCGTATGCGTGGGTCGTTTATTCTGCTGGGCCATGGTTCTAATCGATGCTTTTAAGGCGTCGAATGAGAAGAGTAGCTGTGACGATTGAATGGCACCCATTTCTGTGATGCGGGAACTGCAATCTATGCTAGGTAATGGCTCTGGTAAAATTCCAATGACGACTGTTTTTAAATTTGTATTGGCGAGAGCATATTCAATATTGCAGTAGACGCGATCCCACCATGCAGCCTGCATGCCGAAGTTGTACCCATGGTAGACCCCGTCATGGGTAAAGGCCGGGTGTGCTGGGTTCATCCCGGCCTCGAGAACCGAGCTGCTGAAGATGACGGCATCAGGCTTGGTTTCTCTTAGAATAATGGGCTTTACGTGTCTTTCATAGTTGGTAAACTGGGTTTTTATCGCATTAAAGCCATCAATATTGACGTCGCGATAATACCAGAATGGATCCACTACGCGGTTCAGCAGGCCTGTCAGAGCGAGTAGTGCAGACAGGCTGGTCAGGCAGATTATGAAATATCTTCTTTCGTTCATGCGGGCTAGAACTGGAAATAGATGAATTCACTCAGGCCAGAAATAGACAGGAGTGAGAAGAAGCCCAGTATTATTGTAACCATTGTCCATGCTTTATTTGTCGTCCAAGACCACCATTTGGCTTTATCCACAGCGTTGCTCGAGAAAATATCTACGGTATTGGGTAGTAGCCAACAAATAGCGAGGGCAAGGGTTATCATTCTTAATTCAGCGCCCGCTGCAAAAAGCGTGTTAGTGCTGGGATGTGCTCCATGATTCAGGAGCCAGTTGACAACACCATTTTGCTCGTCCAGCCACTTTATCGGTATCGCCAAGCCATTTTTCCCTAGCAGGCCGCTGATGATATTGGTGGCAGCAGGGATAGATTCTGCCCGAAAAAACACCCAGGCTACCACTACAGAAAGAAAGGTGATCGCTCCGCAGAATAATCGATAGCAACCCTGACTTTCCGGGATCCATCCTAATCTTTTTAGTAGTCCTTGCCAGGCATGATTGATTATTAAATAGATGCCATGTAGACCCCCCCAAACCAGAAATGTCCAGTTTGCCCCATGCCAGATACCGCCCAGCAGCATGGTTATTAAAAGGTTTAGGTAACGGCGTGTCTTGCCTTTTCTGTTACCGCCTAACGGGACATATAAATAATCTCTGAGGAATCGAGAGAGTGTCATGTGCCATCGGCGCCAAAAATCAATAATACTCAAAGACTTGTATGGAGAGTAAAAGTTTATTGGAAGCTTTACTCCAAACATTTGCGATAGACCGATGGCCATGTCGGTATACCCTGAAAAATCAAAATAGATCTGCAATGCATAAGATAATGAGCCGCCCCATGCTTCCAGTAAACCAATTGTTGTACCCGCTGCAGCGGCATCGAACACTGGGGTCGCATAGATGGAGAGATTGTCGGCTAATAACAGCTTCTTTGCCAATCCAAGTGTAAACAACGTCATGCCAAAGGCAAGATTATGATAGTCAAGACTATAGGTTTTAGCATGACTGAACTGCGGCATCATTTCCTTGTGATGAAGCACGGGGCCCGCAATCAGATGCGGGAAATAAGTGACGAACATGCAGTAGTGAATAAAACGGTACTCTCTGGCTAATCCTTTGGAGGCATCGACCAGGAAGGCAATTTGCGTGAATGTAAAGAAGGATATGCCAATGGGAAGGGCGATGGCGCTTATATGCAATCCTGTTCCCAGTAGATCATTGGCACTTGCCACCAGTAGATTCGTATATTTGTAATGGATGAGTAGCATGAGATTGGCGCTGACTGCGGAAAATAAGGCTGCTTTTTTAGCTTTGTCATTTCCTTCATCAAAGCTGCGGGCTATGAATCTGCCAAAAAAATAATTAAAGACGATGGAGCCCAGCAAGAGCACTACATAGTCTGGGCTCCACCATGCGTAAAATAGAAAAGACGCAGCCGTCAACCAGGTAGCTGCCAGATAATGGCTGCGTTTTCCTAGGCTGAAGAAAACGAGGCAGGTAATGGGTAAAAAGCAGAAAATGAAAATGTAGGAGTTGAATAGCATGGGTTTCTATTCTGGGTTACTGTGGCTCCATGCGGCACACGATGGACCAAATCAGTGCTATGGCAAGCACCTTTCATGCCCATCAGAGTGTGGCACTGGTAGTGAGAGTACCTGATTAAGACTTGCCCTGTCAGGTCTTCGAGGCTGGTGCCTTTGGGGAGGTTTTGGCTGGATTAAAAAAAGCGGGCACTGGGCCCGCTTTCCAGATTTGTTAAATGAGGCTGGTCAGGCCATCACGTTCTGCAGGAGCCCATTGAGTCGGCGGACGAATTCCGCTGGGTCGTCCAGTTGGGCGCCTTCGCCGAGCACGGCCTGATCGTAGAGGATGTGGGTCAGGTCGCCGAAGCGAGTGTCGTCGCTCTCGGCTTTCAGCTTGATCACCAGGGGGTGATCCGGGTTGAGCTCGAACACCGGCTTGCTGGTGGGGATGTCTTGGCCGGCCGACTTCATGATGCGCTCCATCGTCCGACTCATGCCGAAGTTGTCGCTGACCAGACAGGCCGGCGAGTCGGTCAGACGCGCGCTGATCTTGACCTCGCTGACCTTGTCACCCAGCACGTTCTTGATGCGGTCGATCAACGGCTGCAGTTCCTTGGTCGCTTCCTCCTTGTGCTGCTTATCGGTTTCATCTTCCAGCGTGCCGAGGTCCAGGTCGCCTTTGGCAATGGACTGCAGCGACTTGCCTTCGTATTCCGTGAGGTAACCGACCAGCCAGTCATCGACGCGCTCATGCATCAAAAGCACTTCCAGACCCTTCTTGCGGAAGATTTCCAGATGCGGGCTGTTTTTCGCGGCGGCGTAACTTTCGGCGGTGATGTAGTAGATCTTGTCCTGACCTTCCTTCATGCGGCCGATGTAGTCGTCCAGTGACACGTTCTGTTCGTCCGTGTCGTTGTGGGTGGACGAGAAGCGCAGCAGCTTGGCAATGCGGTCCTTGTTCTTGAAGTCCTCGATCGGGCCTTCCTTGAACGCTTGGCCGAATTCCTTCCAGAAAGCCGCATATTTTTCCGGCTCGTTCTTGACCAGATCTTCCAGCAAGCCCAGCACTTTCTTGACCGCGCCCGAGCGGATTTTTTCCAGCAGGGCATTCTCCTGCAGAATTTCACGCGACACGTTCAGCGGCAACGAGTCGGAGTCGATCACCCCGCGCACGAAGCGCAGGTAGCGCGGCATCAGCTTGTCGGCTTCTTCGGTGATGAACACCTTGCGGACGTAAAGCCGAACGCCATGCTTGGACTCGCGATCCCACAGGTCGAAAGGCGCGTTGGAGGGCAGGTAAAGCAGCATCGTGTATTCATTGGTGCCTTCCACACGGCTGTGAACGCGCGCCAAAGAGGGCTGGAAGTCGTGGGAGACGTGCTTGTAGAACTCCTCATACTGCTCGTCGCTGATCTCGTCGCGGTTTTTCGCCCACAGGGCCGAAGCGCTGTTGACGGTTTCCCATTCCGGCGCCGGCGGTTCCTCGCCTTCCTTGGGTTCACCGTAGTGCTCCTTGAGCATCTCGATCGGTAGCGAGATGTGATCGGAGAACTTGCGGATGATGCCGCGCAGCTTCCAGCCATCGAGGAACTCGTCCTCGCCCTCGCGCAGATGCAGGGTAATGCGGGTTCCGTGTTGCGGCAGGTCGCAGCTTTCCAGCGTGTAATCACCTTCGCCCGCCGATTCCCAGCGTACGCCGTGGTCATGGGTTGTACCCGCCTTGCGGGTTTCCAGCACGACCTTGTCGGCCACAATGAATGAGGAGTAGAAGCCGACGCCAAATTGGCCGATCAGTTGGCTGTCCTTGGCTTGGTCGCCGGTCAATGCCTCGAAGAATTGCTTGGTGCCGGAGCGGGCGATGGTACCGATGTTCTCGCGCACTTCGTCGCGGGTCATGCCGATCCCATTGTCGGTCAGCGTGATGGTGCGGGCGGCTTTATCGAATTCGATGCGAATCTTCAGGTTCGGATCGCCCTCATATAGGGCGTCGTCGCTCAGTGCGTTGAACCGCAGCTTGTCCGCCGCGTCGGATGCATTGGAAATCAGCTCGCGCAGGAAGATTTCCTTGTTGCTGTACAGCGAATGGATCATCAGATGCAGAAGCTGCTTGACCTCTGCCTCGAATCCCATGGTGACCTTGTTTTCGGCGACCGTCATGGTGTCTCGTGCCTCCAGTGGTTGAATTTGGGGTGCGAAAAAATAAGTTGAGCCGTCGGAGTGGGGGCAGCAGCGGGGCTTTTCAAGATGATGAGGCCAATCAACAAGGTGAGGTTTTCCTTGCCGATCAACTTATCCCGGGAGAGTTTTGCCAAAGGGGGAATTTTTCAGTAAGTGCTTGGGTTGATGCTCGATGCAGAAAACTCGTGCTGAATTCAATCCTTAGCTAACGGTCATGCACTGGCCAGTGTTGTCGCGGGTTGATCAACCATCATCCCGCGACTTCAGCTTACATCGGCAATTAACTACTGGGGCTGGCGGTCAGGGCATTCGAAGCCGGACTGACCAAACCCGCACTATTTTTGACTTGCACTGTACATGTGTAGATGTAACCCCACGAAGTCCCCGATCCCGCAATCCCAAGATCGCTCGCAGGGGCCGCTACGGTCCCGGTGAAGGTCAGGGGGGTGGGTGCGTTTGTACTGGTACAGGTGCCGAGGTACTCGCTGAGCGCGACGCCACCCGTCTCAGAGGGGGCGTTGAACTCCAATAGCAGGCCAACTTGTCCGTTGTTGTTGTAATTACCGAGGTAGGTTAACGTCGGGGCGCTTGGGGCGATTGGTGTCAGTGGTGTGGCAATCACCGTAGCGGCAGTGCTGTTGCCATTGACGTTTTGGGCTACCAGGGAACAAGCATATTTAGCGCCCCCCGTCAGGCCGGTTACGACAATGGGCGAACTGGTGCCGTTCGCTGTTCCTGTTGAGGCACCTGATGTTTGGCTGGTACAGCTGGCGAGGTATCCCGTAATGGATGACCCTCCCGTATTCGTGGGTGGGGTAAAAGCCAGGCTCAGTTGCAAGTAGCCAGCCGTGGCTGTCAACGCGGTGGGTTGGGAAGGGACTGTCGAGGCAGCGACCGTGGCACTGCATGAAGCAATCGGGCAAGTGGCGGGAACTAGGCTTAGACCACTGGCGTTCTGTGCCTGGATCGAGCAGGTGTAAGTGCTCCCCGGAGTCAAGTTGATCACAGAAATCGGGGAAGCCGTTGCGCTTGTGGTGACAACCGTGCTGGTGTTAGTCAGCGTACAGGAAGCCACATAGGCGGTGATCGGTTGGCCACCGTCTTCGCTGGAAGGCACCGGATCAAACGAAACATTGATCTGGCCTGTGCTGCCGCTGACGCCGGTCAGCGTGGGGGCATTGGGAACTGTCAGGGGCGGAGGCAACAGTTCATAGAATGACTGATTGGTCGCATTGTTCGCACCAGACCACCAAGTGCGACCCATCAGTGCGGCCATGATGGGGAAAACATTGCCTGAATTGGGGCTGCAAGTCGTCGTACCGCTGAAACAAACGAAACCAACATTAGGACTAGCGGCGGCAATGGTGCTGTTTATGTCGACAGAAACATTGTCAAACTGCTGGTAACCATTATTCACGTAGGAACCCGAAACCTTGCTCACATTGTCAGAGGTGTAGTAACCGGTATTGGTGGCTGAATAGCCATCGCTGGTCGGCCAGCCATTGATTTGGTTGACTGCCTGAAAAAAGAAATTGCTGGCAGTCAGGCCCCCCGAGGTTTGTGGAGAGTTCAGGGCACTGATTTGGCCTGAGGTTATCGTCAGTGTGCGCAGGGCCTGAGGGCTATCGTATGTCTCGATGGCGCTGGCATTGCCGGCTGGATTGATGCCCTGGTTATTGAAGATGGTCTGCGAATTGGCTACCAGTGTGGAGGCGTCATAGTCGTAGGACCAGCTATGAGGTCCTCCTTCCGCCCAATAGGTGTTGGCGAGGTACTCAGCGCTCAGTGCAGTGGTGGATGAACTAAAGGTTAGTCCCCCGGGGAAGGCATTGATGGCTGTTCCATTCAACAACCCGATCTCATCGCTATACAGATTGCCTGGAAAGGCGTACTGGATGTTGCTTTGCCATTGGCAGACGTTGACGTTGGGAATGGGTTGGCTGTACGCGCATCCCGGCGAACCATTGCCAGGACTCCCACTTGTAGTCACGGCATTACCAAATTGCCCATAGAAGTTGTAAACCTCGTTTTGCAAGACGGACTGGTAGTAGATCATGGTGGACCAATACGACAGGAAACTCTGCAAAGCCTGAGCCTGCGCCTGGATGTACCAGGCATATTGGGATTGGTAGAGGATGTTTAGTTCAGCCCATGCCGACCCGCCCGCATCCCCGCCCGTCCCAAACAGGGTGCTATTGATCACGCTATTACAGGCGTTGACTTCCGTTTGCCAGGTATTGATGTCACCACCACCACAACTGGCACCACCAGTTGAAACGCATAGGTTAGGGTTCGAGTTATTGATAGCGCCATCCGCGCCGTTGGCCAGCGCATTGTAAAGGCTCCATCCCGAGTTTAACCCGCTGGCACAGCTATTGGCGTTGATTAGTTCGGTTTGCAGGGTGTCGTAGTCGACCAGGGTTTCGAGTTCTGCTTCTATGTACTGAAGTTGCGAACTGATGCAGTCCAATTCTTCAGCAATGTTATCGAGAGCCTCTGTGGTGGGTGATGTATCACTCAGCCCGACACTTGATAGCAGCATGCCTGTTACACCATCGGTTGCCGCAAGGGGTAGGCCAACAACCTCCAGAAGGGAGGCGGTAGCAATCGCACCATAGTCGACTGTGGTGTTCTCGCTGCTGGGGACGGCGGTGGTGCAGAGGGTCGATGAGTTGGACTGAGTCGTCGCAGTGGTCTCCAGCTGCTGCGGAGCTTGTTCTGGGTTCAAGGCATCATTCAAGATCAATGCGGATTGGGACTGGCCGCGGCGCTTGATGGGTGCTTTCGGGGGTTGCAGCCCATCTATGTATTCGCCCGCTCTGGCTAAGCGGGCGAGTTCGCGGACGAATTGGTCATAGCTACCAACGTGTTCAATGGCTTTATTAAGACGTTGACCATCGACATAAGGGTTGCTGACTCGCAGGGTATCTACCGCAGCTCCTTGGTTTATTCGTAGCGTTTGGCGCACTGCTGACGTAGCCTCCTCATAGGTCATGCGAGGCCCTTTCATCTGTCGAGCCGTGGTGGAGACAAGGTCCAGGTAAATAATGGGCGCCTTTCCGCCGACCTCGTAGGCGAGGGCTTTTAGCTGGCCATGAAATGATTGATCGTTGACGCTCCCCCCTAAGGTCTGAATTCGCAACGGGAGTTGGCGTAGTTTTTTGTTGGGAAGCCGAAAGCCAATAATGCCCCGATGATTGGTCTTGCCTCGGGCTACCAAGGCGCCCTTCGCATCCCGAATGACGATTTTTGCATCGGCTAAATATGACAATGGGCCAGTGCTGGCCCATACATAGAATCGTGTTATTGGTGAACTATCTGACTGATTTTCTAAGGCTAAAGCGCTAGCGGAAAACCCGCCAAGCATGAGTAAGACGATGAGGATGGCGCTGGTTAAGGCTTTAATATTCATTGATATTTTGCTTGGCAGGTCGGGTTTTCGGGGCAGTGAGGTGGGTTTTCTTCAAGTCAATCGACTGAAGCCGCCTGCGGGGCAATCGCCTATGCGCCATGCCCCTGTGTTTCGGGTTTAGGGGGGACTCTAAAAATTGCACTTCGACGAAGCTCAGGAGAACCTTGTCGAAGCCTGAATGGATGATTTTTAGATGTCCCCTTTAGTGACCCTCAGACTCCGTTCGGGAAAGCGTAACTGTAGTGCTTGCGAAGCGGTTTGACCACTTCCCATTGACTATCGAGGCCGGCATGGAAGGACACCAGGTCGCCGGCAACAATGCGGACGGGTTCACCACCGGCCGGGGTGACGAGAATTTCGCCTTCCAGGACGTAGGCCGATTCGGTTTCATCAAAGTCGATCGGGAACTGGGAGACTTCCTTTTCCCAGATCTCCCAACTAGCCACGCCGAGTTCTTTTAGACGTTCTTCGCTGGGGTTGTGTTCGATGGTGATTTTGCTCATTGCGGATTTTCCTTGAGGTTAACGAAACAGGGTCATTGGGTCGCTAGGGAATGGGCAGCACCGGGGTGCCGTCGATTGCCGTCAAAACAGGTACGGATGGGCCGCCGTGAAGCCATGCACCTTGGCCCGGGGTTTGAATTCGGGCACTGGCCACGGTTCGCTGGTCTGCCCAGCCAGTGATTTTGCCAGCCACAGGGCCTGTTGGCGGATGGGCATGACGTAGGCATAGAGGCGGCCATCAGGCAACTCGGCGGCGTCGCCCAGGGCCAGGATTTCAGGGTTCGAAGTGCGGAGGAATTCATCGACAACGATGCCGCGCTTGACCGACAGCCCGGCCGCCTGAGCGAGTTCGGTGCGGGGTTTGAAGCCGGTGGCGACGATGATGTCGTCGAAGCCGGTTTCGAGACCGCTGGCCGAGCGGATCGCCCGCTTTTCCCCATCCCGCTCAAAACCTTCCGCGCCGGCATCCAGGCGCACGTCGATGCCCATGTCCTGGAGCACCGTGAGCAGGGTGGCCGAATCCTCTTCCACCAGCTGCCGCTCCATCAGCCGGGGCAGGGCATGGAAGAGCGTTACCCGATCGCCCGCCTTGGCGAGATCCGAGGCGACTTCACAGCCAATCAGCCCGCCGCCGATGATGGCCCAGCGAGGCCGGTGGCCAGCAGCCAGCAGTTGGGCACGTTGTCGTCGAAGATCGATCAGATCATCCAGGCTGTTGACGACCCGGTAGAGTCCTTCCGCTGACCGGAAGGGTGGAGGGATGAAGGCCGCCGAGCCGAGCGCGAGCACCAGCTTGTCGTATCCCATGCTCGAGTGCTGGTCGTCCTGCCGAAAAGCGACGGTCCTGGCGGTGGAGTCGATGGTCAGCACCTCCGTGCCGGCCTGTATGTCGATGCCAGTCGCGCGAAGGTCATCGAAGGACTTCAGGATGATCTTGGTTTCGACATCCTCCCGCGAGAAGCCGTGCGACAGCATGGGGCGCGAATAATAGCCGTGGGTTTCCAACGTGAGGACGGTCAAGCGGGCCTCGGGTGAATGCTTGCGCAGTTCCTCCGCGAGGATGATGCCGGCCATGCCGGAGCCGATGATGACGATGTGCATGGGGTTTTCTCCTCCTGCAAACGGTGGGGTCGGGGCAGGCTGGCCTGTCTCAGCCCAGCGGACGAATGCCGATGCTGGCGCGGATTTCCTTCATGAAGGGTGTGCTGTACTTGCGGGCCTTGGCGGCGCCTTCCTGCAGGCTTTCCTCGATTTTCTCGGGGGCTTGCATCAGGGCTTCGTAGCGTTCGCGGGCGGTCTTCAGATGCTCGTTGAGGTATTCGAACAGCACGCCTTTCATTTCGCCCCAGCCAATACCCTCGGCATAGCGCAACCTGACGGCAGCGGTTTCCTCGGCGGTGGCGAATGCCTTGTAGATGCTGAACAGCGTACAGGTGTCGGGGTCTTTCGGTTCGCCCGGTTCCAGCGAGTTGGTCTTGATCTTGTTGATCAGCTTGCGGAATTTTTTCTCTTCCATGAAGAGCGGAATGGTGTTGTCGTAGCTCTTGCTCATCTTGCGGCCATCCAGACCGAGCAGGGTGGCGGTGTCTTCGCTGATCACGGCCTCTGGGATGGCGAAGTGTTCGCCATAGATATGGTTGAAGCGGCCGGCGATGTCGCGGGCCATCTCGATGTGCTGCACCTGGTCGCGACCCACCGGCACCTTGTGGGCATTGAACATCAGAATGTCGGCGGCCATCAGTACCGGGTAGTTGAACAGACCCATGGTGACGCCCCTGTCGGGATCGGCCTCGCCGCTGTCCTGATTGGCCTGGACGGCGGCCTTGTAGGCATGGGCGCGGTTCATCAGTCCCTTGGCGGTCACGCAGTTGAGGATCCAGGCCAGTTCGGCGATCTCTGGCACGTCTGATTGCCGGTAGAACACGGCATTCCCGGTATCCAGCCCCAGAGCCAGCCAGGTGGCGGCAATTTCCA
>DIVI01000036.1 GCA_002423305.1 Methylococcus sp. UBA6136 | reverse complement strand
CCGGCAGCGATATCAACCTGATTGTTCTGCATTTGGGGAATGGTGCCAGTGCCTGCGCGATTCGTGAGGGGCAGAGCATTGATACGTCGATGGGAATGACGCCATTGGCGGGTCTGATGATGGGAACCCGCTGTGGCGATCTTGATCCCGGCGTGATTCTCTATTGGTTAGAGCAGGCCGGACAGTCTCCGGCCCAAATTTCCAGCTGTCTTAATCGCGAGAGCGGACTCAAGGGTATCGCCGGTAGCAATGATATGCGCGAGGTTCTTGTCAGAGCCGGCCAGGCCGATGCCCAAGCCCAGTTGGCCGTCGACATATACGTACACCGAATTCGTCACTATATCGGCGCCTATCGAGCGCTTTTGCCCGAGCTGCATGCCTTGGTTTTCACGGGTGGTGTTGGTGAGCATGCCTCTGCAATCCGTTCGGCGGTCTGCCGGGGCCTGGCGCATCTGGGTCTGCATTTGGAAGAACATAAAAACCAGGCCAAATGGTCGGGTCTGGCCGAAATCCAATCCAGCTTATCGGCCGTCAGAATCATGATCGTCCCGACCGACGAGGAGGGCGAAATTGCCCGCCAAGCCCTTGAATTGCTGTCTTGATCATTTGTCGCCAAAACGATGACAGGTAGTGAATCCAACGTTCTTGCAAATAAATACTCATGACCCGATCTGTTTACCTTAGTACTGTCGAGCCGGGTTGCGGCAAGGTCATATTCTCTCTTGGATTGATTGAACTGGCGTTGCGACAGACCTCTCGCGTTGGATTTTTCAGGCCCGTCATCCAGGCGCCCGAGGCGGGAAAGAGGGACGAAGATATTGATCTCATCCTGCGGCATTTTGGATTGCCACAAGCTTACGAGGATAGCTATGCCTGGCATCTTCAAGAGCTACAGGAGCGTCTGGGTAGCCATGATGAGGGTGAGGTCATCGAGCGCATCATCGAGCGCTATAAAGCGCTCGAAAGCCGATGTGATTTCGTTTTGATCGAGGGAACCGACTTCCTCAGCCATCTTTCGGCGCTGGAGCTTGATCTCAATGCGCTGGTGGCCCGCAATTTGTCTACTCCGATGCTGTTGGTGGGGAATGCCCATGGACGGACTTCTCGTGAATCGGTGGATGCGATTCATATTTCCGTCGATGCCCATGAGGAAAAGAGCTGCCCGGTGATCGGAGTTGTCCTAAACAAGGCGGACCCCTCTCAATTGGATGAGATCAAGCACGCACTTGTGCAGGAGTTTGCTGGTTCCGACAAATTGGTGGGAGTTTTTCCCTTTGATCGATTGCTGGAAGCCCCGAGCGTCAGAGAAGTCGCCGGGCAACTGGGGGCAAAGATACTTTTCGGACGCGAGCGCATGGATTGTATGGTGGGATCTTACCTGGTGGGCGCCATGCACCTGCAGAATCTTCTGTCCTGGCTGGAGTCAGACCAGTTGGTCTTGACGCCGGGTGATCGAGCCGATGTGTTGTTAGGTGTTATCGAGGCGGACCGTTCGGCGAACTATCCCCGCTTGGCTGGATTGGTTTTGACCTCGGGCATACAGCCGGATGCCGAAATGTTCCAGTTGATCGAGGGTTTGCGCGAATCCTTCCCCATCCTCACTGTCGACGATGACACCTATACAGTGGCTTCGCGGTTGGAACACATTCGAGCCGGCATAAAACCGGAAGATCAGGAAAAGATTCAGCGTGCCCTGGGATTATTTGATCGTTATGTCGATCACGATGAGATTGTTCGACGTTTCAGCACACTTTCTGCGACGGGCATGACGCCGCGTATGTTCACCTACACCCTGGTTCAGCAGGCCCGGGCCAACCGGCGGCACATTGTTTTACCGGAGGGGGATGAGCCCCGCATTCTCAAGGCAGCTGCGGATCTGGTAGAGCGCGATGTCGTCAGGTTGACCCTGCTCGGCAAGCGAGAGTCGATCGCCAAGGCTTTGCGCGAACATGGCATTGCACTCGACTTATCGCGGGTAGAGCTCATTGATCCGGCAGCCAGCCCAGAACTGGAGCGTTATGCCCAGACCTATTTTGAAATGCGTCAACATAAGGGTATGACCCTCGATACCGCCCGAGATTGCCTGCTGGATGGGGCCTATTTCGGCACGATGATGGTTCATCAGGGACATGCGGACGGCATGGTTTCGGGTGCCGTACATACCACCCAGCACACCATTCGGCCTGCGCTGCAGTTCATCAAGACGCGCCCGGGGTTCTCCATCGTCTCATCCGTTTTCTTCATGTGTCTTGAGGACGGCGTTGTGGTGTATGGCGACTGCGCAGTCAATCCCGACCCCACGGCTCAGGAATTGGCGGAGATTGCCATCAGCTCGGCGGATACGGCTCGCATCTTCGGAATAGAACCGAAGGTGGCGTTGCTGTCTTATTCGACCGGTGACTCCGGCGTGGGCGAAGAGGTGGACAAGGTGCGCGAGGCGGCCCGGCTGGCTCAGGCCATGAGGCCGGAAATGGCGCTGGAAGGGCCGATTCAATACGATGCCGCCGTCGATGCCGGTGTCGCCGCATTGAAGATGCCTGGCTCGGCGGTGGCGGGACATGCCACGGTATTTGTCTTTCCTGATCTCAATACCGGAAACAACACCTACAAGGCGGTCCAGCGCGAGACCGGCGCCATCGCCATTGGCCCGATCCTTCAGGGCCTGCGCAAGCCGGTTAATGATCTGAGTCGCGGCTGTACCGTCGATGACATCATCAATACAGTGGTGATCACCGCCATTCAGGCACAGCAGACCTTGTCCTGACGATCAGGCCTGGTGATCGGGGCTCCCATGCTGTTGCCGCCACATCTGCGCCACGGCGATGAAAGCGAGGAAGTCGTATAGGGCGTGAACGAGAATGGGGGTGAGCAGGTTACGCTCCGGGCCGATATCGAGCATCAAACCCAGATAAACCCCACAGAGCCCGGCTAGCAGTGCGTAAAGCGGGGTGATCCAGTGCAGCAGGGCGAAAATCATGTTGCTGAAAATCAGCCCGCCGAGCCAACCCCAGTCCTGCTCGAGCCAGGGCTGTAAGAGACCCCTGAACAGGATTTCCTCTGTCACACCGGCTAGGAGGCCAAGATAAAGCAGTCCGATCCCGGAGCAGCCCGCCAGGAGTCCTCCCAGTTTATCGACAAGAAATCTGCGGATGTCCTGGGCGATATCCAGTCGGTGAGAGAGGATGAACAATCCATAAAGTGGTAGGGTGCCCATCAGCCCCAAAACTAGGGCATTGAGATCAGGTTTTAAATGCTCGAGTGGGTCGATGGATAGCCACGTCCCCAGCAGATAGGCGATGAGGACGAGGCCACCCTCAAACACCGTGGCCAGCCAGAGAAACTGATGCTGGTTCAGCGTCATGAGGCATCGTTGGATAAGGCCCAGTTCTTGAACGGGTGGGATGAAAGGCAGGTGTTGTAGTAGCGGGCATCGTCGGTCACTTCCTCGCCCAGCCACTCAGGTTTGTCAAAACATTCGTCCGGGTCGTCCAACTCGATTTCCGCGACGATCAGCCCGGCATTGTCTCCTTCAAACACGTCGATTTCCCAGGTGTGGTCGCCGACATCGACCAGATGGCGGGTCTTTTCTATCAGGGGTTTGCAAGTGAGTTGGTCCAGCATGGGGTGGGCGTCGGTCACCGGGATCTCATACTCAAACTCGAGTCGCTGGGCACCTATGGTGACGCCTTTAAGATTGAGCCAGGCCCGATCATCGGCGATGCGGACACGAACCGAGCAATGCTGTTCGTTATTGAGGTAACCTTGGCGCATGGCTGTCGATGACCTGATCCTGGAGCGCCAGCCATCGGAGTTGACCAGGAACTTGCGCTCGATCTCAAGGTGCGACATGGCGGGTCCTCTCTACCAGCCCAGATGTTTCTTGCGCCACCGGCTGATCGGTTCTTCGAAGTAAATCAGTGCCGCCATACTGAGGATGACTCCAGCGGCCACAAAACGGCCTGCCACCAATGCTCCGATGCCCGTCAGGAGCGCGAAGAGCATCAGAATTTCCTTAAATGCGTTGAAAACAGCATCTTTTTCGTTCATGGGTCTATTTCCTCTTGGATGCTCAGGAGTCCTGTAGTTGATCCTGAGCCCATTCCTCCCAATAGGGTTTCGGATGGAATCGCTCGTGAAGGAAGTCTACAAAGGTCCGCACCTTGGCCGACAGGTGCTTGCGGTGGGGATAGACTGCATGAATTTCCAGAGGCGCCGGCACATACTCGGTTAGCACGGCTTGCAGTCGGTTTTTTCGAATGTCCTGGCCCACCATATAAGTCGGCAATATGACCAATCCCAACCCGCTGAGGGCGCAAATGCGGAGCGCATCGGCGACATTTGCCTGCATGTTGCCGCCGACCTTGATGACCGTGGTTTCTCCGCCGGGGACGTTGAATTGCCAGTGATCGCGGGGCGAAAGGCTCAGGTTAACCAGGCAGTTGTGGTTGCGGAGATCCTCCGGTGATTTGGGTTTGCCGTGCTTTTTGAAATAGGCCGGCGCACCACACACAACGCGTTGAGAAGTCCCTAGCGAGCGGGCGATGAGGCTGGAGTCCTGCAATTCATCCAGTTGAATTGCCAGATCAAAGCCCTCCTCAATCAGGTCCACGTAACTGGTTTGCAATGTCAGATCGACATGAACATCCGGGAACACTTCCATATAGGCACTGATCGCGGGAGCCAGATGGTAAGACCCGAAGAACGGCGTGGCGCTAACTTTCAATACGCCTCGTGGCTCGGTCTGCAATCGGGTCACTGCCAGTTCCATTTCCTCCATGTCATCGAGAATCTGGCGGCAGCGCTCCAAGTAGACCGCACCGACTTCCGTCAGATTCAGGTTGCGCGTGGTGCGGTTCAGCAGGCGAATGCCAAGGCCATTCTCCAATTGCATGACATGCTTGGTCGCCATGGCTCGGGATAGGCCCAACTCTTTGGCGGCCGCGGCAAAACTACCCGCTTTGGCGACCTTGCTGAAAACCAGCATGCTTGTGAGTTTGTCCATGGCGGCAACGGGGATTGTTGTTATTTATAGGAACAATCAGGTAAATCTATTGGATATTGTAAACCTATTATGCTCTTCTGTAGGCGTCCTCAAACCGAGGTCGACATGCTCAGGAGGTTCACAATGAGTCTGAAGCGTAGCTTAGGGCTATTGTTGCTGTTAGTCACTACCGCAAGTTCGAGTTGGGCCGAAAGTGACGGTGACGCAAGGCAAATCGCCGAGCGTTCAGCTGCCCAATGGAATGCGGCATTCGCAAGAGGTGGCCTGGAAGACATTCTGGCGCTCTATTCCGACAATGCGATGTTGCTGCAACCGAATGGATCCGTCTCCAGGGGAACGGGAGAAATTCGGGATTTCTGGGCCAAGCTAATCCGGCAGGGCGACTATGCCATGGATGTCATTGAAGCCAGTCATGAACATGCCGGCACGATCGTGGCCACTGTCCGGTTCTCGGATGTGAAAACCCTGCCCAATGCGAGTCAGGAAACGATGCGCTACAGCTATGGGGGCGTGATTTATAGTGTCCTCAGGCAACAACCGGATGGTAGCTGGAAGGCCGAGGTCCAGCGCTGGAACAGCGACCGCCGTACTTAAAATATCCGGAGAAAGTAGTCGACTCATGCAGCGAAGGTGAAATTATGCGATCTGATAAGAAATTGGCCCCATGGCCACCCCTGAATCAAGAGCTTCTCCGGAGGCTCTTTTTTTGGCGATTTCGTGGATCGTTTGCCGAGTCTTTTAAGGGGAGGTCGACAGGCTTTTCTGGTCGAGATGTGGATGGTAGACTCATTTCCTAGCAATTCGGTAGGAATTGCCTATTTGATGCCGGCGGACAGTGCCCGGTTGTTAACCCGAAGATTTAAAGGAATTCTGCATGACACATCAATTGCCACCTCTGCCCTACGAGAAGACCGCCCTTGAACCGTTCATTTCGGCGGAAACCCTCGACTACCATTACGGCAAGCATCATCAGGCTTATGTCACCAACCTCAACAACCTGATTCCTGGGACCGAGTTCGAGAATCTCTCTCTTGAAGAGATCATCCAGAAGTCCTCGGGAGGAATTTTCAACAATGCAGCACAGGTGTGGAACCACACCTTTTACTGGAATAGCCTTAAGCCCAATGGCGGCGGTCAGCCGACCGGAGCGCTGGCGGAAGCCATCAACAAGACGTTTGGTTCCTTCGAGAAATTCAAGGAAGAATTCACCAAGTGCGCTGTCACCACCTTTGGGTCCGGCTGGGCCTGGCTGGTGAAGAATGCCGATGGCAGCCTGGCCCTCGTAAGCACCAGCAATGCAGCGACTCCGTTGACGAATGGTCAGAAGCCGCTGCTGACGATCGATGTCTGGGAACATGCCTACTACATTGTTTATCGGAACGCGCGGCCCAAGTATGTCGAAGATTTCTGGAATTTCGTGAATTGGGATTTCGCTGCAGCCAACTTCGCCGGCTGATCAAATCGGATTACGTTTCCAAAAGTTCCCAAAAAGCCGCCACCGACTTTCATGTCGGTGGCGGCTTTTTATTGGGCAGAACGCAGAGGAAACCCAGCTTGCCTCCATCATGACCTTGGGTGGTAAACATTCAAAAGCAGGGTTTCCCGGTTTGAAAATAAGAGATAATCGCCAAAGAATTGGAGGCGCGGGTTCAGCTCATCGTTCCCCAGCGTCTCAATGGTTCCATCATTACGAGGAATTGCTGTGGTAAGAAAGTTTCGACAGATAACAGTGCTGGCTGGCACCATCCTGATGACCAGTCAGGTTTTCGCGGCGGATGAACTGAGCTATGGTGAGATGGTCCGGACCAAACTGGCTTCGGGCCTCACTAACATGACTTTTGGGATCGCCGAAATGCCCAAGAACATCATCAATACCTCCAACGAAGTCAACGCGCTGTTTGGTGTGACCGGTGGTGTGCTCAAGGGAACCCTGCACACCATGGGCAGATTGCTGGCGGGCGGCCTGGACTTCATCACCTTTCCCGTGCCCTCCCAGCCGATTACGCACCCCACCTTCGTCTGGCAGCAGTTTAATGTGGATACGACCTATGGGCCGTATTTCGATATGAGCAGAAGGCCGCCGCCACCTGAGGAAAAAGCCGCAAGTAGTCACTACACTCCCGTGCGGCCCTTGACGACAGGGGTGATGGCGCCATGACCGAATATATTGGCTCACGCCAGCCTATGAGGCCATGAGGGATCGATGAGTCCTGTTGCGTTCATAGAGGCCGAAGAGTGGGGCTGATTTCTGGTGAGGAGAGCTTGACCTGGGCGGTGCTGGCTGCCTGCGATCAACCGGTCATGGTGCTCGATGATCAGGGGCGAGCGATTGCATTGAGCCACGGAGCCCTGAAACTCTTGAATCTATCCGCCGCTGATATGCTGGGGGCGAATATCCTGCCCCTGCTTGGGCTGACGTTGGCCGACCTGAACGGTTCTTCTGAAACGGAAGTCGAGCTTGTCGGCAGTCTATCGCCGTCATCGCACCCGAGAGCACCACGCACCAGTCATGCCTTGCCGCTGACATATCGTCTCGGGATCAGCAAAAACTCAGAAGAGGGCGGGTGGCGGTGGTTGTTGAAAATCGATCCATTCATGAGTTCGAGTGGAGAGGTCTGCGATATTGAAAGCCACTTTCGCGCCATCGTCGAAACCATTACCGACAGCGTCATCATCATCGATGAATTGGGCATCATTCAACTCATCAATCCGGCCGTGGAAAAGCTGTTTGGTTACACCCGTCAGGAATTGGTCGGTCGAAATATCAATCTGCTCATGCCGTCACCGGACCATGAACGGCATGATGGCTATCTGAGAAATTATTTCGAAACAGGCATAGGTAGGATCATCCGTCAGGGCCGCGAGGTTTCCGCCATGGCAAAGGACGGAACCCTGTTTCCGGTTCATCTCGCCGTGGGAGAGCTTGCCAAAGAGGGGCCTCACCGATTTGTCGGGATCCTGCATGATTTGAGCCCACGTCGTGAGACTGAACAGCGGCTGACGCTGCTATCCAGCGCCGTGGAGCAGGCCCCCGCCGGTATTCTGATTGCCGACCTCCAGGGCAACATCGAATACGTCAATGCGGGGTTTTCCCGATTGACTGGATACGACAATCCCTCAGTGATCGGCGGCAATCTGTTTGCCGAATCATCGGTGATGACGTCGATCGCCCGCAATGCCCCGCTGTGCTGGCGACTGCTTTCCGTCAGGGATTGGCGAGGGGAAATCACCGACCACAAAAAGACGGGCGAATCCTATTCAGCTCTGGTGACGTTCTCGCCCATACAGGATCGACAGGGTAATGCCATCCGCCTGCTGGGTCGCTTTCAGGACATTACCCGGCAAAAGGCGGACCAGGAAGCGCTGGCGCAAAGTGAGGCCCGCTTCAGCGAAGTCGCCAGAATGGTCGGTGAGTGGCTCTGGGAACAGGATGCCTCGGGCCGCTACACATACAGCAGTGACGCGGTCATGGATATTCTTGGCTACCGACCGGAAGACATCATCGGCAAGCACTATCTGGAGTTGATGACCGAAGAAGACCAGCAGCGATGGGCTGGCACCTTGCCTACGATGGGTGTCGCGGGTACCTCGTTTCATCGCATCGTCAATCATTACCTGCATCGGGATGGTCATGCGGTGTTTACTGAATCGACCGGCGCGCCGCTGGTCAACGAACGGGGCGAAATTCTCTTTTGGCGCGGGGTTGATCTGGACATCACCGAGCGCAAGCGGGTCGAGGATGCGGTACGCCTGCGTGAACGCGCGATTGAAGCGGCCAGCGTTGGCATCGCCATTGCCGACGCGCGGCAGCCGGATTTTCCCAACATTTACGTCAATTCCGCGCTCTGCAAGATCACGGGATACACCGAGGAAGAACTGCTGGGGAAAACCTTGCGGCTTCTGCAGGGACGAGACACCGAGGAATCGGCCCGCGACACCATCCGTGAAGCGCTTCTTACGGGCCATGCCTGTGAGGTGGTGATACGGAATTACCGCAAGGACGGCGCAGGATTCTGGAACGAATTGATGTTGTCGCCCGTGCATGACGAGCATGGAGCCCTGACGCACTATATCGGCGTCATCACCGATATCAGCGAGCGCCGTCGGGCCGAGGATGAACGGCATGAGTTGGAGATCGCTCGTCAGATACAAATGTCGCTGTTGCCCAAGGCGCCGCTCAAAAGACTGGATGTGGAAGTGGCGGGCGTGTGTATTCCGGCGGCCCAGGTCGGTGGGGATTATTACGATTTCATTTGTCACGGTGAATGCATCGACCTGGTGATTGCCGATGTTTCAGGGCATAGCGTCGGTGCCGCGCTTATCATGGCCGAGATGCGCAGCACGCTGAAAGCCGAGCTCCGGCGAACCCACAGCGAACTGGACAGCATCGCCCACCTGCTGGGTGCGTTGAATGAGGTGCTCTACGCCGACCTGAGTGCTTCGGATCTGTTCATCACCATGTTCTATCTCCGCTATAACCGAACAACGCGGCAATTGCGCTTTGCCAGCGCGGGACATAATCCACCGCTTTTGTTGAGGCATTCCGCCCCGGCCTGTGAGCCGCTGGATGCGGAGGGGTTGATACTCGGAGTCCGCCGCCATGTTGATTTCGAGGAGAAGTCATTGACTCTGGAAATTGGAGACCGGCTAATGCTCTATACCGATGGGGTGACGGAAACGCAGAATGAAGTCGGTGAGTTTTTTGAAAGCCACCGCCTATGTCAGACCTTTACTGCCGAGAGGGAGCACCCGCCTGAGGATACCCTGCAAAACATTCTCGTCCGCTTGAGGGAATTCAGAGGTGGCGGACCCTTTCTGGACGATATCACCATGGTCTCGCTCAGCGTCAACTGATCTGGGCTTTCCTGTGACGTCCAGACAAACTGTCACATTCAACACCCAAGCGAGTTACCCCATGTCAATGTTTCGAGTTATCCCATGGCTGGTGGCGCTAGCCTTGGTCGGTTGTTCCAATACCCAGCCGGAACATGAGGCCTATCAGCCCGATCTCTCCCATGGTGAGGCGGTTTACCAGGGTCAGTGCGGGAGTTGTCACGATACCGGTAAGCGCAGCGCACCGGCCCTCGCGGATGCCGAGGACTGGGACCTCCAGTCACTTTCGACCCCCGGCATTGTAAGGCAGCATTTAGCTATGAATCTGCTCAAGGGACGGGGCGACCAGAATGCTCTTTCCGAATATGACGAAGCCGACGTGCTCTTCTACATGAAGAGCGAGGTCGGCGACGGTGAGTCTATGTATTGATCCGCAGAAAACTGGCAGCAGGGAAGGAAGCTTCCAGCCAGTAAGGGAATTCAGAGCGCCAAACGCGAAGGCGGTGATGGGGCTTCAGTTCAAGTCATCGTTACGCCAGTATTTTGCCCCGGTAATGCTCAGGCCAATCATGGCCCCTTTCTCGGTCATCTGGTAGAGAGTAATTCCGGGCGCAACGTTGACACCCAGGTCTCCCCCCACAGCGTTTTTCTCGTCGTTGGCCGCCGCACTGGCGCGTCCGCCAAACTCCCAGCCCGATTTGATGAAGTCATCCATCGCTTCACGGGTGTCAAAAACAAAGACCAGTCTAAAGTTGGTGTAGCCGAAACCGAGCCCCGGTTGCAACTCGAACATCTTCATGTAGGTGTGCTGCCGATTGCCATTTTTCACCACTACGCCGTTACCGTGATCAAGGCCCCCCCAGAGGAATTTCCCGCCGGAGGCATCGAATACGCCATAACCCGCTGCCTTGGCGACTTTCTTGCGCAGGCCCGGATGCTGGTCGAACAGATTGTTCATGGTTCCTGAGGCCATGGAATCAATCTGCCCCCGTTGTTTGCTGACCGACCCATCAAGCTGGAGACCGCAGCCGATCAGCAAAAAGGAGAGTGAAAGGCCAATTAGAAGTTTGTACATGTCATCCTCTGGATAAGAAGGTGGGTAGTTCAGCTAAACAGTGCCTTCAACGCTAGGGGCGAGATAAAGGCGCATCAACAGGGTTGGCCGGGGTTGCCGGTCAACTGAGTGCGGATTCTACACCGACAGAGAAGCCCGCTTGCTCGAGTAGTGACAAGCCTTGGGTTGGTTGATTGCCGAAGCTGGATCCAAGGTAACTCATACTTGCTGCCCCGTAGCCAGATAAAAGACAATGCCAAGGAAAAATATTCTTGATGGTTCGCCATCGAGGACAATCCGGGTCAACGGATTTTCGGAAAAAATCCCCTTGGCTTAGCTTGGTGGACCGCCGTTATCCCCCAAACAAAACTCGGACAGCATTCAGTGGAGTCCTCCCCCCATGCCTTTTTCCAGCCGACGGACCAAAGCCTGGCCCGGTGATGAATGCGCGATCACGCCGGGATTTATCGGATGTTGATCATTATCGCCATCGCCATCGCCGGTTTCTGGGCGGGACTGCAAAATGCCTTGGCGGGGGGCGGTTCATTTGTGACGCTGCCGGTTCTGATGCTGGCGGGACTGAGTCCGCTGGCAGCCAACATCACCTCTACGGTGGCGTTGTTTCCTGGTCAGGTCAGCACCGGACTGTCCGGCAGACATCGGGTCGGGGGCGTGGCCGGACTTTCATTTCTTATCCTGATGCTGGTCAGCCTGATCGGTGGGGCCCTCGGCGGATGGTTGCTGTTGAAGACACCTTCCACCGTCTTTGCGCGCATGGTGCCCTGGCTGGTGCTGTTTGCCACCCTCGTATTCATCTGGGGAAGCTACTTCAGGAAGGGGAATACGGGCCAACCCTCGCTGGGCCCGATTGCGACACTGGTCTCGCAATCCATCATTGCCGTCTATGGGGGCTACTTTGGCGGGGGCATCGGATTTTTGATGCTTGCCGCGCTCATGATGGGGGGCATGTCCATCAGGCAGGCGGGCGCCACGAAAAATGCCTTGGCCAGCGTCATCGGTTTGACGGCGGTGATCGTTCTGGTGAATTCTCCGCTGATGCACTGGCGAGAGGCCCTAATCCTGGGGGCCGGGTCGGTCGTAGGCGGTCTTTGTGGCGCCTGGGCATTACATCGGGTTGACGAGCGCATCCTCAGAATATGGGTGGTCGCCCTGGGCGTGGTCCTGACCCTCGGACTTTTCCTTCGCCCCATCAGCGGTTGATCTGCTGGGTCATCCGAACCCCTGAAATCTTTCACAGCCTCATGGCAAGGTCCTAATTCCTATGAGTCTTTCTCCATCCGCTTTGCTGCCCGTCGATTCGCTCAGCATTGATGTCATTACCGATGACGTGAGTGATGCCTATGTCAGCAAGACACTGTTCGCCGTGTCCGAATTCGCCAACATCGTTCGCGGCGGTGCTCGGGTGATTGCCGGCGAAACCCTGCTGGTGGCCAATCTGGGCCTCGGTTTGCGGTTGACGATCGAATATGGTTCGCAAACGCGCCAACTGCTCTTCGACACGGGTCCGGAAGGAGCGATTTTCCTCCGCAACTGCAAAAACCTGGGAATTTCCCTCGCCGACATCGAATGCGTCACCGTGACGCATGGCCACTGGGACCACATGGGGGCTCTGGCGGATACGGTGACCGCGATTCGAGACCAGGGAGGCAGCGTCGACGTTCACGTGAATCCCGGCATGTTCAAAGAACGCGGGGTGCGCCTGGCAACCGGGGAAATCATCCCCGTGGCAAAGGTGCCGGGGCCGCAGGAGCTTGAAGCTCTGGGCGCCCAGGTCATCAATGACGAGGCGCCGCGGCTTTTATTCGATGATCACGTCTACTACAGCGGGGAAATCCCCAGGATCACGCCCTTTGAAAAGGGACGGGAGGACCATCTGTGTCGGGAGAGCGAAGACGCACCCTGGCAACCGGACCCGCTATTGATGGATGAGCGCATGCTGATCCTCCATGTGCGCGGGTTGGGGCTGGTTGTTTTCAGTGCCTGCTCGCATGCGGGCATCGTCAACGTCTGCCTGGAAACCCGGCGTCTGTTTCCGGGTATTCCGTTCTACTGTGTGATGGGCGGACTGCACTTGGGCGGAGCGATGGAAAGAATCATCCCGGAGACTGTCGCCGGTCTGGCCCAGTTCAATATTCAGCAACTGATCGTCGGGCATTGCACCGGGTGGCGGGCACTGCATGCCTTGGCTAACGCCTATGGCGACTCGGTCAGTCAATCGGCTGTCGGCACCACCTATACGCTCAAGGCGCCTTGAGCTATCGACACCTCGCAGAATCTGCATGAACGGCATCCAGTCCCCAAAAAAGCTACCGGTCACGGTGCTTTCCGGATTTCTGGGCAGCGGGAAAACCACGCTGCTCAACCACATCATTCACCAGTGTGAAGGTCGGAAGATTGCCGTTATCATCAACGAGTTCGGCGACATTCACATCGACGCAAGTCTGGTCGCCGCTGCCAGCAGTGACATGCTGGAGCTAAACAACGGTTGCATCTGCTGTTCCATGCACGGCGGCCTGGTGGACACGCTCCATCGGCTGTTGCAGCAGGGCAAGCCTATCGACCAGATTGTCATCGAGACCTCCGGGATTGCCGATCCGCTGCCGGTGGCGCTGACCTTCAGTCGCCCCGACTTTCTCGCGCAACTGCGCCTGGATGCCATCGTCGCTTTGGCCGATGCGATGAGTTTTTCCCTGGATCACTATGACCAGCCCGCTTTGCGCCACCAGATTGCTTACGCCGATTGCGTGCTGCTCAACAAGTGTGACCTCGTTGAGGTCCCTGATCTCGAGGTCATCGAACGCAAGATCAGACAGCTGAATCCGCAGGCGAGAATTTTCCGGACCACACAGGCCAAGGTGCCCCTGCCGCTGATCCTCGGGCTTGGTAGCCAGGAATGGCCTGGCAAACCGAAGCTGCCTAACGAGTTGCCAGATCATGTCTGTTGCTCAGAGGGAGAGCCCCACACCCATGGATTTGAAACCGTTTCCTATGAGCGTGCCGCCGCGATCGACCCGGAAAGATTCCAGCGGTTCCTGGAAACACTCCCCGACACCCTTTACCGGGCCAAGGGTTTTCTGAGCCTCGCCGGCGTCGCCAATCCCTATCTCTTTCATCTGGTGAGCCGGCGTTTCAGTCTGGAGGAGAGTGCAGCCTCACCGGCTGCCAATACCACCCGACTGGTATTCATTGGTACCTGCCTCGATCGGGAAGCGCTGTTGCGAGATCTGGACGCCTGTCTGGTAGACTGAAGTCAGCGGGATTGAACTGCAATGGTCGGCGGCGTGACAGCCGTCCTCTCCGGGTATTCGCACAGGTCCGCGATGGGGCAGTTGGCACACTCCGGTTTTCTGGCCTTGCAGGTGTATCGGCCATGCAGGATCAGCAGGTGATGCGCGTCCTTGAGAAATTCCTTCGGAGTCGAGCGGGCAAGTTTGTGCTCTACCTCTACTACGTTTTTGCCGGGCGCCAGCCGGGTGCGGTTCGCAACCCGAAAAATATGGGTGTCCACGGCGATGGTGGGTTGCCCGAATGCCGTATTCAGAATGACATTGGCGGTCTTGCGGCCGACACCGGGCAGGGCTTCCAGTGCGGCCCGCTCCGGGGGTACTTCGCTGTTGTGGTGATCGAGCAGGTTTTGGCAAAGCCCCATGATATGACGGGCCTTGCTGTTGAAAAGACCAATCGTGTTGATGTAGGTCTTGAGGCCGCTCTCCCCCAACGCCAGCAGGCCCTCGGGCGTATTGGCCACAGGAAAAAGCTGGCGCGTGGCCTTGTTGACCCCTTTGTCGGTAGCCTGTGCGGAGAGCACGACGGCGATCAACAGCTCGAAGGGACTGCTGTATTCAAGCTCGGTGACCGGTTCCGGAATGGCGATGGCCAACCGCTCGAAGATGTGGCGACGTTTATCCGCGTTCATGGCGGCGAGTCATGGAGATCGCCATGCCCGAGTGTGTCGAGTGACCCACGACGGGAGTCCATTTTCTCGTCGACAAGATTTTTCATGGCAATCAGCAGACCCAGTCCGATAAAGGCGCCCGGGGGTAGCAGAGCAAGCAGAAAACCTTCATGGCCCGGCAACAGTTCAATTTCCCAATCGGCTGCAACCAGCCCGAACAAGCCCTCCGCGCCCCTGAACAAGTGGCCAGTCCCGATGACTTCCCGCAACCCGCCTAGCAGCGTGATCACCATCGTAAATCCAAACCCCATGAACAGCCCATCCGCCAGGGCTTTCTGAGTGGTTTGACGAGAGGCAAACGCCTCGGCCCGGCCAAGAATGGCGCAATTGGTGACGATCAGCGGAATGAACAATCCCAGCGTCCCATGCAGTTCATGAAACCAGGCATTCATGCCGATATCGATGGCGGTGACGATCGAGGCAATCAGCAACACGAACAAGGGGAGGCGAGCGTCCCGTGCAATCCTGAAGCGCAGCGCCGAAACCAGACCATTGGACAGGATCAGCGTCGCAGTGGTCGCAAGGCCGAGTGCCAATCCATTGATGAGCGAGGTGCTCACTGCCAGCAGGGGACAAAGACCGAGCAGCGCCACGAGCGCCTGATTCTGGTTCCAGAGGCCATCCCGGGCCAGTTGCAGGTAGCTTGGAGGGGTCGTCTTCATGGTGTCTCTGCGGAAGATGTCGGTGCGGCGGGGCCGGGGGCGAGGTCCTGACTGAACACAAGCGGCTCTCGATCACGGACGGCTTGCAGCGCCCGATGGACTGCCCCGACCACGGCGCGCGGGGTAATGGTGGCACCCGCGAGCTGGTCGAATACTCCGCCATCGCGTTTCACACGCCAGCCGGCCTCCTCAGGGTTGGTCAGCGAACGACCCATAAATTGCCGGATCCAGCCGGACTTTACGGATTCAATCGGATCGCCCAGACCGGGTGTTTCATGATGTTCCAGCACCCGCACACCGGCCAGTACCCCATCCGGCTGGACTGCGATCAACAAGTGGATCTTGCCGTTATACCCGTCAGGCGCCACGACGGGCACCAGGGCAGCGATGATTTTGCCCTGCTGGCGGGCCCTGTAGATTGTCACCGCGCTGGGGCCGCCCAGCCGATCATCCTGAATCTGGACGGTGTCATGAATCACATCGTTGTTGAAACTTCCTGCAGGCAGGAGGGATACCAACGTTTGACGCAGCAGCATCCGCTGGTTTTCGGCAATGCGATCAGCCGAGAGGGCATCCAGCAGCCCCAATAGACCCAAGGCGACGAAGGCAAAAATCCCCAACTGAACCGCTGGTCTGGAGAAATCGAGATCCAGCTGTTTCATCGCGGGTGTCCATAAACCCGGGGACGGGTGAAATGGTCTAGCGTAGGAGCGGCAAGATTCATCAGCAGCACGGCAAAGGCGACGCCATCCGGGTAACCACCCCAGGTGCGGATCACATAGATCAACACACCGATTCCGGCACCATAAATCCACCGTCCGCGCGGCGTGGTGGCGGCACTGACCGGATCGGTGGCGATAAAAAACGCGGCGACCATAGTCGCACCGCTGAAGAGGTGGAAGAGCGGGTTGGGATAAATGGTGGAGTCGGACACATAAAAAAGGAAGGCACAACCCGCAAGGCCAGCCAGCAACCCGCCCGGGATGCGCGCGTCAATCAAATTACGCCTGAGCAACCAGAGCCCGCCGGCGAGATAGCCGATATTCATCATGGCGGCACCTGTTCTGGCCGAGCTTAGGCTTTCAGGCAGCGCGGCGGGATGTCCCGCCACGACTTGGGCCCGCGTGGCATCGAGCGGGGTGGCCATCGCCAGTGCATCCAGGCGGTGACTATCCAATCCCCCGAAAATAGCCTGCAGGGTTTCACCGACACCGATCGGGCCCGAGTGCCACAGGGTCATTTCCCGGGGAAACGAAATCAGCAGCACGGCATAGCCGACCATTGCCGGATTGAAGGGATTGCAGCCAAGCCCCCCGTACACCTGCTTGCCCATGAGAATGGCCAGCAGCGACCCCAGCGATATCACCCACCAGGGCGCCAGACCGGGTATCGAAATCGCCAGCAAGATGGCCGTGACCGTGGCGCTGAGATCTTTCAGCGTCGGCAGCGCGGGTCTTCCCCTGAGTGTCAGCGCCACACTCTCGCCGATCAAGGCAAAGAGGACCGCCAACACACATTGAACCAACACGCCAGGCCCGAACCACCAGGCCTGAACCAGTGCGCCCGGAATCAGCGCCAGAATGACAGCCAGCATGACATCCCGCACCTGCCGCTCAGGGATGACATTCGGGCCTGGAGGCAGCGTAAATCGCCGAATCGGTGTCGGTGGATCAGTGGTCATCTTCGTGAGGATTTTCGCTGGTTGGCCGTGTTGTTTTGAGGGCGCGCTTCTGGCGCGCACGCTCCAGCGCTTCCTGAATTTTTGAGGACGTGCCTTGGCCGAGGCTGGCTTTGCGCTGTCGGGCGGCTGTTTCGCGATCCTGCTGTTCCCGGAGCAGCCGTGCCTGGCGAGCCTCGAAACGCATCTTCGCGTGGGCCGCGGTATTTCTCGCCTGTTGTTCTGCCAGCGCTGCCTGTTTCGCCTGCTGAAATTCGCGAACCAGGGGGATCTGGCTGGGACAGACGGCATCGCAGCAGCCGCACTCGATGCAATCAGACAAATGATGGTCAAGAGCCTGTTTCAGTTGTCGGGCATGGGCGTGCCAGTAGAGTTGTTGCGGGAGAAGGCTGGCCGGACAGACCTCGGCGCAGGCGCCACAGCGGATGCAGGGCTGCGGGTTGCGCGTTACGGTGTGGGTCTCCGCACGTCTGACGAGAATCGCGTTAACCGATGGGGTGATGGGCAAGGCGTCACTGTCCACGGCATAGCCCATCATGGGGCCGCCCACCGTCAGGCGCTGGGCCTGATCGGTGTAACCCCCGCATTGTTCAATCAGAAAATTGATTGACGTGCCCAGCCGAACCTCCAGGTTTTGCGGGGTTTGCACTCCTTCGCCGGTTATCGTCACGATTCGGCTGTCCAGTTTTTTACCCAACGTCACGGCACGGTAGATGGCGGCCACCGAGGCGACATTCAGGCAAATCACGCCGATAGCCGCGGGGAGCGACCCGGACGGGACTTCTCGTCCGGTCAATAACTGGATGAGCTGCCTTTCACCCCCGGCGGGATAGCGGACAGGGACCTGGATCAACCGGATTGCATCAAGTCCACTGTGCTCTTGTGCGGCCTTCAGAGCCTCCAACGCCGGCCGCATATCTGCTTCGATCGCCATCAGCGTGGTCTTGCAGCCGAGGCACCGGCGCAGCAGTTCCGCACCTCGAAGGACCTCCTCGGCCCGTTCACGCATGAGCCGGTCATCGCAGGTGATGTAGGGCTCGCACTCCGCACCGTTCAAGATCAGGGTGTCGAGGGTGAATTCGCCGCTCAACAGCTTGGCGGCCGTTGGAAATACCGCGCCGCCCAGGCCCACGATGCCGGCTTCATGAATCCGGTCCAGCAGTGGCTCCAGCGAGCAATTAAGCTTGTCCAGGACGGGCAAGCTGGGCAGGCATTCGTCCAGCCCATCCGTTTCGATCAGGATGCAGCGGCTGCTCATCCCGCTGGGGTGGGGTATCGCGTGATCCTCGATGGCCACGACCCGTCCCGAGCTGGAGGCATGAATGGGCGGGTCCAGCGGGTGCTCACCCCCCGCGATAAGGCTCCCGCGAAGCACCCGATCTCCCTCGTTAACCCAGGCGTTGGCCAACTCACCGTTGCGATGGCGCAAGGGCAGTATCAGCCGGGCCGGCAGGCCGGCAAACCGGGTTGGTCGCTGGTAGGACAGGGATTTATGGCCGTCCAGTAGCAATCCGCCGGGGAACCGTCCGGGCAGGGTCATGCTCATGCGGTGACCCGATGAACCG
>DIVI01000247.1 GCA_002423305.1 Methylococcus sp. UBA6136 | reverse complement strand
CAACTCGTTCGCAGTGGGATACCCCTTGGTCAGTGGTGCAATCGGCACCGGTAACTACAAGAGAGGCTTAGTAGGAACGCGCAAGTTCATCCGTGCCCGTGATATTTCCATTCCAGCCTCCGTTAAGGTCCCGGCATTGGATAAGTGCATCGGGGTAAGCCTGTTCAGTAACGTGGCCAAGGATCTTAAGTTGGGCGACAGCGTTTCCTCGAAACGTATAGATGAAGCGGCCAAGGTTGTTGCAGCCACACCGTGGTCGGTCCAGGTCAGCGAGCAACCGAATAACCCGCGTCTCTTCAGTCGGGTGGATTCCGCACAACTGGCTTCAGAATTGATCCGAACCTGGTTCCCGGGCAATCGTGAATTGCCGGTGGCAGATGCGATTAACGGGACCGAACTCAGCTGGACCCTGGGAGCCACGCTGTTCCTGGGTTCCGGAAATTCGCTGCCTACCTCTTGGTAATCCCTCACTCTCATTTTTTGACACGTTATGCGCTTGACCCACAAATCCATTTTCCCCATGGCACTGGCGGCCATTTTGGCTGCCGGCGCCACCGAAGCGGCGGAACACAAACTGCTGAAGCTTCAGCTCCTCACTTACAATGATTTCCACGGAAATATGGCAGCCCCAGCGGGTAGCGATGCCAAGATGAGGGAGACCGAAGACCCCTTGCAACATGACTTGGGAGGAATCGAGTACCTTGCCACTACCCTGTCGAACCTGCGACAGAAAGCCAAGCACTCCATCACCGCCTGCGCCGGCGACCTGATTGGCGGATCGCCCATGTTTTCGGGAATGTTCCATGATGAGCCAACAGTGCAAGCCATGGAATCTCTCGGGTTGGAAGTTTGCGGCGTTGGCAACCATGAGTTCGATGAGGGCCTGACCGAGCTATTGCGCATGCAGTACGGTGGCTGCCATCCCGAGGATGGATGCTACTTTCCGGAAGAACCCTATGACGGCGCCAACTTTCCCTGGCTAGCGGCGAATGTCATGTACAGCAAAAGCGGCAAGAACATCCTGCCGCCCACCTGGATCAAGCGCATCGGTGGCGTCAATATTGGTTTTATTGGCATGACGCTTTCGGGAACACCGGCTCTTGTCTCCCAGGAGGGGATCCAAGGATTGCGATTCGAAGACGAAGTCATGGCAGCCAACCGTGCCGTGATGGCTTTACGCAAGCAGAAGGTGCGAGCCATGGTTCTCTTGATTCATGAGGGTGGCGCTCAGGCCGGTACCTATAATGGCTGCGACGGGATTTCCGGCCCCATTGCCGAACTGGCAAAGAAACTTCCGGCAGAAATTGACCTGATCGTTTCCGGCCACACCCATCGAGCCTATGTCTGCAAACTGCCGGACCCCAACGGCAAACTCAGGCACGTCACCTCCGCCTCGTCCTTCGGGCGTGCCGTGACTGAAACCTGGCTGACCATCGATCCAAAGACTCGTGATGTGGTACGTTCCAAGACGATAGCCAACAATGTCATGGTGCTGCGAACGGTGGCACGGGATCCGGTCCAGACCGCCATTATCGACAAATGGACGCCACTTTATGAGGGCAAGGCTAACGAACAAGTCGGCAGTATCACCGCAGACATTACCAATTCTCCCGGCCGGGATACGCCGTCCTCACTGGCTAACCTCGTAGCCGATTCCATGCTGGCCGCCACCTCCGTGGCCCCAAACAATGCTCAAATTGCCCTGATTAACGCGGGTGGAATCCGGGCAAACCTGACCTGGGTTCCTGCCTCGGGCAACCTGCCGGCAGGGCGAATTACCTACGCTGATCTTTATAAGGTAGTCCCTTTCGGCAACACGATAGTGACGATAACCCTCACAGGTGACCAGCTCAAACAGGCATTGGAGCAGCAATATGATGAGAGTCGTTCAAAACTCGGCATCCTTGGTGTTTCAAACGGTTTGAGCTTTGACTTTGTCACCAGCGCCGGCCAAGGCAACCGAGTGCAGAATCTCCTGTTCAATGGACAACCCCTGGACATGACCAAGAACTACCAGGTCACCGTAGGTGATTTCATGGCGGATGGCGGAAGCGGCTTCACGGTACTGAAAGAAGGAAAGAATCGTCTGGGAGGTGGATTGGATCTGGATGTGTTCAAAGCCTACATCACAAAAAACAGCCCTGTTTCGCCTCCTCCGGTTGATCGGATAAATCTGATTGGATCTTAACGATATTTCAATGCAATTAATCACGGATTGAGGTGGGTGGATAAAAACGCTCTGCTCACCATCGATGACAGAGGATTCTTTTCGTATTCTTGAAAATACTGTGATTGAATCAGCATGCGTTTCGAATGTTGAAACGCGAGAAATGTTTGTATCAATCGATATTCGTGTTTGATCGTAAAAATCGGAGCAATAATGAAAAAAGCATCACTTGCCTTGAGCCTGCTATCCCTGGGGATGGCAGGTTCGGCGCATGCCACTGAAAGTTTGCTGGTCACAACGTCTTCTGCGAGCAGTGTCATTGCGGCCTACACCCTGGTCGTTCCGACCGATGAAGTACCCTCCGGGCTGCTAGCCCGAGCTGTGCTGCCCATGGGTCTGAGTTGCCCGAATATGAAGGTACGCATCAGTCAGTCGGGGGGATCGGTCAGCCGCATGCTGCCCATGGTCGAAAGACCGCTGCCTGAAAATACCTCCATGGCTTTTTTGGCGACTCGGGTCTGCGAGGCTCCAATGCCGAAGGGGGCATTGAGTGCCTCGATCGGTGATCAGGTCATTCCCGCGAAGATGCCGGGTACTATCAAGAAGATGGCGGTCTTTGGCGATACCGGTTGCCGGATGAAGAAGTCCAATGACCAGGACTGCAATACCCCGGAAACCTGGCCACTGGCACAGATTGCCGAGAGCATTGCCGAGAAGAAGCCTCATCTCACTTTGTTTCTTGGCGACTTCTTTTACCGAGAATATGTGTGTGACCCTTACCTGACGCTGACCTGTGGTGCCAGCCCACCCCCGCTGGACATTAATCATGACTATGATTCGGCAACCAATCCCTTCCCCAAGTACCCGTTTTCGGATACTGCCTATAGCTGGTTGGCCGATGTCTTTGTGCCCATGAGACCCGTATTTGCGGCGGCACCCCTTGTGGTAGTTCGTGGCAATCATGAATCTTGCCAACGCGGTGGAGTGGGCTATTTCCGCTTCTTCGACCCGCACCTTGGCAATGTGCAGCTGTGCTCCCCGGTTGCCAAGCTCGATGTTCAAGGACAACAAATCATCAAGACGGTTGAAACCATTGTCGATGGGAGTCCGGTCACTTACTCCTATCCGCAGTGGAAGACTGCCGCCGAGACGCTCACAAACACTTGGTCCACCTCGTTCAAGGTGGGTGCCGGTCGCTATCTCCGGTTAGCGGTGGTTGACTCTGCGTACGGTTGGGACTACGAAGTAGCTCCGATTTGGGTCGATCTGAATGCACAGTATCAGGCTGCTCATGATCTCAGTGATCCT
>DIVI01000163.1 GCA_002423305.1 Methylococcus sp. UBA6136 | reverse complement strand
CACATTTGACATGCAGCAGATTAATTTACGCAGTGTCGATCTCAACCTGCTGACCGTGTTTGAGGCGGTCTATGAGGAGCAAAGCCAGGTCAAGGCGGCCGAACGGCTCGGCATGACGCAACCCGCGGTCAGTCATGCCTTGGGTCGTTTGCGTCATCTGGTGGGAGACCGCTTGTTTCAGGGGCGGGCCAAGGGACTGATTCCAACCAGTCAGGCCGATGCCTTCTACCAGCGCGTGCATCAGGCTCTGGAACTGGTGCGGGCGGAACTGGCCGAGCGAAGTGGGTTTGATCCCGCGACCAGTCAGCGTACTTTTGTTGTCGCTCTCGATTACGGTGGCGGTGCCTTGCTGGGGGTCAATCTGTTTCAACAGATCAATAGCTTGGCTCCTGATGTTGGTCTGATACTACGCTCCATCGACCCGGGTGAGGAAATACCCGGACTGTTGCGGGAGCACAGGCTCGACCTGGCTTTCCAGGCGAGCCGGTTCAATGATGATGTGCTGGAGCAACCGATGATCTGGGAAACCGGATTGAGGGTGGTAGCCAGAAAGGGGCATCCACGCATTACCTCCGCCCCGACAATGAACGAATTGATGGCCGAACGCATGGTATTGGCTCACGTGGCGTCGACCCGCACTGATGACGAGCCATTGAATGAATTTCTCACCTCTGTTTATCGCCGGCAAGCCATGGAGGTGCCCAATGCCATGGTGTTGCCTCTGGTGCTGGAGTCCACCGATCTGGTCACAATTGCCACGAATCACCTCGCAAAAGCCATGTGCGATCGGTATCCCCTGGAAGCCTATCGCTTGCCTGATCCCGTGGGTTCCGCTGCCCTCCATGTCTACATGGTCTGGCACCGTTCAATGACCGCCGATCCGGGTCACCGCTGGTTTCGGGAGCAGTTCAAGGCGGTAATCGAGTTGGCAGGGGACGAATGATTCAGCATGGTAGCGGGGCGGCACCGAGGAGCCTCAGGTCCAGACAGAAACCGACTTGTTCCCATTTGCCGGGCCCAGCATACTGAAGCCCAATCGCGTCGAGAATTTCAGGTGGAGACTGATCCCTATGGAAGAAAAACCTTATGACCTGATGGAGGGCGTGCTGACCTCCAAGGCGAATGAGCACATGGTCGGGTTTGCCGGTTTTGTAAAATCCGGAAAAGTCCCGTTGGAGGGGGTTGTCAAGGTATCGGCCTTTCACCGTGAGGACAGCAGCGGTTATCTGACACTGACCTTCATCATCGACCGCGAGCCTGGCGTGCCCGACTCGGCCTTGCGGCGGCTGGGTAAGCTCGATCCGAATGCCCTGCAAACGCGGCTCGGTTCCAACTTCGAGATGTTGATCGATTTGCCTTTGAATGAGTTTTCGGAAGCGTCTCCCTTCCTGGTCGAGGAAATGGACGTGTACTTCCGGCATCTGCAGGGACAGGAAAAAAGCCTGATCGAAAACAGCGTATTCCCAGCGTTCAGTGAGTTGTTGGGGCTGCAGTTTGAGCCCCTGCAATCCTGGCAGGCGGAGGAGGAAAGTCCCCTGAGCCGGCTGCTGGCCGAGGCAGAAGCCAAGGCAGAGGCCGCATCGAAATCAGTCGTTCAGAATGACTCCAGGACATTGATGCAGAGAATATTTGGCCGGGGTTGAAAGATGTCTCCAGCGGAATTGTCGGCAGTATCCCGGGCATCGAGGCAGTGAAATGAGGCTTCGAAGCATCTTTGGTCTGTGCGCGCTGTGTGTGGTCGCCCCGATGGGGTGGTCGCAGACAATCCAGGGTAGTACCGGCAAAGTCACCAACAGTGTTCAGGCTGAACCCACCGAATCGGTGAAACATGCTCGCTTGTCCCGCTGGATACCCGTTTTTCAGGGGGTTGAGCGATTGGAAGCCTCGGCGGAGATCCCTCGGCCTTTGCAAATACGGGCGATGCGTGTCGACCTGCATGCCAGCGGCATCGACTTTCTGGTGACGCCCTCCAATGGCACGGCACCCAAGGATGTGGGCGCCCGCAGTACCTCCGAATTTCTCTCGGAGTTCAAATGCCAGATTGCCATCAATGGTTCCGTGTTTGATCCGTATGCCGAAAACCGGGGGGACCCCATGAATGTCCTCGGACTCTCCCTGTCGCGAGGGAATCGCTATTCACCCCCCAACCGCTGGGATGCCCTGCTGATCGGGACCGATCGCCGGGCTTGGATTGCCCGCGCGCCGGTGAATACCCGCCATGCCGTCAACGGGTTGAGCGGTTATTACGCGCTGCTGGTCGACGGCAAGAACCGGGGCGGTATGGCGGATCTGCATCCGCGCACGGCGGTGGGTGTCAGCCGGGATGGGCGCTACTTGCTGTTGGTGACGGCGGATGGTCGCCAGCCTGGTTACAGCGAGGGGCTGACAACGGCGGAAACCGCCGAGTGGATGCGGCGATTGGGCGCCTACCACGCGCTAAACCTGGATGGCGGCGGCAGCACGACCCTGGTGATGGAGGGCGCAACTGGCAAGCCGGAATTGCTCAACCGCCCGAGCGGACCGCCATTTGGCCATGAGCGGCGCGTGGCCAATCATCTTTGCGTCTTTGCCCAACGGCGATGAGTGCGATGTGTCCAGCTAATAGCGGCAAGCTGCATAGGTTCGGATGGGGGGATAAAGATTACGAACGCGCTTTCGCGGCGTTGCTGAAGTGTTCGGGTGAGAGAACCCATGTGCATGCTTACCTTCAGGAGGTTCTGCATGGCTACCCTCGGGACTCGCATGCCGTGGATTGGGGTGCGGGCAGCGGCGATTTGACCGTCTGGCTATTGGCGCATTTCGATCATGTCACGGCAGTCGAGCCCAGCCCCGTGTTTCGGGCCTGCCTTGCCAGGCAATGTCCCGATGCGTTGATGGTCGACGGCACTTTGAGCGAATACATACCCCGTTGTCCGGTCGATGTGGCGATTATCAGTCACGTCTTCTATCACCTGCCTGACCATCAATGGGCTGCCTGTGCCTTGAGGGCAGCCCGTCAGCTCTCAGAGCGGGGCGTTCTTCTGATGATGCTGAAAGACCCTAACTCGGGCTGCAATCGGATGCTCGAACATTTCGGGGCGCCCCGCTTCAATCTGGTCGAACAACTCCAGCCTCTCATGTCCGGGCACGGGGAGTTCAACTACACCCTCGATCGCGTCCCCGGATCATTTGTGACCACCCATTTCGAGGAGACCCTGGATATTGCAAGATTGATGCTCTGCGATCGGGATGACGGTGCTTTTTCGGCTATGCCCGGCGAGGCTGAGTTTGTTGACTATGTCCGCGAACATTTCTGGGATGAAGAAACCGGGCAGGGTGGTTGGCATTACGACGTGATGATCGCCTCCATGCGAAGACGCAGGGCTTGAAATCGGCCGGGATGACCTGTTGGGTGCCTGTTTCCCCCGTCTAAGCTTAATTTTCGTGGTTTTGCCAACCACTGCGGGGATTCAATTCAAACGGAAGGCGGAGATCTCATTCCTCAGTTCATCAATCG
>DIVI01000066.1 GCA_002423305.1 Methylococcus sp. UBA6136 | reverse complement strand
GATCGCCGACCATGCCGTTGTCGGCCAGGCGGATAAACAGAGTGGCAGCGGGACGTTCCACAAGATGCTCATTGAGGCAAAGCGGCTTGTCCTTGTAATCCTCGGCTGGTGACGGGAAGCCAGCCGAAACTTTGCTGAGGAAGAGTGGTGGCTGGATGGTTTGCTGCATCATGGTGTCTCGCTATTTATGAATAGCGTACACCATTCCTCGGAGCTAAGCCCTAAGCACCGGTCTCCGAGAGTCGGTTCCCGGTCACGAACTACCAGGCTTTACGCCCGAGGTGTCCGAATACGATCTGATCAATCGTGCAATCTGTCATTGACGGAGTGATCTGTAAACGGCAACGGACCAGTCGATTGAGGTTTCGAGTGTCTGATCTGTGGTAGCGTTGCGATGGAGCAATGGCAATACAGAACGCAGTGTCGATGTCGTTGCTCCATGTGCGTTAGGGTTGGGTAAATCATGCGTGAAGCGATGACGAACTTGGACTTCAACGCGGGATCTTGCTCTAAAAAACAAATCACGGAGAAATATTAATGAAATCATCCGCTCTTGCCATTGCCATCGCGGGCTATTTATTTGCCCCGATCACCTCTCAGGCGGGTCCACAGGATGCTGCCTTGGTTGGAAAATGGGCTCTGACTGGCATGAAGTTGGCCGGTCAGGAGATTGATTGCCCAGGAGAGCTACCCCTGCCTCCTGGAGTGCCAGATATCATCAAGCAGTACGCAAAATGCAATGCGGGGGAATCCATTCAGTTGAGCAAAAGAAAGACCCGGGGTACGTACTACGAGGACATCACCAACATTCCGACCACTTCACCTAATGGCACATGGACTGCTATCAAAGAAAAACAGGTAGATGCAACAAAAACCTTGCCAGAGATTCCTGCCGCAAACTACATGATCTTTGATGATTCGGATAACACGAATGACCCGCAGGTCTATCTCTATGATTTATCGAGGAACAAGAAGACCCTGACAATCAGCAAGTCGGTGGGCTTGCAAGGAGTCAGGTATCCGGTTGAATTGATCCTAACCAAGCAGAAGTAACAAACAATAATACATCTGTCCCTCCACTCCCTGGCGCTATCGCAGGGAGTGGAGGGACCTACCGTGGGGTAATAAAAAACCGCCATGAGGCGGTCTTGTGGGTCACTTTCCGCAGACGTGTTTTAGTCTTTTTTCAGACCGAGACGGTTTGGTCTGGGCTGAAACTCGGTAAGCTATTGATTTAATGGCGCGCCCGATACGATTCGAACGTACGACCTTCGCCTTCGGAGGGCGACACTCTATCCAACTGAGCTACGGGCGCGTGAGGCGCGAGTATAGCGGAATCAGGGGGTGTTTAACAGGTTGCGCAGCTGGGCGAGTGAGGCTTGACCGCGTTCCTTTTTGGTTTCCGGGTCCAGCGCCTTGCGGGCGGGCCATTCGAGGTCGGCTTCCGGCAGTTCGTCGAGGAAACGACTCGGTTGCCGGCTGACCAGTTCGCCCCGGCGTTTGCGGTGTGTACAGTAGCTGAGCGTGAGATGCTGTTGGGCGCGGGTGATGCCGACATAGGCCAGGCGCCGTTCCTCTTCGATGCTGTCTTCTTCGATGCTGGTCTCATGTGGCAGCAGGTTTTCTTCCATGCCAACCAGATAGACGTAAGGAAATTCCAGGCCCTTTGCAGCATGCAGAGTCATCAGGTTGACGCGATCGCCGGCCTGTTCTTCCTGGCTACGGTCGAGAACATCCAGCAGCATGATCTTGGCTACGACCTCGGCCAGGCTTTTTTCCTCGGTCTCCTCTTCATGGGCGATGCGCTTGAGCCAGTCCAGCAACTCGCGCACCTGGCCCATTTTGCGTTTGGCAGCTTCCTCGCTGGGGGCGGTTTCCCGTAGCCAGCCGTCGTAGTCGATGGCCACGATGAACTCGTCAATCACGGCAAAGGTGTCTCCCCGCTCGGCTCGGTCGGCGACGTCGTTGATGCGGTTGCAAAAGTGCTGCAGCCGTTGTCGGGCGCTCTCGGCCAGTTCTGTGGCGAGACCCATCTCGTAACAGGCGGCGAACAGGCCGATATGCCGGCGGTTGGCGTAGGCGCCTAGTTTTTCCAGTGTGGTGGGTCCGATTTCCCGGCGTGGCACGTTGACGATGCGCAGAAATGCGGCATCGTCGTCGGGGTTCACCAGCAGGCGCAGGTAGGCGAGGATGTCCTTGACCTCCGTATATCCGAAGAATGACTGGCCGCCGCTGATGAAGTAGGGGATGCTCGATTCCCTGAGCGCGGTTTCGAAGATGCGGGCCTGATGGTTGCTTCGGTAGAGGATGGCGTAATCCTGAAACCGGGTGGCGTGGCGAAATTTGTGATGAATCAGGTCGGACGCAATCTGTCGTGATTCCAGAATTTCATCCTTGTGGTGCAGTACGCGCAAAGGGTCGCCGGGAGCGAGCGCGCTCCACAGTCGCTTTTCAAAGACATGCGGGTTGTTGGCGATCAGCGCGTTGGCGACGCCGAGAATACGGCGGGTCGAGCGGTAGTTCTGCTCCAGTTTGATGACCTCCAGTCGTGGGAAGTCGCGTTGCAGCTGGGCCAGATTTTCCGGCTGAGCACCCCGCCAGGAATAGATCGACTGATCGTCATCGCCCACCACCGTGAAGCGGCCCAGCTGGCCGGCCAGCAGCTTGACCATCTGGTATTGGGTCAGATTGGTGTCCTGGTATTCGTCCACCAGCAGGTAGCGCAGCTTGTTGCGCCATTTCTCCAGGATCTCGGGGTGTTCCTGGAAGAGCAGCACCGGCTGGAGGATGAGGTCATCGAAATCCACGGCGTTGTAGGATTTCATCTGCCGGAGATACAGGTCGTAGATATCCAGTGCGCCGAGTACGAAGTCCGTCCCGCTGGCGGCGGCCTGTTCCGGCAGCAGAAACCGGTTTTTCCAGCGGCTGATCTGCGCGCTGAAACGTTCGGCATGATCGATATCCCACTCGGGCCGGCCGTGCTTGATGAGTTCCTTGATCAGCACCAGGCGGTCGTGCTCGTCGAAGATGGAGATGGCCTTCTTGAAGCCCAGTGCGCCGTGTTCCCGCCGAATGATGTCGAGTCCGAGCGCATGAAAGGTAGAGACCGTCAGCCCGCGCAGGCCCTTGTCGTCGACCAGCTTGCCGACGCGACTTTTCATTTCCCGTGCCGCCTTATTGGTGAAGGTGACGGCGGCGATGTTGCGGGCCGTCATCCCCTGGCGGATCAGATACGCGATCTTTTCGGTGATGACTCGCGTCTTGCCGCTGCCGGCGCCGGCCAGGACCAGCAGGGGTTTCTCCAGCTCGATGACGGCGGCGTGTTGTTGGGGGTTGAGCTGGGGCACGGGCGGGGGTCAGATCCTTGAGTGGGGTGCCGAGCGATCCAGTCGCCGGTAGCCGATAGCTTCGCTGAGGTGCGGGATGCCGATGTCTTCAGATCCGGCCAGATCGGCGATGGTGCGGGCGAGTTTCAGGATGCGGTGATAGGCGCGGTGAGACAGGCCCAGCTTGTCGATGGCCTGCTCCAACAAGCGGTGGCCATCCTCGCTCAGGGCGCAGTCGCGCCTGATCAGCGTTGGGGACAGCAGGGCGTTGGGCCGAGCTGCCCGTTGCAGGGCACGCTCGCGGGCCGCGATTACCCGTGCGCGGATGACGGCGCTGCTTTCCTCGCCACCCGGGCTACCTTTGCGCAACATCTCCTGTGGGACGCGCGGGACTTCGATATGCATGTCGATGCGGTCGACGAGCGGACCGGAAATACGGCCGCGATAGCGCAGAACCTGGTCGGGCGTGCAGCGGCAGCGCCCCGAGGCATCTCCCAGATAGCCGCAAGGGCAGGGGTTCATGGCCGCGATCAGCTGAAAGCGGGCAGGGAAATCAACCTGGCGTGCGGCGCGGGAAATGGTGATGGTGCCGGTTTCCAGTGGTTCCCGCAGCACCTCCAGTACCTTGCGGTCGAATTCCGGCAGCTCGTCCAGAAACAGGACGCCATGGGTGGCCAGCGACACCTCGCCGGGTTTGGGGTTGCCGCCACCACCGACCAGTGCCGGCGCGGAGGCCGTGTGGTGAGGCGAGCGAAAAGGAGGTTGCCGCCAGCGCTGCGGGTTGAATGAGGTATCGCTGACCGAGGCGATGGCGGCACTTTCCAGCGCCTCCTCATCCGACAGGGGAGGCAGGATGCCGGGCAGGCGCGAGGCGAGCATGGACTTGCCGGTGCCGGGTGGCCCCATCATCAGAAGATTGTGTCGGCCAGCGGCCGCGATCTCCAGTGCGCGCTTGACCTGGAAATGGCCATGTACCTCGCTAAAGTCGGGGTAGTCGTTGTCGCGAGCGGCGGGTGGCTGGAACGCAGCGGGCATGATGGGCCGCTGGCCGTTGATGTGAGCACAGACTTCCAGCAGGTGATTCGCCGGCAAGACCCTGGCTGCTTCCACCAGCGCCGCTTCGTCGGCATTGCCGGTGGGGATGACCAGTGCTCGCCCGGCATCGCGGGCCTGCAGTGCCGCAGGCAGCACCCCGGCGACCGGGCGCAGTTCTCCACCCAGCGACAGTTCACCAAGAAACTCCATGTCCTGCAGGGCGCGATGGGGCAGCTGGCCGGAGGCGGCGAGAATGCCCAATGCGATGGGCAGGTCGAAACGGCCGCCTTCCTTGGGGATATCGGCGGGGGCCATGTTGACGGTGACCCGCTGCATGGGGAATTCGAAATGACAGTTTAGAAGCGCGCCGCGAACCCGATCCTTGCTCTCCTTGACGGCGGCTTCAGGCAATCCGACGATGTTGAGTGCGGGCAGGCCATTGGAGATATGCACCTCGACCGTGACGAGCGGAGCGGCAATCCCTTGTCGGCCTCGCGTGTAAACGATGGCGAGCGACATACGGCGCTGGTCGGCGATCAGCGCTGAAGAACCTGCTGCTCCAGCTCGGTGACCCGTGCTTCCAGTGCTTCCAGTTGTTCACGAGTTCTTGCCAATACGTTGCGCTGGACGTCGAATTCTTCACGACTGACCAGATTCATCCGGCTGAAGGAGGCTTGCAGAATGGCCTGGAAGGTCTTTTCCATGTCACCCTTGAGCAAATGAAGATCGCCCGGAACGGCCCCGGACAGACGCTTGGCCAATTCATTCAGGGTGGAAGGTTCGAACATGGTTCATCCTATGGTTGGGTGGGTTAAGGCAGGGCAGAATCTGGATTCTGGGCCCCTGTCGCCGGCCAAGGCCCGACATGATTGGGTGGAAGCATAGCAAGTCGGCTGACCGGCCGTCCAAATGGGGACGACTATCTCGACCATGGGTCATTCGATACACTGGATTCCCCCCCCATCCGCCAGAGAGGTTTTAGATGCCCATTTCAGAACCGGACGCGCCATCCGCCGAAGTCTGGTACCGCATCGATCTGTCGGTCGACGAATATGATGGCGGGGAGGCGGATGTCATCGAGAGCGCCTTCCGGCAGATCTACATCGTTCATAACGCGCCTGCGGGCATGGCGATGCTGAGCGGGCGGCGGGCGGCAGAGCCGGGCTATTCCGTCTACTTCACGCCGGGTTCTCTGCCTCACGCAAAGAGCCTGGTTCTCGCTTACGCCGCCTTGCCGATCGCTGGCCCGCCCGGCCAACGCCTGATGCTGAGGGTCGGCGACGCTTCGCTGGCGCTGGGCTACTCACGAGAATTTTAGAAGTCCGCTATCGGCCAGGGCGCCGGTGATAACGAATCAGATTCCGCACCCTTCGCAATCGTCCGGATTGGCCACCACCCGGTAGATGACGTCGCTACCGCCATAAAAGGGCTGGTACCACACACCGCCGTACTCGAAGTATTGTGTGTTGTTGACCTGTTTGGCTTCGGCCCCGCTCGGAATACTGTTGATCTGAATCCCTGTGGGTGGGCGAACGACCTTGTAGCCGCCATCGACGTTCTCATAGAAAGCCCCGCCGCAATCGTTGAAGGTCTGCGCGCCAAGGTAGACAGGAGAGCAGTTGCTGGGCAAGGATGCCACCACGGCACCGGGTGGCGGAGGGACCAGCGTGTAACCGGTGGCCCCCTGGGTTTGGGTCAGGTAGGCACCATTGGCGTAGTAGTAAGGCGTTCCCTCCACCACGACGGTGGTGTACTGACGCGGCAGTGTCGCCATGGAGGCGCCGAGCATCATGCCGGTCATCTCGCCCATCATCATGCCTGAGTAAAACCCACCCCAGGAGCCGCCATAGTACATGCCGCCCCCGTAGTAACCCCCGTAATAATTGTTGTTGTAGTGGTTGTAGACTTCGTTCTGGTTCTGCAGGTGATTCAATTCCTTGTCGCGGTTTTGCTGGAGGGAATCCTGCTGCTGAAACCGATTCTGCTGCATCGACTCCCGATCGGTGCCGGTTGCATCGGTTCGAGTGCCTGAATCCGGGCGGGCATCGGCCCCATGGTCGGACCAGTCCCGGCTGACCCCGGAGTCCGCCCCTGATCCCTTGACGCTGCCTAATCCGCCGCCGCCAAAATGACCTTCGCCGACACCGCCGCCACCGAATCGTTGGGCGTCGCCACCGCCAAAGCCGCCACCGCCATAAGCGCCTCCCCCAGCCCGATCGCCAAAGCCACCGCCGCCAAAGTGGGCTCCGCCGAAGCCCCCTCCAAATCCACCAAAACCGCCGCGAGATTCAACGGGGCCATGCATCAAAAGCATCCCCGCTCCGGCGATGGCGATCATCAGACGAACGGGTTTGATTCCTGGATAGCGAGTCTTCATGGTTTTGTCCCCTGGCTAATGCTAGTTTTTCTTCACTGAGGCGCGCGAAAGCGTTTTGGCCTGACCTTCCTTCATGAACGGAAGTTTGACCGCATTGACCGGGATTTCGGCCTGAAATAGCGAGTCCGGGAGTCGGGTGGAAAAATCCCAGTCGGACAACGTCGCAATGAACTGGGGTGAGCTAGGCAGGGTTTTATAGGTGATGATCAGTTTTCGCGGCAGGGGCACCTTGCCGGTCTCAATCCAGAGTTGCCAGTCGATAAGCTTGTCGACAAATGCCAGGTGCTGGCAGGGAACGCCATTGACCTCGCTGCTGCCGACCACAAAGCTATGCACGGCATTTTTGGTCAGGGCTTTTGCGGGATCTTCGTAGAGAAAATCGGACAGAGGCGGCGTGAAATGCAACTGGTTGATCATGTGATCCAGTGCCTGATCCGTGTTGCCCGAGACGGACTCGATCGCATAGGTATTTCGGACCGGGTCCAGCAAAGTGAGCTGTTTGCCGTTGAACCAGAGTTGACGGACTCCCGTATCCGAGAGTTGTGTTGCCTGGATGCCATTGGGTCGTCTCAGACTAATCTCCGACTGGGCGGAGAAGGCGATTTTCTGGCCCGATGGCAAAACATCGTCATACTGGATGTCCGCGCGAAAGCTGAAGGACTTGGAGGCTTTTAGATAGTCGCTCATGGCCTGCACCGATTTTTTGGCAGCTTCCTCGATACTGACCAAGGGGTGCGTTCCCGCTTTGGCTGAATCAGCCAGGGCGCGGCACGGAAGCGACGGGAGGCCAGTGATCAGCGCGAGCAAAACGCCGGTCCGGGTAAGCGTGAGCATCAGGTTTCTCCTTGGGCGATAGGATGGACGGGGTGCAGGCATGAATCGCTTTATGTCCAGTTTTCATGAAAATCATGCAACAGCCCCATGCCATGTGCAACTTTAGGGTGTACTTTGGGTGGTGGGGCTTTGAATCTTTAAATCGACCGCCCCGTCGTCAATCCATGACAGAATGGCGGTCGATGCTCTTCGAGGCATTGGCCCCGCCGGAGCGTTTAATGTTCTGGCCCGACTGCAGAGTCAGGCTTTGGCCGGACTCACAGGTATCGTCCGATGCATTCGTGTAGTTGGATTTTTTAAGGATGAAGTTGAGCCTGACCCCGACGGGTCGGAGCGAGGTAATTATGAAGATCATTAAGCAGATGCTGGTTGTTTCCCTGTTGGGCATGTTTCTGGCCGGCTGTGGAAACGGCGGTGAAAGCGGACCCTTTGGTAATACTCCAGGACCCAAGAAACCCCAGCAGATGTGATGTCAGACAGCCCTCCCTTGTCTTGGGAGGCTAGGGTTAGGGTCTGATCTAAATCCCACCAGCGCCGGCGCGGTTTATCCTCGCCGGCGTTTTTTGTGTGTAATCGGTTGCCGTCAATGCGACGGCTCGGTGCCGATTTCTATCCGGCCTTCGTGAATACGAACCGGATACGTGGCAATGTCCTCATACGCGGGGGGGGATAGCACTTTCCCGGTCTTGAGACAGAAGCGGGCCCCATGACGTGGGCAAATGATCTCGCAGCCTTCGAGGTGGCCGCTCGCAATCTCAGTGCCGTCATGGCTGCAGACGTCCCGAATGGCAAAATACTCGCCATCGATATGAAACAGGGCCACTTCATCGCCCTCAATTTCAACCAGCAGGTGTTCGCCGGGCGCCAGACTGCCCGCGCGACCGGCATCTATCCAATCCGTCATCTTCGGATGTCCTGAGTCCGCAGTTATTCGGTGCTGACGGTCTCGCCGTCATTTTTCAGCGCCGACTGGAGCGAGTGCCATGCCAGGGTTGCGCACTTCACGCGGGCCGGATAGGCGCGAACACCGGCCAGCACGGCCAGCTTGCCAAGTTCTTCCAGATTGACTTCGTCGCCATTCTTGCCGGTCGTGATGCGGTGGAACAAATCAAAGAGCTGCTCGGCTTCCTGCTCGGTCTGACCCTTGACGATTTCGGTCATGAGCGAGGCGGAGGCGGTCGAAATGGCGCAGCCGGATCCCTGGAAACTGACATCTTCGATCTTGCCGTCGATGACCTTGGCGTAGAGGGTGATGCGATCACCGCAGAGCGGGTTGAAGCCCTCGATCTTGCGGTTGGCATCTTCCATCACCCGGAAGTTGCGGGGATTGCGGTTGTGGTCGAAAACCACTTCCTGGTAGAGATCTCTGATCTGGTCCAGCATGTTGCTTCTGCGAATCGTCGATTGTGACTTGAATCGGGTCGTTGGAATGGCTTACCCGAACATCTTGATGACCTGGCGGATGCCGTCCATCAGGATGTCCACTTCCTCGAAGGTATTGTACAGGCCGAATGACGCCCGGGCCGTGGCGGGTACCTCGAAGAAATCCATCACCGGCATGGCGCAATGATGTCCGGCCCGGATCGCGATGCCGAGTTGATCGAGCAGGGTGCCGATGTCATGCGGGTGGATGCGGTCCAGGGTAAACGACAGGATGGCCCCTTTGTGCCCGGCGGTGCCGATGATCTTCAGTTCGGGAATCTTCAGCGCCTGCTCGGTGGCATAGGCGAGCAAGTGGTGCTCATGCTCGGCGATGGCGTCGATGCCGAGGATATTGACATAATCGATGGCGGCACCCAGCGCGATGGTATCGGCAATGTTGGGCGTGCCGGCCTCGAATTTGTAGGGCAGTTCGTTGTATTCGGTTTTTTCGAACGTCACGCGCCGGATCATGTCGCCACCCCCCTGCCAGGGCGGCATGGCGGTCAGCAGGCTTTCCTTGCCATACAACACGCCGATGCCCGAGGGGCCATAGAGCTTGTGGCCGGAGAAAGCATAAAAATCGCAGTCCAGTGCCTGAACGTCCACGGTCATGTGCGGTGCGGACTGCGCGCCGTCCAGCAGGACCGGAATGCCGCGGGCATGAGCCTGGGCGATGATCTGTTCGACGGGATTGATGGTCCCCAGCGCATTGGACATATGCGTGACCGAGACCAGCCGGGTTCGGTCCGAGAGGAGCCCCGCAAACTCGTCCATGAGCAGTTCGCCGGTCAGCGAAATCGGGGCGACCTTTAATGAGGCGCCGGTCTGCTCGCACAGCATCTGCCAGGGCACGATGTTGGAATGGTGTTCCATCGCCGTGATCAGAATTTCGTCCCCCGGTCCCACGTTCTTGCGGCCATAGCTCTGCGCAACCAGATTGATGGCCTCTGTGGTGCCGCGCACGAAGATGATTTCGTGGCTATGCCTGGCGTTGAGTAGGGTCTGTACTTTCTCTCGGGCGGATTCGAACAGATCCGTGCAGCGCTGGCTCAGCGTATGTACGCCGCGGTGCACGTTGGAATAGTCCTCTTCATACACTTTGCGGATACGGTCGATGACCGCGCGGGGCTTGTGGGTTGAGGCGGCATTGTCCAGATAGACCAACGGGTGCCGGTTGATGGTCTGGCTCAGAATCGGGAAGTCTGCTCGTGCCTTTGCCAGATCGAAACGTGGCTGTGGCTGATTCATAACCAATCTCCGCGAACGTCCGTTTGTGGCAGGTTGGCCAGCAGTGCGTCACGGACTTGCTGGCGGTGGCCGTCATGCCGGATCTTCTCCACCATTTCGTTGGCAAAGGCGAAGGTCAGCATGTTGCGGGCAGAGGCTTCGTCGATGCCGCGGGATTGCAGGTAAAAGATGGATTCGGCGCTCAGTTGTCCGACCGTTACGCCGTGCGCGCACTTGACGTCGTCGGCATGAATTTCCAGCTGCGGCTTGCTGTCGATTTCCGCATCATCGGAGAGCAGGAGATTCCGGTTGTTCATCTCCGCGTCGGTTTTTTGGGCCTGCGGGTCGACCACGATGCGTCCGGAGAAGACGCCGCGTCCTCGTTCGGACGCGATGCCCCGATAACTCTCTCGGCTGACGGCGTGGGCGCCGTGGTGGCGGAGAATCGTGTGCGTATCGAGGTGGCGCCGACCCGAGGCCAGAAACAGGCCATCCAGATCACATTCCGCCGCTTGCCCCAGATGGCTGTGGATTTCCGTGCGCGCCATCAGTCCGCCAAAGGCGGCATGATTTTGGCGGAAACGTGCCGAGGCTTTCTGATCCGAGTAAATGCCGCCGAAGTGGAAAGTTCGATCGCTTTCATTCTGCAGCTTGTAATGATCCAGATGGGCGTTGGCGGCCAGGTCGATTTCGGTCACTGCAGCGGTCAGACAGGCGGTTTCTTTTTCGCCGACATAGGTTTCGATGACCGTGGCTTGGGCATGGATGCCGAGGCTGATCAGATGCCGGAGCACCGAAAGTCCCTCCGCTTGCGTCGAGACGTGGAGAAGCTGGATCGGCCTTTCCGGCACCTGCTTGTCCGGGATTACGATGAAGGCGCCATCCCTGAAATAGGCCGTGTTGAAGGCTATGAAGCCGTGAGTCTCGCAATCGGCCGCTTGTTGCAGCATCGTGTGGACTTTTTCCGGGTAGCGCTCAAGCGCTTCGGAAATCGGGAGGATCTGGATGCTTTCCGGAAGTCCGGTCAGCCTGGAATGCCCGGCAGAGTAAACGCCATCGACAAAGACCAGTGACCAGGTGTCGTCCAGCCGATGGTGCTGGATGAGTTCAGCAGCGGCGCTTGGGTCACCGGCTGAAACCTTCGGTGTAAACCGCTTTTTCTCGATAGGGGTGATATTGGTATAGCGCCATTCTTCCTCGCGGGGCGAGGGGAACCCGGATGTTGAAAAATCGATGTTTGCCCTGGTACGCAGGGCCTGAAGCCACGACAACGAATGTCCCGGCAGGTCGGTGGAAACGGTTTGGTAATGCTCGGCATAGTCCATGACGGTCTGCTCTCTCACGCGGTGGCACCCTGGTCGATCCAGCCATAGCCCTTTTCTTCCAACTCATGGGCCAGTTCCGGTCCGCCGGATTTGACGATACGACCCTGGGCGAGGACATGCACGACATCCGGCTTGATGTAATCCAGCAGGCGCTGGTAGTGGGTCACCATGATGAAGGAGCGATCGGGCGAACGGAGCGCGTTGACACCATCGGCCACGATTTTCAAGGCATCGATATCGAGTCCGGAATCGGTTTCGTCGAGAATGCAGAGGCTCGGTTCCAGAATGGCCATCTGCAGGATTTCATTACGCTTCTTTTCGCCGCCGGAGAAGCCTTCGTTGACACCCCGGTAAAGGAATTGCTCATCAAGGTTCAGTGACTTGATCCGGGCTTTCACCATCGGCAGGAAATCCATGGCGTCGACTTCGCTGTCGCCTCGATGTTTGCGGATGGCGTTCAGGGCGGCCTTGAGCAGGTAGATGTTGCTGACGCCGGGAATTTCAACCGGATACTGGAAGGCGAGGAAGACGCCTTCGCGCGCCCGTTCTTCCGGCTTCATGTCGAGCAGGTCCTTGCCCTGATAGGTGACGCTGCCGCCGGTAACTTCGTAGCCGGAACGGCCGGCCAGGACATGGGACAGGGTGCTCTTCCCGGAGCCATTCGGGCCCATGATGGCGTGAACTTCTCCCGGCTTGACCTCGAGGCTGATGCCTTTAAGGATGGCCTTGTCTTCGACGCGGGCTTGCAGATTCTTGATGCTTAGCATGGTCTTTTAACGTGTTGATGGGTGTTTTTTTTGCAGTGGGTTAACCCACGCTGCCTTCCAGACTGATTCCCAGCAGGGCTTGCGCTTCCACGGCAAATTCCATGGGGAGTTCCTTGAAAACCTGCTTGCAGAAGCCGTTGACGATCATCGAGACGGCATCCTCGGCGGAAAGGCCACGCTGCTGGCAGAAGAACAGCTGATCTTCGCTAATTTTTGATGTAGTGGCTTCGTGCTCCAGCTGAGCTGACGGTTGCTTGACCTCGATATAAGGGAAGGTGTGTGCACCGCAGCGATCGCCGATCAGCAGGGAGTCACACTGCGTGTAATTGCGGGCATTTTCAGCGCTCTTGAGGATCTTGACCTGACCTCGATAGGTATTTTGCGCGCGCCCGGCCGAAATGCCCTTGGAGATAATGGTGCTGCGGGTGTTCTTGCCGATGTGGATCATTTTGGTGCCCGTGTCGGCCTGCTGGCAGTGGTTGGTGACCGCGACCGAATAGAACTCGCCAACGGACTCCTCTCCTCGGAGTATGCAGCTGGGGTATTTCCAGGTGATGGCGGAGCCGGTTTCGACTTGCGTCCAGGAGATCTTTGATTGGCGCCCCCGGCAGTCGCCGCGTTTGGTGACAAAGTTGTAGATGCCGCCTCGGCCCTCTTCATCGCCGGGATACCAGTTCTGTACCGTTGAATATTTGATCTCGGCATGGTCGAGCGCTACCAGTTCCACCACGGCCGCATGCAACTGGTTTTCGTCGCGCATGGGTGCGGTGCAGCCTTCGAGGTAGCTGACATGACTGCCTTCCTCGGCAATGATCAGCGTGCGTTCGAACTGTCCGGTATTGGCGGCGTTGATGCGGAAGTAGGTCGACAACTCCATCGGACAGCGGACGCCTTTGGGGATATAAACAAAGGAGCCATCGGAAAAAACGGCCGAGTTGAGTGCGGCAAAAAAGTTGTCCGAGGTCGGTACCACCGTGCCCAGGTATTGCCGAACCAGTTCTGGATGTTCCTTGATCGCTTCCGACATCGAGCAGAAGATCACTCCGGCTGACGCGAGCTTGTCCTTGAAGGTCGTGGCGACCGAGACGCTGTCGAATACCGCATCCACCGCCACGCCAGCCAATCGTTCCTGCTCATAAAGGGGGATGCCCAATTTTTTGTAGGTCTCCAGCAACTTCGGATCGACTTCATTCAGGTTTTTGGGGCCTTCCTTGACCTTGGGTGCGGAGTAATAGCTGATGCTCTGGTAATTGACCGACTCGTAATTGACATAGGCCCAGGTCGGCTCGGTCATGGTCAGCCAATGTCGATAGGCATCCAGCCGCCATTGCAGCATGAACTCGGGCTCGTTTTTCTTGCCCGAGATCGCGCGAATGACATCCTCATTAAGTCCAGGCGGGAACGTGTCGGATTCAAGATCGGTGACAAAGCCCGGCTTGTATTCCTTGTGGATGATGTTTTCGAGTGTTTCTGAGGTCGCCGACATCGGTTTTACTCCGTGATACGTCTAGGCTGAAGGGCAATGCTGCTGAGAGGAATCCGAAAGCCTTCGGGCGCTTTGCCCATCGGGCTGGCCATGTCAGCAAGGGTGACGGATTCCAGTGCGGTCTGGATGGCGCGGTTGAGTACCGACCAGTTGCCCCGCACATGGCAGGAGTGGGATTGTTCGCATTGGGTGTTTTCGAGGCTGCATTCGGTGAGCGCGATCGGGCCTTCAAGTGCGGCAATGATGCTCGCTATGGTGGTTTGTTCGGGTGGTCGGGAAAGTTGATAACCGCCTTTGGCTCCCCGGGTGGAATTCAGAATCTGGGCACGCGCCAACGCCTTTAGAACCTTGCTGACCGTGGGCCCCGCGACGCGGGCGGATTCCGCCAGATCGGTCGCCGCATAGGTCGACCCCGGGGCCTTGGCCATGTGCCCGAGAATGATGATGGCGTAATCGCTGAGTTTGCTGATCCGAAGCATGGTGTCCTGCCGATTTATTGCGGACTATTTTAGTCCTGTTTAATTACCTAGTAAAGAACTTGGTTATAGCGTGCCGGTGGGTTCCGCTGTTTTGATAAAGCTATACTTTCGGGGACTGCGCCTGAGTAGGGTGTGGATGGCTACGAAGAGGATGGGCACGTAATGGTTGATCGGTCATGGTTTGTGTGGGTTCGCTCGGGTCTGGCCGGGGCCCTGCTGGCGGCTTTTTTGATGGTTCAAGGGTTGGGCGGGGCTCATGCCGAAGACTCGGCCAATGCGATACAGATCTTGCTGAAATCAGGCAAGCACCCGAAGTTGCGCTGGGGCAAGTTTTCCGATGTGGCCAAGCCACTCGCCCAACTCTATGGTCAGCCGGATCCGGCCCCGCTGTGGTTCAGGGAGGGCAAGCCGACACCCCAGGCCAAGGCGATGATTGAAAGTTTGAAAGGGGCTGATGATCGCGGATTGAATGCCGAGGATTACGATGCGGACTTACTGTCGACCTGGATGGCGGCGCCCGCACTCAAATCCTCCGCTCCGGCCGAGGTAGCGGACTTCGATGTGGCCCTGAGCATTGCCGCCACGCGTTATGTGTCCAATCTTTATCTGGGCCGTATCAATCCCCGTGCCGTGGGGTTTGGTCTCAATGTCGAGCCGAAGCGGCTGGATGTTCCCAAGCGTGTTCGTGACCTGACCCAGAGTGCAGATCCCAAGACCATTCTGGCCGAATTGGAACCCCGCTTTCCCATCTATCGTCCGCTGAAACAGGCGTTGCTGCGTTATCGAAAGCTGGCCAGGGAATTGCCGCATATGCGGTTTGGTTTTCCGGCCAAGTTCTCGCCGGGGATGAGTCACAAGGATGTCCCGGCGCTTCGAAAGTTATTGGTGGCGTTGGGGGATCTCAAGGCGATCAAGTTGGGTGCCGAAACATCGGAGCTCTATGACGCGGAATTGGCTCAGGCGGTCAAGGCTTACCAGATCCGGCACGGATTGGGGAATGACGCGATTATCGGCAAGGCGACGCTGGCGCGGCTGTCTACTCCCATCCCGGATCGTTTGAAGCAGATCCAGCTGGGGCTGGAGCGCTTGCGTTGGCTGCCGGCGGATGTGCGTGGGCATTACCTGATTGTAAACATCCCCTCCTTCAAGCTTTATGGAGCCAGGGCTGGCGAGGGTCTTGGGCAGCATGACATCCAGATGAATGTGGTAGTCGGGGAGGCAATCGACGGGCGCAATACGCCGGTCTTTCATTCGGACATGACCATGGTGACCTTCCGGCCTTATTGGAATGTGCCGGACGGCATCGCGGCCAAGGAGGTGGTGCCGGATATTCTTCGTGATCGGAAATATTTGGAAAAAAACAACATGGAGATCGTGCCGAATTTCTCGCTGCAGGCCGCCGCACTCGAGCCCAATCAAGGCAATCTGGACAAGGTGGCCACAGGGGCCCTGAAAGTACGACAGAAACCGGGTGGCTCCAACGCCCTGGGTTTGGTTAAGTTCTCTTTTCCGAATACCAATAATGTGTATCTGCACAGCACGCCGAGCCAGGGGTTGTTCAATCGCGATCGGCGCGATTTCAGTCATGGCTGCATTCGTGTGCAGGACCCTCTCAAGCTGGCCGAATGGGTTTTGGCGGAGAACGGGGATTGGCCGAAGGATCGGATTCAATCTTTTATGGACGGTGAGGTCACCAAGACGATCAACATCAAGAAACCCATCCCGGTTTACATCCTCTATTCAACCGTCATGGCTGATCCGGACGGCAAGGTCAGTTTCTTCGAGGATATCTACGGCCATGACAGAACGCTGCAGGTTCTGCTGGCGAAAGGGTTTCCCTACCCACCTTGAATGGGAGTGGCGAGGTTAGGGAAGCTTCGCGGCAGCTGGTTGCTTCGTGCGGGGTCGGGGGGCGAAGGTGTCAGCCTTCGTTGCCCATCAGGTCGAACACCAGAGTCACCGTCTTGCCGGTCTTGGTGTTGATGGCCTTGAAGGTAGCGGCATCGTCATTCATGTCGATGCACTCGATCTCCACGGGGGGATCATCGTAATCCTTGGTGGCAATGTCGAGTTGGTCCATCAGATTCTGATTTTCCTCGGCGGACAACTCCATGTTGCCTTCTTCATCGATGCGCATATCTGGGGCTTGAGCGGTTTGTCGGTCTTTCAGCCGAAGTTTGGAATAGAGGCAGGGTCGCTTGGGAGCGGCCTTTTCAGTCTCTGGATTACCAGTGACGGATGCGACCGGTATCCAGGTGAACAAAATTGGAACGAGGATAGTAGCCCACGCCCCCCATGGCCAAGGCCAGTCCAGCCTGCCGAATTTCGCGGATGCTGAGTTCATCCATGCGGATATCCACGGCCCTGCCCTCGATGTGCATGCTGTGCTCGGCCACACCGTGGCTGAAGCGGCGCAGCCAGCTATTGGTCTCGGGCGAGCGGTAGCCGGAGAGGATCTTGAATGTACCGTTGGTGCCGGTGAATGCTGAAAGCGCAAAGAAAATATCAATCAGCCCTGGGTCCATCTCGCGCACTTCATCGGCATGGTGATCACGCAACAGGCTGCTGAAGCGTAGGCGGGTTTCGCGGTCGTAATCCTTTTCCGGGCAGCAGCGAATGGTCAATTCCTCGTCGGTATGAACATTGTGGAAGCTTAGCGCCCGCTCCGTGCTCAGCATGCTGGCGACGGATTTCGTGGAGGGGAGGAGTAGGGCGCCTGCGGCGGCCATGCTGGAGCGGGTCAGGAAACTGCGGCGGGAAATGAGGCCGGCGGGCGAGTGCTGTGTGGGAGTGGCAATCAGATTTTTCTGATGACTCATAGGCTAATCTCCTTGCGACGTAAGTCGGTTGAGTTTACGCATGAGCATCGAGGAATGCTCCGTTCAATCGCCCGGAATCTATGTTGGGCTGAACGGGGAATTTCTGGATGCAATGGCGGGAATCGATTCCCATGAAGGGTCCCACTGTACTGGTCGGTGGCAAAAGGTTCAAGTTTTTTACCTTCTTTACAGTCAGGCACCTCTTGTGCGAATCAAATAAGGGTTTGATCCAATTTGCAGCTGAGCGGGTATCTGGCAGGGGCAGTATCAGAGATTTCTTGCTAGGGCCTGTTAACACATACGGAGCGCATCGACGATCAGGGCGAAATGGATGAAGCCAGTGAACATGAAATCGAGTTTGTCAAAGCGTGAGAAGACACGGCGAAATCCCTTGAGTCGGCGAAACAGCCGTTCAACCTCATTGCGCTTGCGATACATGGCT
>DIVI01000119.1 GCA_002423305.1 Methylococcus sp. UBA6136 | reverse complement strand
AATGAAATAGACGTGCTGGTCCTCGACGAGGCCGACCGCATGCTAGACATGGGCTTCATCCGCGACATCAAGCGCATTCTGACCCTGCTGCCCAAGGTTCGTCAGAACCTGCTGTTCTCCGCGACCTTCTCCAAGGAGATTCGCGAACTAGCAGCGGGCATCCTGCACAAGCCATTGAGCGTTGAAGTCGCCCCGCGGAACGCCACGGCGGAACGCGTTGAACAACACATCTATCGCGTGCAGAAAGACTGCAAACAGCCGTTGCTCGCGCATCTGATGGCGACGGGCCAATGGGGCCAGACCCTGGTGTTCACCCGCACCAAGCATGGCGCCAACCGCCTCGCCCAACAGCTTGAGCGGGATGGTTTCCAGGTCGGCGTGATTCATGGCAACAAGAGCCAGAGCGCCCGCACCCGGGCACTGGCCGACTTCAAGGAAGATCGCATCCAAGTGCTGGTGGCGACGGATATCGCCGCACGTGGGCTGGATATTCGCGAACTGCCTCACGTGGTGAACTACGAATTGCCCGATGTTCCGGCGGACTATGTCCACCGCATCGGCAGAACCGGACGCGCTGGCGCCGGTGGCGAAGCGATTTCACTGGTTTCCAGTGACGAATCCACCCAGTTGCGGGATATCGAACGCCTGTTGGGACGGAAGCTGACCTTGCGTGAGATGCCGGAAGGCATCCAGCCATTGCAGCGCAGCGCCGAACCCGCTCCGGCTCGCCGGGCACCGCCGCCCCGCCGTGGCCCGGCACCTGCCCGCGCCGGTCAGCACCGACCCAATCGCAAGCCGGCCAATGGCCCTCGCCGCGACGCCGTCTGAGCCTTGATCCGTTTTTCTGCCCAGCGAACTTTGCAGCTCCGCGGACAAGCCCAACCGGGCTTTTCCGTGGCCTTGCAGATCGCGCAGCGTTCACGGCGGCTCATTACCCCTTTCCCATCAGTGTCTATGGAGGACTACCATGCTTAGACTTTACGCGGGCAATTTGCCGCCCGATATCACCGAAAAGGAATTCACCGAACTTTTTTCCGAATTCGGTCGCATCTTCAAATATGAGCTGGCCCGGGATATTTTCACCGGCCGTTGCCGCGGTTTCGGTTTCATCGAAATGGAAGGTCATGAAGGCAGAGCGGCTATTGCCGGACTGAATGGTCGCACCCTCCGAGGCAACAGCCTCCGGGTCAACGAAGAACGTCCGCGTACCAAGGGTCGGGGCGGTCGTCGTTAAGGAATGAGCCGATCGCTCCGAGCGGTCGGCCCTCGTGATTCCGGCATTGGGCCAGGAAGCCAGGCCACCGAATCATCGTTTTGTCGTTTAGCGATCCGCCGCCAAAGGAACCGGCCCGGTATCGAGATTTGTTTTTTATTTTAGTTTTTGAGGAATTCTCATGGGTAAGAAGTTATACGTCGGCAATCTGAGCTACAACGTCAACAACAACGAACTGGAAGAAATGTTCGCCCCCCACGGCACCGTGGAGTCCGCCAGCATCATCACCGATCGTGACACCGGTCGCTCCAAGGGTTTTGGCTTTGTTGAAATGGGCTCCGACCAGCAGGCACAGACTGCTATCGACGCTCTGCATGGCAAGGAAATCGGTGGCCGCAGCTTGACTGTCAACGAAGCGCGTCCGCGCGAAGAGCGTAGCGGTGGTGGCGGTTTCGGCGGTGGTCGTCGTGATGGCGGCTTCGGCGGCGGTCGCCGCTTCTAAGCGGCTTTAGTCGCCCTGTCTCGGCATGACACCGAGACAGGTCAGCGACACCCCCGATGATACATCGGGCTCTGGACACGGATGTCCTCCCTCTTTTTTCTCCGGCTCACTCTGAGCCAGATACCCTGCTCTTGCTGAATGCTTGATTCAGGTCCGGATCTTGAGCAAGTCGGATGATGCCCGGGCTCCTTGCTGGTCGGCATAAAAATCCGCTTAGCTCGCTGCTTTTATTCAAAATAGCCATCGTTCTTGTAGGCCAAGCCACAAAGTTATCCTGCAATCCTGACCGCGCGTCCCGACACAGCGTTCACCCCCAGCGATGAATCACTCCAAACCACAGACTGTCGCCATCATCGGTGGTGGCCCGGCGGGTCTCATGGCGGCTGAAGCCGCCGCTACGGCCGGCGCCAAAGTGGAACTCTTCGACAGCATGCCCTCGGTAGGCCGGAAGTTTCTTCTGGCCGGCAAGGGTGGATTGAATCTGACCCATGCCGAAGCCTTCCCCAACTTCATCACCCGCTATGGCGAGCGGCAAGAATCGTTGAAGTCCCATCTTCAAGCCTTCGACGCCGACTTGGTACGCGAGTGGGCCACCAGCTTGGGGATCGAAACCTTCGTCGGCAGCTCACAACGGGTTTTCCCAAAAGAGATGAAGGCGGCTCCTCTGCTGCGCGCCTGGTTGAAAAGACTCCGTTCATTGGGCGTTCGTTTTCACATGCGGCACCGCTGGCAAGGCTGGAATGATTCGGGTGACTTGATGTTTCTGACGCCCAGTGAAACGCTTTCTGTTCAGGCGGGCGCCGTAGTCCTCGCCTTGGGAGGCGGCAGCTGGGCTCATTTGGGGTCGGATGGCACCTGGCCGCCCCTACTGGAATCCCAGGGTATGGAGATACGCCCCCTGCGGCCTGCCAACTGTGGTTTCGATATCGGCTGGAGCCCTTATTTTGCGGGGCGATTCGCCGGTGCGCCGATGAAGCCGGTGGTCGCCCGGCTCATGAACCCCAGCGGCCAGGAGATGACTCGACGCGGCGAATTGGTCATCACTGAAACGGGGGTTGAGGGCAGCCTCATTTATGCCCTGTCCGCGCCACTCCGTGACTTGATCGATCTCCAGGGCCATGCCGAGATACAGCTGGATCTTGCTCCTGACCGCACCCAGGCCCGAATATTGGAAAGCCTGCAAAAAACTCATCGCGGTTTATCGCTTGGCAACCGGCTCAAACGCGCTGCCGCACTGGATGCAGCCAAAATCAGCCTTCTGCGGGAGCGAGTCACCCAGGATGAATGCACCATCCCGAAACGATTGGCCGACGCCATCAAAAACCTGCCGTTGCGCCTCACGGCTGCCCGTCCGCTGAATGAGGCCATCAGCTCGGCCGGTGGACTGACGCTGGAGACGCTGGATGACCAGTTGATGGTCCGCGCGCTGCCCGGTCTCTTCTGTGCCGGCGAAATGCTGGACTGGGAGGCCCCGACCGGCGGCTACCTGCTCACCGCCTGCCTAGCTACAGGTCGGGCCGCGGGACGCGGCGCAGCACGCTGGATTGGGCGGAACGCCGGTTTGTGATGGCTGACAGGCTGGTTTATAGTCCAGCGCCCCGATACCCGGCTTATCCCTCCGCCGCCTTTCCTCTGACATGCCACGCCATCGAACTTCCGGCTTGCTGATTCTCTGTCTCCTGACCAGCCTTGGCGGGTCGCCTTTACTCGCGGATGATGACGATGACGGGCCGACCGCCAGCCGACCATCGAAGCCCGTAAAACAGAAGCCCGGATCTGTGCAGCTGACCCGCGAGCAACAATCAGCGGCGGGACTGATCAGCCAGATGGTGTCAAGCGTCACGCTGCAGAACGAGACCACCAGCTTTGGCAAGGTGCTGGACATCCAGCCACTACTCGAGCTTCGCGCCCGGCTGAGAGCCGCTCAGGCGGATGTGGATGTGGCGTCCGCGGCCCTGAAGTTGGCCGAGAAAAATCGCCAACGTATCCAGGCCCTCTACAAAGCCGACATCATTGCCGGTCGTGAGCTAACTCAGGCTGAAGCGCAATGGCAGAGCGACTTCACCCGCGAACAGGGCGCGCGCCGCCATGTCGAGGAGATCCATCGCGAAGCACAACACGTTTGGGGAGATGCGCTGGAACGGCTGGCGCTGGGGAACGCAAGCGAACTACTGGGCAGCCTGACGAGCCACAGCCGATACCTGGTGCAGATCACCCTTCCCTATGGAACGGATCCAAGCGGCCTGAAAAGCAAAGTATGGGTGGCGCGCGACTTTGATCGCGCCCGGGCCGTACCGGCCGAAATGATCTCTGCCGCGCCACAGACGGACGATCTGGTTCAGGGTGAAACCTGGTTTTTACATGTTCCCGGCGAACATCTACGCGCCGGCATGCGTATCAATGTCTGGGTGACGAGTGGCCCTGGCGGCCGGCAGGGAGTCTCACTGCCCGTCAGTGCCATCGTCTGGCATGCCGGCAAGCCCTGGGTCTACACGGATAACCACAACGGCAGTTATTCCCGAGTTGCGGTCGATCCGCAGCCAGCTCCGAGTAAGGCCCTCTTCATAGACACGGGAATGGCACCGGGAACGAGGGTGGTCGTCACAGGGACGCAAACCCTGCTGTCGGAGGAGTTCCGCGGCGCCATCCCATCCGAAGACGATTCCAGATAAAACCGCAGTATTCATGCAAAGGGGCCACACACGATGACCGTCAGTCTTCTTCCAGCAGTTCCTCGACGTCTTCGCAGAAAAACAGCTGGATCACGCTCAACAACTCGCCATCGGACACGCCGGGGAACGAAGCTCGGCATCGATCCAGCCACTCATGTTCCTCATGCCGACGCAGAATGTCCCAGATGATCTTCTCCATGACTCAACCTGCCCCGCAACCCTCCGGGGCCATCAGGTCGCGCCGAAATTTCGTCCAGGCTCATTCGCTCGCCGAACCAACTGCATATCCCGGATAAATCCCAGGAGATGTAGACAGGCATGGGGGTTTGTCTTGAAGCCCTCGATATCCAGCGCCTTGCCCAAGGGTTTGTCGTGGCCGTACATGCCAAGGAGGTCGCTATCCTTCAAATCGTGAAAGCCCATGGACCAGTCGACAAATTGACGCTCGGCCATCTCCTCGGCGAGGATCAACGTGACAGCCTGGTGACGACCGTCGCGACGTATGACTTCAAACAACGCTCTCACAACAGGTTCATCCCCCTCAAGCACCTGCACAAACCGCCCATCCTTATGGATGAGAAGCCCGGTGATACCCGTTCGTGCGTTATTTCCCTTGGCCTTGACCAACAGACTCAACAACTGGGGCTGACTGAAATCGACCGTCGCGGTGCTGATATAAACAATATGAAACACGAACGCCCTCACTTTCTTTTTTTGTTATTCATCGCCATGCTGACGAATATCTGGCGGCCACACCCTCGGCTTTTTTGGCGCAGTCCGCGTAAGATAACGCATCACGGCACCCGAGTGATGAAGTGGATGCCGTTAGTATCCGAGGGAAATAATGCATGAGCCTGGACGTCGTTCGAACACTTGATCTGGATCATTGGGACCCGCAGCCGGGTGAAGCCCCCGAGGGTGAACTGGAAAGAACGCTGGAGTCCGGCAAGGTTCTGTTTTTTCCTTATCTCCGCTTTAACTTTGATGCTGAGGACTCCCATTTTCTGAGCGAGCAATGGTCTGATGGCAGGGCGAAAAACATCAGCTTTCGCGGCCCCGAGAGCCCCCTTCAGGGAGCAAAGGGCTCTGCTGACGATATCGCCGAACTCAAGAATCTGATCGCCCGGTTTTCCGGCCATGCGGAATCCCTGGTTCGTAGCCTGTTTCCGCATTATCAGGGCCACCTGCATCGGGGTTTCACCTCCTACCGCACCGCCAGCGTCGAAGGCCGGGAGACCAGTTGGCGAAAAGACGATACCCGATTGCACATCGACGCCTTCCCGTCCAACCCGACTGGGGGGTTGCGGCTGTTGCGTGTGTTCAGCAACGTCAACCCCAACGGCGTCCCGCGTGTGTGGCGAGTCGGTGAACCGTTTGCCGATCATGCGGCCCGATTCTTCCCGCGCGCTTCCCGTCCCCTGCCCGGCTCGGCCTGGCTACTCGAACGGCTCGGCATCACCAAATCGCGGCGCACTGCCTACGACCATTACATGGGCCAGTTGCATGACCTTGGCAAAGCCGATTTTGCCTATCAACAATCATCGCCCCAGCTGACTTTCGAATTTCCCGCCGGATCGAGCTGGGCGGTTTTCTCAGACCAGGTGCTGCATGCCGTCATGGCCGGCCAGTACATGCTGGAACAGACGTTTTATCTTGAACCGGAGGGTCTGGTTAACCCCAGCGCCGGCCCGCTGAAAATCCTGGAACGATTGGCGGGACGATCATTGAAAACCTGAAGCCAGTTCCCTTAGCTAAGAGACTCACTGATGTTTGAAAAAAACGCTCACACTCAAACAGCCATCATGGATGCACTAGCGCAACGCTGGAGTGGCCGCGCCTATGATAGCGATCGCCCGGTGGAGCGGGAGAAACTCCTGTCCATGCTGGAGGCTGCGCGATGGGCCCCATCCTGTTTCGGCTACCAACCCTGGCGGTTGATGGTATGGGACCGTCGTGAGGACTTCCAGACCTGGCACCGAGCCTTCGATTGTCTGGCCGAATCGAACCGGGCATGGGCCTGCCACGCTCCGCTCCTGATGCTGGCCTGTGCCGATACCTCCTTTGCCGATGGCCGACCCAACCGCTGGTGTCACTATGACACCGGCGCCGCCGTCATGAGCCTGTCGACCCAAGCCACTGCACTGGGGCTGATGGTGCATCAGATGGGCGGCTTTGACGCCAAAAAGATTCGCAGCGAATTTGCCATCCCGGAGTCGTTTGACTGCCTGGCCATGATTACCGTCGGATACCAATTGCCGCAGGATCAGATACCCGAGGAATTCCTGGAGCGGGAACTGTCCCCACGTTCGCGAAGGGACCTCGCCGAATCCTTCTTTGAAGGAACTTGGGGACAGCCGATCAAGTAGAGTTGGGTCTCTGACCCAACGCAACCCGCCCATGGCGTGGAGTGGCCACCGTTGAGGTTCTCTGTGTAGATGTCCCGTAAAAGCCCAAACAGTTCCGCCACCACCATCGATCGACATTCCGTACCATGTTGTCTGCCCTGCTGACGGCCATCCAGGCCCAACTGAACCGAAAAGTCTCGGCGACCGGCCTTGGCCTGTTCCGTATCGGCTTCGCGCTGGTAGCGTTGCAGGAAATCCTCTTCCTGTTCTATTTCAGGCACCTGATTTTTGATCCCGTCCCCTACCTGGACCGCGCATCCCCGGTCCTGCATGTGTTTCTGTTGGTCTGGCTGGGGGTCTTAGCCTGTCTGGCGCTGGGCTATCACACCCGCCGAGTAGCGGTCGCCAACTATCTTTTCTGGGTGGTCTTCGTCGTCTTCACGCCGATGTGGCAGGACTTTGACGGCGGCTTTGATCAGCTAATGACGGCGTCCAGCTTTCTGCTGATTTTCCTGCCGTCGGAACGCGCCCTGTCCCTCGATCCCCTTCGCTGGACCTGGCGGTACTCGACAACAAGCCAGCGTTACTCGCCGATTAGGGAGGTGCCGCTGCTGGCCTATACCCTGCCGCTGGCGCTAACCCTGGGGCTGCTCTACTTTGATTCGGGCCTGCACAAGCTGTCTTCCGAGTTTTGGCGTAACGGCATGGGAGGCTGGCTACCGGCGACGATGCCCTACTATGTCTCGCCACTGGACATGAGCCCTTTGTTGAATATCCGGTGGCTGGAGCAGGCCATTGGCTATACGGTCATCGTGTTTCAGCTGGTATTCCTGTTTCTTTTCTGGTTCCGGCCCTTTCGAGTGCCGCTACTGATTCTTGGGGCCAGTTTCCACGCCGGGATCATTCTGACACTCAACGTCTATCCCTTTGGCTTCGCCATGCTGGTGCATTACCTGCTGTTGGTGCCGTTTGCCTGGTGGCGCGGCTACAGCCGCTGGATCCGCTGCACCAGGCCGCTCCTGACCGTGTTCTATGATCAGGAATGCCCTTTATGCAACCGCACGGTGATTTTCATCGAGCATTTCGATATACGTCATGCCATCGCCTTCAAGGGGCTTCAAAGCCATGCCCGGGAGTACCGCGCGCTGGATGTCATACCCGAAGCCACGTTGTTGACCGATCTCTACGCGCTGGATAAGCAGGAACGACTGAGTGCCGGCGTCGATACCTATATCCAGATTCTGCTCAAATTGGGGTACACCGCCCCACTTGGCTGGCTACTGAAAATTCCGGGCATCTACCGCCTCGCACGGGCGATCTATCGACGGATAGCTGACGGCCGGCAGCGTCAGCCCTGTGGTGAACACTGCGCGGTGACACCCTTGCCCGGCTGGGAACACGAGCGACCGTTTGCTGGCTTTCTTGCCCGCCATGCGGCCAGTGATCGGCAGATCGCCTGGCGCATCAGCAAGATACTGGTGGTCGTGCTGCTGCTGCAACTCAACAGCACGCTGCATTACGGTGTCCTCTATCGCTGGGCCGGCGCCCGCCCAAGCGATCCGGTGCTGGCGTTGCTGGATCAGGCCAGCGATTCGGTGATCAATCTGTCGCACACCTTTTTTGGTATTTCGCCCCATGCGCTTTACCTGCATGACCATTTCGATCATTACAACGACATCGTGGCGCTGACTTACCGGGATCAGGCCGGGCAGGAAATCTGGCTGCCCTTCATCAATCAGGAAGGCCGCCTGCTCTCACCGAATTGGGGCCGCATTCAATCCATGTGGGCCAACGTCGCCATCACCTCGCACATGAGCCGCGACCGGCTGGAGAAATTCACCAAAAAGGTCACGGCCTTCTATGGGGTGGAGATGGGAATCGACTTGTCCGATGCCGAATTCGTCATCAAATCCAAACGGGTCGAGGTCCCCACATCTTGGGTAGTTGACCTGCGCCATCGCAATTTTCAGGGTGAATGGCGTGATATCGGCACACTGCACTGGGGCCGCGATGGGGCGCGACTGGTGGTCCCTCACCTGCCGGGTGACGAGCACCAACTTCATGATCAGGGTGCGGAAAGCGGCCCGCATCGCATGCCCTAGCCAGACGGCCCACACCCTGCCGAGGCGGACCCACTGGCCGAGCGAACCAAGCGTGGAGGCAATCGGGCCCCGCGGGCACCGTCGCAGCCCGATGCTTTGATATAGTGCGGCAACCGACCCTGGCAGGCCCACCTGCCGCACTTTTTGCCGGAACTGCTCCAGGAGCTCCGTATGACTGAAATTGCCACCCCTTCGTCCGAAGCCATTCGACTCTCGATTGCCGGAATGCGCTGTGCCGGTTGCGTAGAATCCGTCGAAACCGCCTTGCGCACGGTTCCAGGGGTTATCTCCGCCGATGTCAGCTTTGCCGATCATACGGCCATGGTGCGCGGCGATGTTGACCCGGAAAAGCTTAAAACCGCTTTGAAAGACGTCGGCTATGATGGCGCGGTCATGGAAGGACTGGAGGACACCAGCGACCAGCAAGCGCTTGAGATGGCGCGCTACCAAGACTTACTGAAAAAAGCCGGCGTTGCGGCCCTGCTAGGCGGCCCCTTGATGATCGCCGAACACCTGCACTGGCTGCCCATGCTGGGCGGGTTTTTCCCGGGCGTATTCTGGAGCCTGGTCGCGTATCTGACCTACAAGGTCATGCGCTATTCCGGTGGCCACTTCTTTACTGGCGCGCTAAAGAGTTGGGAGCACCGCCAAGCCAACATGGATACGCTGATCGCGCTGGGAACCGGGGCCGCCTGGTTCTATTCGACCGCCGCGATCATTTTTTCCAACAGCTTGCCGCCCTCCGGCCGCCATGCCTATTTCGAGGCGGCCGTCACCATTCTGGCCTTCATCAATCTGGGTGGTGCCCTGGAAATGCGCGCACGGGGGCGAACCTCCTCGGCCATCCGCTCGCTGATCGGTTTGCAGCCGCGCACCGCCCGGGTGATGCGCGAGGGCGTGGAAACAGATATTCCCATCAGCGAGGTCGGTCTGGACGAAGTCATCCGGGTGCGTCCCGGCGAAAAAGTTCCGGTGGATGGTGAGTTGATCGAGGGGCATTCCACGGTTGATGAATCCATGCTGACCGGCGAACCCATGCCGGTGCAAAAGTATCCCGGTGACGAAGTCGCCTGCGGCACGTTCAACCAGACTGGCTCATTCCTGTTCAAGGCCACCCGTATCGGCCGTGACACCGTGCTGGCCCAGATCATCGCCAGCGTGCGCAATGCGCAGGCCAGCAAGCCGGAAATTGCGCGCCTGGTCGACAAGATTGCTGCCGTATTTGTGCCGGTCGTCGTCGGCATCTCGCTGCTGACTTTCCTGATTTGGTGGCAATGGGGTCCCGCACCCTCATTCGGCTATGCCTTTGTTACCGCGATGACCGTCCTGGTCATCGCCTGCCCTTGTGCACTGGGGCTGGCCACGCCGATTTCCATCATGGTTGCCGTCGGTCGTGCCGCCCAAAACGGCATCCTGATCCGACAGGGCGACGCCCTGCAAAGCGCCGGCAAGCTGACCGCCATCGTGCTCGATAAGACCGGCACCGTAACCGAGGGCAAGCCTCGGCTGGTGGGCATCGAGACTGCCGAGGGCTGGACCGAGAACAAGGTCCTGCAATGGGCCGCCAGCCTGGAAACCGGTTCGGAACACCCTCTGGCAACCGCCCTACTGGCCGGGGCCAAGGAACGAGCCGTCGAATCTTTGACGGTCACCGACTTCAGCGCTATAGCCGGCCACGGTGTCAGGGGGAAGATTTCCCGGCGCAACGTCCTGCTGGGCAACCTTCCGCTGATGAAGCAGGAAGGCGTGGACTGTGGTGATTTGGCAGCGCGCATGAGCGCCCTGGCCGCCGAGGGACAAACCCCGGTGCTGCTGGCGGTGAGCAAGAAAGCCGTCGGAATCCTATCGGTCTCTGATCCCATCAAGGTGGACTCGCTTGACGCCATTGCCCGCATGAAGGAACTCGGCATCCGCCTGCTGATGGTGACCGGCGACAATGAAATCACCGCTCGGGCAATTGCCAGGGAAGCCGGGATCGACGAAGTCCGCGCACAGGTGCTGCCGCAGGACAAGGCCAGCGTGGTCAAGGCGCTGCAAGACGCCGGCGAGACTGTCGGCATGGTCGGCGACGGGATCAATGATGCCCCCGCACTGGCGCAGTCGAACGTCGGTTTTGCCATCGGCACCGGCACCGATATCGCCATCGAGAGCGGTGACGTCGTCCTGATGAGCGGCTCGCTGTCCAAGGTGCCGGAAACAATCAGCCTGTCCCGCGCCACCGTCCGCAACATCCAGCAGAACCTGTTGGGCGCCTTTTTCTACAACGTATTGGCCATCCCTGTCGCTGCGGGCCTGCTTTACCCGCTGTTCGGCATCCTGCTCAATCCCATGATCGCCGGCGCCGCCATGGCCATGTCATCCGTGACTGTGGTCACGAATGCCAACCGGTTGCGGTATATCAAATAATCCGGAGAACCGATCCTCAACCGGGTTTGCGGGCACGAAACAGGCAGTACCGCACGAGTCCCCCGTGAAAAACCTTCCACTGGGCCAGTGCGACCTTGAAATTGGCGGTCTGTGCCTTTTTACGCAATCCAAGCCCATGCATGAGCACCTGCATGGGGTAGGTCCATAGCGCGGTTAGATACATACGCCGGGCCGAGGGCATGGTCTCTTTCGTGGCTTCCGTGATGTGCACCTCCTTGAATCCGCATTCCTCCATGCCCGCCTGGAATTCATCGACACTGGAGAGGTTGGGTACAGCCCAACCATTGAGGCAATCCATAACCGCCTGCCATTCCTCCTGGTTGAATTCACGACGCGTCGCGTAGCCATCGCAGGCGATCAGCGTGCCGCCTTTTTTGAGCACCCGATAGGCCTCACGAAAGAAATCACGCTTGTCGACCGCATAGCAGCTGCTTTCAACCGCCCAGACGACGTCGAAAGATTCATCCGGAAAGGGGGTCTTGCAGAAATCGGCCACCTGGAAGTTGACCTTGTCGGAGACGCTATGTCGCTGGGCATTGCGGGTGGCGTGCTTGACCTGTTCCGCACTGACCGTGATGCCTGTAGCCCGACAACCGATATGTTTTGCCAGCCAGATGGTACTGCCACCAATGCCGCAGCCCGCATCCAGAACATGGTCGGTCGGCTTGATGCCAGCGATCTCAGCCATAATGCGGTTCTTGTTTAGCAATGCCTGGCTGTGGGTCTTGATGCCCTCTTCCCAGTAACCGTAGTGTAGGGCCAGATTCTCGTTATCGAACCATGCGGTCCGGTAATCCCAATAGCAATCATCGTAGTGCTTGGCCGTATCAACCCGGATTTCCTCCTCGGAGAAGTCGGTGCCCTTGCGCAGGCTGTCGTTGCGGTAATCGCGGTTGGGCTCGAGACAATAGGTTCTTTTGTTTGTGTCAGCAGGCATGGTCGGTACCGGGGAATTTCGAACGGGTTTGGATTTCATAAAAAATCAGTGAGTAGGATGGCGTTCCGCCAATCAGCGGCCCTGAATAAACAAAATCCCGACCCCTTGCGGGACCGGGACATTCATTCTGTCAGTGCGAAACCGACGGACGTCAATCACCTCTCTGGCCAAAGGCCCACCCTGCGCAACTGCAGGACGGGCCATTCATGACTAGAAGCTGAACCAGCCGTTGCCGAAGGTGGTCGCGAATACCAGACTGACGATACTCATCAGCTTGATCAGAATGTTCAGCGATGGACCTGAGGTGTCCTTGAAGGGATCCCCTACGGTATCGCCCACCACAGCCGCCTTATGCGCATCGGAGCCTTTGCCTCCGAGCTGTCCGGTTTCGATCCATTTCTTCGCGTTATCCCAGGCACCGCCGGCGTTAGCCATCATGACCGCCAGCAGGAAGCCGGAAGCGGTCGTGCCGACCAGAAGGCCCGCCAATGCTTCCTTGCCCAGGATCATGCCCACGACCAAGGGAACGATGACGGCCAGTGCGCCGGGCAGAATCATCTGCTTCAAGGCACCTTCGGTGCTGATGCCCACGCAGGCCGCATAATCGGGCTTGCCGGTGCCTTCCATGATGCCGGGAATTTCCTTGAACTGACGACGAACCTCGAGAACGATGTCGTACGCGGCCTTGCCGACAGCCGTCATGGTCAGTGCCGAGAAGAAGTACGGCATCATCGCGCCGATCAGGATACCCGGGAGCATGGTCGGGCTGAGGATATTCAGCGATTCAACCTTGGCTGCGGTGACATAGGCTGCCAAAAGCGCCAATGCCGTCAAGACCGCCGATCCGATGGCGAATCCCTTGCCGGTCGCCGCCGTGGTGTTGCCCAGACTGTCCAGTGCGTCGGTGCGCTCGCGAACTTCCTTCGGCAGATGGGCCATTTCGGCGATACCGCCGGCATTGTCAGCGACCGGGCCGTAGGCGTCGGTGGCCAGCGTTACACCCAGGGTGCTCAACATGCCCACGCCCGCCAGCGCGACGGCATAAAGACCCGCCGTAATGCTGCCATCAGCCTTCATGCCCAGCCAGATGCTGAGAAGAATGGCGACTGCCGTGATCAGAACAGGAATGGCCGTACTCATCATGCCCACAGCGGTACCCTGAATGATGGTGGTCGCGGCGCCAGTCTTGCAGGATTCGGCGATCGACTGCACGGGTTTTTCCGTGTAGGAAGTGTAGTACTCGGTGACGTAGGCAATACCGTTACCCGCGACCAGACCCACGAGGATGACCAGCCAGTAATTGAAGCTGACCCCAGTCAGGATGACCGCCACCAGTGACAGCCCCAGAATGACGACCGAGGCACCCCAAACCGAGCGGCGAAGCGCATGCAGCAAGTCCTCAAGGCTCGCATTCTCGTCAATCTTGTGAACGTGCCTGTCAATACGACTGGTCAGGAATGCCGGCAGTTTGATGGCGTCATCACCACCGATCACCATATAGATGCCGAACAACGATGCAACCACGCCCACCGCCGCCACCAGGAAAGGCAGACCGATGAAGGCCAGCGCATTGGTGCCTAGGCTCGCACCCAGGGCAGCCGCCGCAATGATGGAACCACTGTAGCTTTCGAAAAGGTCAGCACCCATGCCGGCCACATCACCGACGTTGTCACCGACGTTATCCGCGATCACGGCAGGGTTGCGGGGGTCGTCTTCCGGAATGCCCTGCTCGACCTTGCCGACCAGGTCGGCACCGACGTCCGCTGCCTTGGTGTAGATACCACCCCCCACACGGGCAAACAGCGCGATACTGCTGGCGCCAAAGCCGAAGCCGGTGATGTAGGTGAGTTGGTTGGGATCACCACTGAAGAACAGGAAGAGCAGCGTCATACCCAACAGGCTGAAGCTGACGACCGACATGCCCATGATCGCGCCACTGCCGAAGGCTACGCGCAAACCCTCATGCAGGCCCTTGCTGGCCGCCGCCGCGGTGCGAACATTGGCGCGAACGGCGACGTACATACCCAGGTAACCGGCACCCGCGGAGGCAATGGCACCAATGATGAACGACATCGCGGTCTGCCACTGCAGAAAGACAGTGATGACCACCGAGACAATGGCTACGAAAATGCCGAGAACCCGGTACTCGCGATTCAAGAACGCCGAAGCGCCCTCCTGAATGGCCAAGGCAATGGCTCGCATGGTTTCATTGCCTTGATCCTGACTGAGTACACGCTTGAATTGCCAGAGTACGTACCATACCCCGACCAGGCCCATCAGCAGTGCGATGGTGACCGATGCATTAGCTTGCAACACGATGTCTTCCTCTCTGTAGATTAAGGTTAATTATTGTGATTATTGCCAAGTGAACCCTTGGTTCGTTCCGATGTACCAGAAACTTGGCGCCCTTGGGGCAGGCAATGTTCTTGTTTAACCGTGGTTGACAGACCATTCACGGACACAAAAACCTCGGGGGAGGTTACTCAAATTTGAGCGCAAGCTCAATAAAAAAAGGCACCCTGTGTTGTAAATGGCGGAAAAAGTTCCCGTCATTCCGTCTTGCTGAAGCCCTGACCGATGGGCAGCGGCTCCACTGAAAACCCCGTCTCGCGCAAACCAATTGGTATCAGAGACTGGCGCGATAGAAGCGGTTGAGTCGGTCGTCCGCCGGCTTTTCGTCCGATGAATCCTGGAGACGAATCGTCCATGGCTCCTGGCTGCGGGGGTCAATATGAAAGGCCAGCGATGCATGCTTGTGAAGCAAACCTTCCTCTCCCGAGGCATTGGGGTTCAACTGACCTTTCTGCAGAAAATCCACCATGCGACGGGCGTTGTAAACAACCAGAACGCGGTGTGCATTTTTATAGCTATACACCTGGTAGGCGACATTGGCCTCGCTCCAGGCCGGAATTCTGTCGATCAACTCCTCGACGCGCGATGGATCGTTGCCCGCCAGATTCCGCAGGGTAGAGCTTTCGCGGAGACGAATCAGCTCCCGCAAGTAGTCCGCCAGCCTGCCAGACCGCTGGTGTTCCTGAATCTGGCGCAATTCGTCGATGGAAAAGGAAAAGGTTTCTGCTACCAGATAATGGCGATCCATCCCGCCATCGTTGGCAAACAGGGACAGCTTGTCGAGCGCGATGTGCTCCAGCGCGTCGAGAAAGGCGCCAGGTGCCCGGATATGCTTGTCGACTGCGACGACCCAGGGCAAGGCTCGGCCAGTTTTTTCAAACCGGTCCTTCACGCTACCAATCGCGGCCACACGCGGAAGTTCATCCTCCCGCCCTCGCGGCTTGACGATGAAGGCGTCGATCGCCGCGATGAAAGTTCTGAAACCCGCCGTCTTGAAGTTCTCGACGATCGTCGAGTAGCGCGGGATATAGGGGATGCTGGTCCCGTCATACAACAGGTTGATACGCTCCTGCCGGGCCTGACTTGCCACCCAGTCGCGCAGCGTATTGGCGAACGGCTCGACATAGATATAGTCATCACTGTGATGATTGGCTGCAGTCAGGACCCGATACAGATCACTTTGCTTGCGAAATTCATCCAGCGAGGCCGTGACGAAGTTTTCCCCGCATTGGGCGCGGGCAATTTCCTCGACGGCCGTTTTGCCTGCCCCTGCCCCGCCCATGCAAAGAAATAGCATCGGCAGATCGTCCGATAACTTACCAGCAAATATGGTCTCCTTGATGCGATCCAGCTTGCTGGCAATATTGCTCAGGCGCTCATAGGCAATTTCCACGCCTCGCTGCAACCGCTGATCGCCCTCGGCCGCCTCGATCATTTGGTCTCTCAGTTCGGGGTTGTTGGCCAGATTGAAAACCGGGGTCTTCTCACCGGCGCATTGTTTGAGGAGTTCAACAAATTCGGTGTGGCTCGGCGACCTGAGACCCGAGAGGATATTCACGTCCAGACAGAAAAGGGGCGCTTCGCCGTTGGGCCCAATGCCTATACCATCAATGTCCGACTTGCCTCGCAGGCTCTCTGTGCCCGGCAAATAGCCGATCACGTTTGTGGAAAGACTCAGCGGGTAATCCGCAAAGTGTATACCGAGGGGGATTTGGCCCTCATGCAAGCCCGCCAGCGGAACCAGCCCACCATTGACCGTCACCAGGCAGTCGATGCCCTCTGGCGTTCTGTGCTGGAGAAAAGGCATGCCAAAGACGAAGGTTTTTTGCTCCGGCCACTTGCCATAGCCATTGGCCCGGTTTTCAAGGCAGCGCGTTCGGGTCGGATCCATGGCATGGCGTAAGGCTAGCGTGACATCCACCAGACTGCTGCTTTTGTCATGCAGCAACTCGGCATCACGGCCATCCAGCCGCCTGAAATCAATGCCCCGCTCGTAGACGCTGGCAAAAGCGGGCAAATTACTGAGTGCCAGCATGAAAAAATCCAGCGTTAGCTTGTTACCGTAACCGAATGGTTTGATGGCCCGCATGGTGAAGTAGAAACGCGCCAGACGTTCTGCGATGTTGTCGGTTTTGATCACAAAACCGTTGTTGTCGAACAGAGCCGTGTCCTTGTTTTCGTCCTCATTCAACACCAGACTCTCGATCGCCTCACGGAAACGCTTGCGCTTGTCCGCCTGTGCCATGGCGCCGGGCCGGTCTGAGGTAATGGCCTGCTCTTTCCAGTCCTGAAAAATCTCGCGATGGATGCGCGAGAAAAGCTCGGTCAGGTAGGTTACCCGCTTGGCCTGATCATGAGAAATGGTGCCCTCCGCCTCTTTCTGGAAGGTGGACAACAAGCGTCTGCAGTGAATGATGGCTAGCGCGTTCCGCAGTTTTTTTAGCTGGGCGCTTCCAGGGATGGGCGTGAATGCAAGGTTTTTCATGGATACCAAAGTATGGGCGGTAGCGGCTACTGAGGACCTGCCCGTGCGCAAATCCAAGACGCCGCGCGATGTTTTCCTCAAGCCTCGCGAAACGCTCGGAACCCAATCACGGATTGGACAGAGTACACTCGGAGAAGCGGAAATCGAGGCGCATTTTAACCTCAATCCTCCAACTCACATCCAATGTCATCGAGCTCAATGAAGCATCGATTTGAGATAGGGTCCCAAGTGTCTTGCGACAAAATCAGAACCCTCCAGCGACAGATGATCATCGTCGCGGTAAAGCATCTTCCCGTTCTTTTGCCCCCAACAATAGGACTGGTCACAAAAAAGTGAGGGCATATCAAACACATTGACGGAAGGGTAATCCCGCGCCACCGACCTGACAATGTCCCGGTACTGCCGGGAGCGTTTATCAAAGGCATCCGCGCTCACGGCACAGGGGACCTGCCGCAAAGTAGTCAGCGTCATGGGTCGGACACAGGACTTGGGATTAAAACCGAGCTCCGGAACATCGAGAATGACCACTACCTTTTTACCGGATGCCACCAGCTTTCCTAATGTTTGATGGAGTGACTTCTCAAAGACCTTGGCATTGCCCGAGACGTCCTGAGAAAACAGTTCCATCCCTCCCGGTCTGTCGGGGTGCCGCACATCGTACTCACCGCCTTCTACAGCCGCCGCATAACGGCCAGCGAGCGCAATCAACCTGACTCGTTCATCCGCGATTGCAAAATCGAGCACCCTGTTCATGTAACCGAACTTGCACTCGGACCCATCCTTGCCAAAACCAACATTGTAGAGGGGTAGACAGGCCCCCCTTCCAAGATTCGCAACCGCAAGCCCCTGACTCGCCAAACCCGGATACAGATGACCACTGTGAGAGTCGCCTAAGAGCGCAATTTCCGGCACACGCCCTTCGGCCAACAGGCAGGACTCCGGATATCCAGGCCCATCGAAAACGACCTGACAAAATGCACGATTACTGACACCCTTAGCCCAGCTGAATGCCGTATATCCGTCGTTTGCAAATCGCCCGGACACCCCCTGATGAACGTAAAGCCAGTACCCGAATATACCCAAACTTGAGATCAAGCCGCACAGTATTGTTATTCGACCAACTGATTTAACGCCAAAGCGGATGGGACCCTCCACCAGTCGCGAGGTCAACCAAGCCAGAACAAAGCTGAGACTGATGAGCATGACTCGCCCCCAGGCGCTAGGCTCATCGGACTCGACTATTCTCGCAAATGACAGGATCGGCCAGTGCCATAGGTACAGCGGATAACTAATCAAACCAATCCAAATCATTGGAGGACTCGACAATATGACTCGGTTTACCCAAGCTTTTTGCCCCGACAGAATCAACAGACTGCTGCCTACTACCGGCAGCAAAGCCCACCAACCGGGAAATTGCCGCCCCTTGTTGAGAACAAAGCTGGCAAGGAGGATAAGCAGGACACCCAGGATGGCCGCAACGTTTTTGACTATTTGTTCATTAACGGCAAATAGGTTGGAACTTCTTGAAGGCGTTTGATCAGTTTGCAAGGGCAAGCAGGCCAATAAGCCGCCGATCAGCAACTCCCAGAATCGAGTGTGTGGCAAAAAAAATGTTCCCACAGGCTCTCTTGTGACATTCCACACATTGAGACTGAACGAGACGAGGCAGAGCACAAGCATCACCCGCGTTAACGAAAGCCGAAAGCGCCACGCCAGCCACATGCCAAACGGGTAAATCAGGTAGAACTGCTCTTCGATAGCCAGCGACCACAGATGCATCAGAGGCTTAAGTTCTGAGTGTGTATCGAAATATCCCGCCTCAGACCAGAGCAAAAAATTCTGAACGAAACCCGCTCCGCCAGCCATGTGCTTACCCAACTGGGCTAACTCATCAGGCAGAAGGGCAAACCAGCCCAGCAAGACGCTCGACACTAGAACCAGTATCAGCGCAGGAAAGATTCGACGGACCCGATTTGCATAAAAAGCCGGGAAACTGAACATCTCCTGCTTCAGGCTCCGCAAAATGATGGTCGAAATCAGAAAACCGGAAATGACAAAAAACACATCAACGCCCACAAAGCCGCCGCGCAACGTCTTGGGGAAAGCATGAAAGAGCACAACCACGAGAATGGCTAGCGCTCTCAACCCGTCGATATCAGGCCGGTAGTCGGGATGAAAGTTGTGCTGGACCAGAGAAAACTTTGACATGTACCGCGAATTCATTCCGTTGCAAGTGGCCCCGATGAGTTATTGACCAACCCTCTAATGCTTTCCGGGCACGCAAGAAAAGCAAATCAGGCTAAAGCACCCTCCTTGGCATCCTTGACCAGAGTCGAGAGTTTAGCCTGCCAACCCCTGAGGGTCGATCCGGAGAAAATGCCAAAAGAAGCGCCCAAAGCTCCAGCCGTGAGAGACTCAGCCGCTGACTCATTGAATCCAAACCAACATGCAGACCATTCCTTCGGCAACTATCAATGAACTCATCGAGCGCTACGAAGCACTACTCTTCGATGCCTATGGCGTGCTGGTGCATCGTGACGGCCCGCTGCCCGGGGCTCCTGAACTGCTGGCCAGACTGAACCACCTTGGCAAGCCTTTTTATCTGGTGACCAACTCGGCGGCCCGCCTGCCGGAGCATGCAGCACAACGCTATCAGCGCTTTGGTCTGGCAATCGAGCCGGAACAGATCATCAGCTCCGGGGGGTTGCTAAAGCCCTATTTTGCCGCGAATAAGCTGCAGGGATCGCGCTGCGCCATCCTGGGGCCAGAAGATACGTTCCATTTTGTGTCCCAAGCCGGCGCGCTGGCCGTCCCGCCATCTGAAGATTTCGACGTGCTGGTGATCGGCGATCAGGTCGGATTCCCGTTTCTGGAATCCATGGATGACGTCCTGTCGAGACTGATCAGCAAATTTGACCGAGGAGAAAGCCCGCCGCTGATCCTGCCAAACCCGGATCTGATCTACCCCAAAGCCAGCGGATTCGGCATGACTTGTGGTTCGATGGCAGTGGTGATCGAGTCCGCGCTGAGACAGCGATACCCTGGTCGCAAGGACATTCACTTTGTTCATCTGGGCAAACCCGAAACACCCCTCTTCGAGGAAGCTGCCCGCCGTGCCGGTACGCGTAACCTGGTCATGATTGGCGACCAGATGGACACGGACATCCGAGGGGCGTGTCGGTTTGGCATCGACTCGGCCCTGGTCTTCGGGGGTGTCACCGAACTCGCATTCCACGCCGGGCCAGCCCAGGGGTGGCCTACTTACCAGCTGGCGAGCCTTTAACCCGCATCCGGATACGCCCATACCCGGTCATTGAAGCGCTCCGTGAGGCTCCTTGACTATGACAGCCGAAGCCACTTGTGACAAAATTGCCGCCTTTTCACGCGGGAGACGTTGAAATGCGAGTCATCCTTCTGGGCGCACCTGGCTCGGGCAAAGGCACACAGGCCCAGGCCATCACCGAGAAATACGGCATCCCACAAATTTCGACGGGGGATATGCTCCGTGCTGCGGTTCGCGAAGGCACTCCGCTTGGCCTTGAGGCCAAGAAGATCATGGATGCCGGGCTGTTGGTTTCAGATAACATCATCCTCGGCCTGATCCAGGAACGCATCAAAGCCGAGGATTGCCGAGCCGGTTTTCTGCTTGACGGGTTTCCTCGCACTATTGCGCAGGCGGACGGGCTTCAAAACATGGGGATCGGCATCGACCATGTGGTCGAGTTCGCCGTGGAAGATGAGGAAATCGTCAATCGAATGAGTGGTCGTCGCGTACACCCCGCCTCCGGCCGAACCTACCATATTGTCTTCAATCCGCCCCGCGAGGAGGGCAAGGATGATGTTACCGGCGAGCGCCTTATCCAGCGCGACGATGACAGCGAGGCGACCGTTCGCAAACGCCTATCGGTATACCATGAACAAACCAAACCGCTGGTCGGCTATTACCAGCAGTTGGCCGAGCAGGGTGCCGTGCGCTTTGCCAGCATGAATGGCGTCGGCAACGTCGACACCATCACCGAGCGGCTTTTTTCCGCATTGCAATGATGAGACCCACCTTCGGCATCGTTGGATACTGGTGATGAAATTTCGCCACCACAACCGCTCCCGTTAACGAAAACTTTTTTCTCCCTCCTGAATCTGGAGACCGTACGCTTATGGCCGGCAAGACTCTGTATGACAAACTGTGGGATGCTCATGTGGTATGCACCGAACCGGATGGCTCGGCACTGATCTACATCGACCGTCAATTGCTTCACGAAGTCACCTCGCCTCAGGCTTTCGAGGGCCTGCGCCTGAGCGGCCGCGGTGTATGGCGACCCGGCGCCAACCTGGCCACCGCCGATCATAATGTTCCGACCACCGGTCGCGAGAAAGGGATTACCGATCCGATCGCACGACTGCAGATCGAAACGCTAGACAGGAACTGCGCGGAGTTTGGCATTACCGAATTCGCGATGGGAGACGAACGCCAGGGCGTCGTCCACGTCATGGGGCCCGAACAGGGCGCTACTCTGCCCGGCATGACCATCGTCTGCGGTGACTCGCATACTGCGACCCATGGTGCATTTGGGGCGCTGGCCTTTGGCATCGGCACCTCGGAGGTCGAACATGCCCTGGCCACGCAATGCCTGGTCCAGCGCAAGTCAAAAACCATGCTGGTCCGCATCGACGGCAAGCTGGGCGATGGCGTGACCGCGAAAGACATCATCCTGGCCGTGATCGGCCAAATCGGGACCGCGGGCGGAACCGGTTACACCATCGAGTTCGCTGGATCCGCCATCGAGTCACTGACCATGGAAGGACGCATGACGCTTTGCAACATGGCGATTGAAGCGGGGGCCCGCTCCGGCATCATCGCGGTTGATGAGACCACGATCAGCTATCTCAAGGGACGACCGATGGCACCCACCGGCAGGCTGTGGGATCGGGCGGTGGAAAACTGGAAACAACTCCGCAGCGACAGTGATGCAAAATTTGATGCTGTCATCGAAATCGCTGCCGCCGACATCAAGCCACAGGTCAGCTGGGGCACGTCCCCGGAAATGGTGGTCGCGATTGACGCCAAGGTCCCTGACCCCAAACAGGAGAAGGACCCCGTCAAGCAGGACGGCATGAATCGCGCCCTACAGTACATGGGGCTCAAGGCGGGAACGCCCATCACCGAGATTCGCATCGACAAGGTATTCATCGGCTCCTGCACCAATGGCCGTATCGAGGACTTGCGCGCTGCCGCTGAAGTGGCAAAGGGTCGCAAGGTGGCCGACAACGTCAAGCTAGCCATGGTGGTCCCGGGATCAGGACTGGTCAAGAATCAGGCAGAGGCCGAGGGTCTGGATAAGATCTTCGTCGAGGCCGGCTTTGAGTGGCGCGACCCAGGCTGCTCGATGTGTCTGGCCATGAACGCCGATCGTCTGGAAGAAGGCGAGCGCTGCGCTTCAACTTCCAATCGCAACTTTGAAGGACGTCAGGGTTATGGTGGCCGCACTCACCTGGTGAGCCCAGCCATGGCTGCCGCCGCAGCCGTCAATGGTCATTTCGTGGACGTGCGTCAGCTGGGCAAGGCCAGTGCGGCTCCCGCTGCCAGTGTCAAACCCTCTGCGACGGGAAGCGCCAAGACTGCTCCCGCCCCGAAGCCAAAAGCCCCGGCAAAGACAACAGCGCCCGCACCCAAAAAGCCTGCGGCCACCAGCAAGGCCGTTACGCCCAAATCCCCAGCCACTCCCCGCAAGAGGACGCCGAAGTCATGAGAGCCTTTCGCTACATTAATTCCAAGGTCATACCGCTGGATCGGGCCAACATCGACACCGATGCCATCATCCCAAAGCAGTTCCTGAAATCCATCAAGCGCAGTGGATTTGGCGTTTACCTGTTCGATGAATGGCGCTATCTGGACCGGGGTGAACCGGATATGGATTGCACCCATCGACCGCTCAATCCGGATTTCATCCTGAATAAGCCGAGTGCCTTTCGCGCCCGGATACTATTGACACGTGAAAACTTTGGCTGTGGCTCCTCGCGGGAACACGCGCCCTGGGCACTGCAGGACTATGGTTTTCGCGTCATCATCGCACCGAGCTTTGCCGATATTTTCTTCAACAACTGTTTCAAGAACGGGTTGTTGCCCATTGTGCTGGACACCGACATCGTCGATCGCCTGTTTGCCGACGCCAGTGGCGTGGGCTACCAACTAGAAGTGGACTTGGCAAAGCAACTGATTACCACCAAGTATGGTGAGCGTATTCCCTTCGAAATCGAACCGACTCGCAAGCATCGTTTGTTGAATGGGCTTGATGACATCGGCCTCACGCTGCAACACGCAGATGCCATCCATGCCTACGAAGAGCGGCGCCGGGAAGAAGCTCCCTGGCTGTTCAGTGACGCCGCCTGATTTAGATTAAGGGACAGGATTTACCCAGACATGACCAAGAAAATTGCAGTATTGCCGGGTGACGGCATTGGTACCGAAATCGTGGCGGAAGCCCTTAACGTACTGGATGTTTTGAAACAGGAGTTTGGTCTGCAGATTGAGACCGAGGAGGCTCTCATCGGCGGTGCCGCTTATGACGCGACCGGAACCCCCTTTCCCGAGGCTACTCTGAAAGTCTGTCGTGCCGCCGATTCCGTGCTGCTCGGTGCCGTCGGCGGGCCAAAGTGGGAGCCACTGGATTACTCCCTGCGACCGGAGCGTGGCCTCCTGGGCTTGCGGTCGGAACTGGAGCTCTTCGCCAACCTCAGGCCAGCCATTCTTTATCCACAACTGGTCGCGGCCTCTACGCTGAAACCGGAAGTGGTTTCCGGGCTGGACATCATGATCATCCGCGAATTGACCGGCGGCATTTACTTCGGCAAACCGCGCGGTCGTCGGGTCAACGATCAAGGCGAGCGGGAAGGCTTCAACACGCTGATCTACAACGAGTCGGAGATTCGCCGCATTGGCCATATTGCCTTCCAGACGGCGCAGAAACGCAACCGTCGGCTGTGTTCGGTGGACAAGGCCAATGTGCTTGAGTGTACCGAGCTGTGGCGCGAGATCATGATCGAGGTAGCCAAAGACTACCCGGATGTCGAACTCACTCACATGTATGTGGATAACGCGGCCATGCAGCTGGTGCGGGCACCTAAGCAGTTCGACGTGATGGTCACCGAAAACATGTTCGGCGACATTCTGTCCGACTGCGCCGCCATGCTGACCGGGTCGATCGGCATGCTGCCCTCGGCATCGCTCGATAAAAATGGCAAGGGGATGTACGAGCCGATCCATGGTTCAGCACCGGACATCGCCGGGAAGGGTGTTGCCAACCCGATTGCCACCATCCTGTCGGTCGCCATGATGTTGCGCCACAGTTTTGGCGACGCCACTCATGCGGACCGCATAGAAAAGGCTGTGATTGCCGCACTGGATGAAGGCTATCGCACGGCAGATATTTATTCAGATGGCACACGCAAGGTTGGCACCCAGGAAATGGGCGCCGCCATTGTCGGCCATCTTCGCTCCTGAGAGTCAGATCACAGATCATGAGCAAGACCTACAAAGTTGCTGTCCTCGGTGCCACCGGGGCTGTGGGAGAAACCATGCTGGCGCTTCTGGAAGAGCGCAATTTTCCGGTGGGCGAAGTTTTTGCCTTGGCCAGCAGCCGTTCGTCAGGAAAGAAAATCGAGTTCAAGGACAAGGAACTCACCGTATTGGACGTGGCTGACTTCGACTTCAGTCAAGCCCACATCGGTCTGTTTTCGGCAGGCGCATCTGTCTCGGAGATCTATGGCCCCATGGCTGCTGCAGCCGGCTGCGTAGTCATCGACAACACGTCCCGCTTCCGCTACGAGGATGACATTCCACTGGTCGTACCGGAGGTCAATCCTGAGGCCATTGATCAGTACCGCAATCGGGGAATCATCGCCAACCCCAACTGCTCAACCATTCAGATGCTGGTGGCCTTGAAGCCTATCCATGATGCGGTCGGCATTGAACGGATCAACGTCGCGACCTATCAGGCCGTTTCCGGCACGGGCAAGCAGGCCATCGAGGAACTCGCCACTCAAACCACGCAGCTCCTGAGCGGCAAGCCGATCACCCCCAAGGTATATCCCAAGCAGATTGGCTTCAATGTGCTGCCGCAGATCGATGTCTTCCTGGAAAATGGTTACACCAAGGAAGAAATGAAGATGGTCTGGGAAACCCGCAAGATCCTTGGAGATGACCGCATCCAGGTAAATCCGACCGCTGTCCGCGTTCCCGTCTTTTACGGTCATTCGGAAGCTGTTCACATCGAAACCCGTGACAAAATCACTGCGGAACAAGCGCTGGAGCTACTTAGAAAAGCTCCGGGCATCGAAGTCATCGATGAGCGCAAACCGGGCGGCTACCCGACGGCCGTAACCGAAGGCGCCGGGCATGATCCGGTTTATGTTGGCCGTATACGCGAGGATATTTCCCACCCGCGGGGCCTGAATCTTTGGGTGGTATCCGACAATATTCGCAAGGGCGCCGCGCTGAATAGTTTGCAAATAGCTGAAGTCCTTATAAGAGAGTATCTTTGATTACGTCCGTGGCCATGATTTAGCATGTCCACTTCATCCAGACGTATGGTTTACCTGATTGGGGCGGCATGTCTGAACTCTCCAAAACCATAGCAGTCATTGGCCTGCTGGCGCCCATTGGCGCCGGAGCCTTGGGCATTGGAGATATCCGCTCACATTCCTCACTGAACCAGCCACTCACCGCAGAAATTCCACTGGTCCTGTCCGGCAGCGACAAGCTCAACAATATCCAGGTCCGGCTGGCCAGCCTGGAAGCCTTTGAAAGAGCGGGCGTGGAACGACTGCACGCGCTGACACAACTTCAGTTCAAGCCCGTCGCAAAACCTGATGGGCGCCACACCATTCAGGTCAGTTCCCGTGACGTGATCCAGGAAACTTTCCTGGATTTTCTGGTCGAGGTTGAATCGCCCCAGGGCACGTTACTCAGGGAGTTCACTCTCTTACTCGACCCATCGCGAGCTGTCAGCCAGACATCCTCCCCAATCCGGGAATCCTTCGCCTCTGACCAGCCTGATCAGAGCTGGGATGGCAGTCGTTACAATGAATCACCCCGTCACGACCGTGCCGACCCATCACCGAAAACCCATTACTCGAATCACGAAAATCCGAGCGCCACGTCAGCCATTGAATACAGCGGCGAGACTTACGGCCCGGTTCGCCGCCGGGAAAAACTGATCGACATCGCCAGCCGAATCCAGCGACCGGGTTCTGTGACTCGAGCACAGATGGCGGCTGGACTCTTCCTGGCTAATCCTCACGCATTCAAGGGAACCAAGAACAGGCTCCAGGCCGGAAGCATCCTGCGCATTCCT
>DIVI01000030.1 GCA_002423305.1 Methylococcus sp. UBA6136 | reverse complement strand
ATCTGGTCTCTGCGATTCCTGCTCGTCACACTCCTCGTGACCCCCGTTCAGACCATGACCCGCTGGCGCGGGATGGCCGCATTTCGGCAGCTGTTTGGGCTTAGCAGCTTTTTCTACGCCGGACTCCATATCTATGGTTATCTGTGGATCGATCAAGGCCTCATCTGGTCATCCATCACGACCGACATTCTTGAGACCCCATACATCTGGTTAGGGCTCTTCGCATTTAGCATACTGCTGTTGCTGGCCCTGACATCCTCCAAAGCCGCCATGAAAGTCATGGGCCGTCGCTGGAAGAAACTGCATCGGTGGATCTACCCGGCCTCTGTAGCTGTCATCCTTCACTATGCGATGCAGTTGAAAGGCAACCTCGCAGACCCGCTCTTCTATGGCCTTGGCATCGCCTGCCTGCTCCTCTTCAGATTCGGAGTCTGGCTCAAGAACCGTCAACTGGCGAGGTTAATGATTCCGAAAGCCAAGCACATCAACGAAAATGACGAAGTCGAAACCCGCCCCGGTATCCGCTAGCCCGAACTGGCTGGGTGCCAGCCTCCTCATCACCGCGAACAAGAATCCATGACCCATTTCAAAATCGTCAACCGCAATCTGTTTGCTGTACCCTGTTTTCATTAAGTCCCGTCTGGTGCCGGTTCCAGAGCATTTTCGTCCCAACTGGTTTCGCTGAAATCATAGAGTCCTCTGGAATCCGTGATCATTTCCGTGATCATTTTTCGATAGCCTACTCAAAGCCAGGTTATCCATCTTGCCTAAATGTAATCGCTCGATTACAGTGCGTTCATGTACACCATAAAACAAACAGAAGCCTTCTCCGCCTGGCTGCTGGGACTGCGCGACCTAAAAACACGACAGAGATTAGTCACCCGCTTGCGCAAGGCATCGTTGGGCAACTTGGGCGACGTAAAGCCTGTGGGCGATGGTGTATTTGAAATGCGCGAGCAGTTCGGCCCAGGTTGGCGAATGTACTACGCCATCCGGGGCGAGGTGGTAATCGTGATGCTTGGCGGTGGTAATAAATCATCGCAATCCGAAGATATATCAAGAGCGATTCGATTGGCCGCACAACTTGAGTGGAGAGAGACATGAACGAGACAATCCGTGTGCAAGACCTTCCAGAGTTCGACATGGCGGAATACCTGGAAGACGATTCGGCGATTGCCGAATATCTGACAATGGTGATGGAAGATGGCGATCCGGCGTTACTGGCGGCTGCCCTTGGCGACATTGCCAGAGCCAGAGGAATGGCCGAAATTTCAAGCAAGGCGGGTTTGACTAGAGAAGCGCTGTATAAGGCCTTACGCCCAGGTTCTTATCCGCGGTTTGATACGATACAAAAGGTCTGTGGAGCGCTGGGTGTAAGACTGAAAGCGGAGCCTATCGATAGGATTGAAGCGTAAAAAACCCGGCACATGGCCGGGCAATGACGGACTTACGATGGATCGGTATGGTCACCTTTTCCCAGGCGCTCAGGATGCCGCCGCTTCCGCTATCGATACTGCCATCCGAGAGGCAATGTGATCATTTCTTGATCATTCGGCCTCATCATATATAAATATCTATTACTATCAACAGGATAGGAAACTGTTATGACAGCCTTCAAAATCGTCATCCCTGCCCGACATGGCTCAAGCCGGTTACCCGGCAAGCCCCTGCTGGATATCGCCGGGAAGCCCATGATCGTCCATGTCTGCGAACGCGCATTGGAGGCGGGTCCTGAAGTATTTGTGGCAACGGATGATCCGCGCATTGCAGAGGCGGTTGCCTGCCTGCCTGTGACGGCCGTCATGACCCGCGAGGACCATACCAGCGGCACCGAACGCATCACCGAAGTGGCCGATCAACTGAACTGGCCGGATGACACGCTCGTGGTCAACCTGCAGGGCGACGAACCCCTCATGCAACCTGGCTTGATATGCCAACTGGCCAAAGCCCTGGCCGGACAACAGACAGCCAGCATCGCCACCTTGGCCGCCCCCATCGATGACCCCTCGGATGTTTTCGACCCGCATGCTGTAAAAGTGGTGCTGGATCGCCACGGCCACGCCCTCTATTTCAGTCGGGCCCCGATTCCCTGGCATCGTGAAAGTTTCGGCCAGACCGACCGCCAGGCGGCCAGCGATTACCCGTGGCTACGGCACATCGGCATTTACGCCTACTCCGCCGGCTTCCTGCGGCGCTATGTCCGTTGGCCTGCCTCGCAACTGGAGTCGGTCGAAGCACTCGAACAGTTGCGCATCCTCTGGCAAGGCGAGCGTATCCTCGTCGTCCCGGTAGAATCCGCCCCGCATGCCGGTGTGGATACCGAAGCCGACCTGCGGCGGGTGCAAGGCTTGTTATCCGGTGGAAAACCCTAAACATGCTGCTCATGCCCACCCCGCCGCGCATTACCTGCCCAATTCACTTTGGCCCTCACGAATCCACGGGTAAGGATCACTCATCATGACGATCATCTCGGTTTACGCATCTCTGCTCGCTTTTCTCTTCGTATATCTCAGCATACGAACCATTCGCCTTCGCCGTAGCCTGGGCATAGCCCTTGGGCACGAAGAAAATCCCGACATGCTCAGAGCCATGAGGGTACAGGCGAACTGCGCCGAATACGTGCCAATCGCTCTGCTGCTCATCTTTCTTGTTGAATCCTCGGCAGCACACCCTCTGCTCGTTCACGCGCTGGGTACCGCTTTGGTCATAGGGCGGGTTTCGCATGCCATCGGTGTCAGCCGAACCCCTGAGAACTTTAACTTCAGGGTCTTCGGGATGACTTTGACGTTCGCCGTATTGCTGGTATGCGCCGTTTATCTCCTGGTCATTGCGGTGATCTGATGAGGTTGTGCGACCAATCCGCCCGCCGCTGAACGCACATGCTGCCGGGACACCGAACCCTAAATAGATGCTTGATGACCCGTTCCCCATTGCTGGGCCTGCTGTCGATGACGCTGATCGGCCTGCTCATGTGGTCCGGCCTCCATGCCCATGACCTGCCGACCTGGTTACTGGAAACACTCCCGGTCATGCTGGTCCTGCCTGTTCTGTGGCTGACCTGCCGACGCTTCCCGCTGACGGTGCTGCTCTATAGCCTGATCTTTTTGCATGCCATCGTGCTGATCGTCGGCGGAACACACACCTACGCACGAGTGCCCCTGGGCTTCGCGCTGCAAGAATGGCTGGGGCTCGACCGGAATCCATACGACAAGATCGGCCACTTTTTTCAGGGCCTTGTCCCGGCTATTGCGGCACGCGAAATCCTGATCCGGGGTCAATTTGTGAATGGCAACCGCATGCGGGTTTTTCTGATTACCTGCATCGTGCTGGCGATCAGTGCAACTTATGAACTATTGGAGTGGCTGGTAGCAGAAGTCTTTGGGGACGGCGC
>DIVI01000139.1:20769-25182 GCA_002423305.1 Methylococcus sp. UBA6136 | reverse complement strand
GAGACCGCCGACAAACGCGTGGCGATTCGCCTTGACCTCGGGGTTTGACCAAGGCAGAACGACTATTTCCTACCGTTACAATCCGGCCTTAATTTTGTCACTCAAGAGAATCGTGATCATGAAAACCTTTTCCACCCGGGTTGCTGCATGGTGGCTGGCATCGCTGTTGCTTACACAAACCGGCTGTTCACTGCTCACCGCCGATTACAAAAACATGAAGGAGCCCAAGGTTTCGCTGGCCGGACTCAACATCAAGGATTTGAACCCGCTGAGCCCAAGTTTTCTGGTGCGCCTGAAGGTGGACAACCCCAATGACCTGGATGTGAATCTCGACGGTGCCGATGTCGCCCTGGCCCTCAATGGCCGGCCGGTTGCCGCGGGGGTCAGCCGCAGTCCGCTCGTCCTGAAGAAGCTGGGGTCATCGGAAATGGATGTCGAGGTGACCGCCAATACGATGAGTGCCATTCAGCAATTCCTCATCCTGCAAACCCAATCGAACCTGGACTATCAGGTGACCGGCAACCTCATCTGGAACAACTGGCTGGGCGCCCTGGGCAAGCTGCCCCTGAAGTTCAGTGGCTCAATGGACAAGGACACCCTGATGCGCGCCGCCAGCAGCCTGGCCAGATAACCACCGCCAACGCCCACTTGTGAAAAACCCGGCATGAGCCGGGTTTTTTGTCTCTGTGGCAGAGTTTTCGTCAGGCGACGTTCTGAGCCGCCACCATGAAATAGAGCATGGGGATGGAGAACATGGTGTTGAAGCGGCTGGTCAGCATGGCGATCCGGGCAGCGGCTTTCTTTTCGTCAGGCGTGGCATCCACGATACCAAGCGCAATCTTCTGATTCGGCCAGATGATGTGCCAGACATTGAAAGCCATGATGATGCCCAGCCACATGCCGAGGCCGATATAGGTGAAATAGCCCCCTTTCAGGTAACCCAGCGCCAGGGCGTCACCGAGCGCGCCGAATCCCTTCATGCTGATGACAATAAGGCCCGTGACCAGGGTCGCCAGCGCCGCCCAGCGGAACCAGAACAGCGCAGCGGGGGCGATGACCTTGCCGATGGCCGGTTTTTGCTCATCCGGAATCTTGGGCATGGAAGGAATCTGAACGAAGTTGAAATACCACAGCAACCCGATCCACATCACGCCAGCAATCACATGCAGCCAGCGGAACAGGAAACTGAACCAGTTATGGTCGAGCGAGAAGGCCCCGCTGGCAAAAGCCAATATCAGGACAAGACCGCCACCAAACGCCAGGGCGCGCTCCAGCTTGTCCAGGCCCGCTTTGGCGAGTGCCTCTATCAGTATCAGCATGACTTTTTTCATAGTTTTTCTCCGATGCTTGCGATGGAAAGACCCGAAAGGCGTTCGGGTGGGTTCAGGGTAAGTGCTTGTCGGCGGCGAATCAAACCCGCTGAAGCCTCAATCAATGGCAAGAACGCATTTACCCAGTGTGTGCCCCGTCTCGATCTGGCGATGGGCCTCGGCGGCGTGTTCCAGCGGAAAGGTCCGGCTGACATGCAGCTTCAACTGGCCGGCGTCGATCAGTTCGCCGCATTGGCGCAGAATGTTGACCTGATAGGCTCGTGCGGCGGTCAGTCGGCGCAACTGCGGGGTCAGCATCAGTTCGAAGCCAATCCGCAGGTTGCGGAGCCGGGCTTCGGCCATTGAGACATGGCCGGGATCAAGCAGCGTGACGAGGTCGCCAAAGTGGGCGGTGCAGCCGATGCTGCGGGCGAAGACTTCCGGCCCGATCATTTCGGCGACCAGGTCAGCGCCTCGCCCATCGGTGAGCCGGTTCACCTCGGCAACGAAATCCTGCTCGCGGTGATTGATCACCTCATCCGCGCCCCAGTCTCTGGCCCGCGCTGCGCTTTCCGCCGACCCGACCGTGGTGAGGACGCGGGCTCCCCGCCCTTTGGCGAGCTGCAAGGCGACATGACCGACCCCACCGGCGCCGGCATGGATCAGGACGGTTTGACCGGCTTGCAGCCGGCCCCGATCGTAGAGCATCCCCCAGGCCGTGATAAGCACCAGCGGGCCGGCAGCCGCGTGGATAAAGTCCAGTGATTGCGGCATCGGCGCTGCCCAGCATTGGTCAAGCAAGATGGCTTCGGCGTAATTGCCCGGCTCTAGGCCGAGGCCGCCATGGCAGAACCAGACGCGGTCGCCAACCCGGAAGCAGTCGACTGCACTGCCGATTTCGATCACTTCACCGGCGCCATCGCAGCCGAGGATGGCGGGCAGCGGGCCGGGGCCGAGCAGGCCGTTGCGGCGAATCTTGGTATCGATCGGGTTGATGCCAGCGGCGCGCAGGCGGACCTTGATCTGGGTCGGTTCGGTGAGGACAGGCTCGGGGATGTCCCCAAGCGTCAGGACTTCGGCGGGGCCGGTCCTGGTCATGAGAATGGCTTTCATGGTCATGTTTGAAATCCCGCCGCTGCGTCAGGGCACCCAGTGACCCATCTGCAGTGCGGGTTCAGAGGGTTCAGGAGATTCTAAGTCCATGGGTCGACGCATGCCGAGGTAGTGCTGGCTCCAGTAGGGTGTATTCAGGGAACCGACCACGACCTTGCCTTTTGCGCTGCTGGCATGGACCATCTGATCGTGGCCAATGTAGATGCCGACATGGGAGTAAGGCTTTCCCGTGGTATTGAAGAACAGTAAGTCACCCGGCCGGCGTTGTTCCTCCTCCAGCTCAGGGAGTGCCATGGCCATCTGGTAGGCCGTGCGCGGGAGACTGACACCGTGCCTGCCGTAGACATATTGCACCAGCCCGCTGCAATCAAAGCCGCGATGCGGGGTTTCTTCACCCCAGCGGTAGGGAATTCCCTTCATACTGAGGGCATCACGCACAACCGCCATGTTGATGGGCGGGTGGACGGGCCGCGGTGGAGCCATGGGCTCGCTTGCGCACCCGGCCAACAGCATCAACGCCAGGGCGACGACGGGGCCGCGATAAATGGGCGACAAGCGGGATTGAAGGAAAAACAGCATGCCTGATTCACGCTCAAGAGTGGAAATTTAAGCAGCTGAAGCATCCCCTGCAAGCGGATGCGGCAATAAGTCACCCATCGCCGCTTCCGTTCGATCTTCCGCTGTCCTGAAGCCGGCGCGAACAGAAGAGAGCCCGGTCTTGACCGGGCTCCGCGGCAGCCTGACGAATCTTTTGAACCCGTATCAGCGATGACCGGCGCCGGTCCATTCACGCACCAGTTCGGTGGCCGCCATGGCGTACAAGGGACTGTGGTTGTAGCGCATGATGGTCGAGAAGTTGTGGAAGGTCACCCAATACTCGGGGCCCGTTTCACCAGCGAGCTGAACCAGGCCGGCCTTATGACCGCCAGAAACCGACTCGGCAGGCGTCACACCGAGATGGGCCAGCTCACCCAGGGTCTGGGTGGCCTTGGGATTCTTGGTGCTGACAACCTCGCGATAGCCATCACCGCTGATCCGGGCAGGAACCGCGATCGGCTCGCCGCTGTGCCAGCCATTCCTGGCAAAGTAGTTGGCTACACTGGCGATGGCGTCCGCCGCATTGCTCCAGATATCGCGCTTGCCGTCGCCATCACCATCCGCCGCCAGCTTGCGGTAGCTGCTGGGCATGAATTGCGGCATGCCCATGGCACCGGCATAGGAGCCGAGCGGTTGCAGGTAGTCCATGCCCTCCTCGCGGCAGAGCAGCAGGAATTGCTCTAGCTCGCTGCGGAAGAAGCTGGATCGCCGGGGATAGTCAAAAGCCAGGGTCGACAGCGAGTCGATCACGCGGTACTTGCCGGGTTTGAATCCATAGGCGCTCTCGATGCCGATGATGGCGGTGACCATTTCCGGTGCTACCCCATAGCGGGACTTGGCCTGCGCCAATGCGGCCGCATGGGTGGCCATGAAATCGCGCCCGCCGTTGATGCGCTTTTCGGTCAGGAACAGCTTGCGATAGGCATGCCAGGGTTTCGCTTCATACGGCTTGGCCATGGCATCAAGGATCGCGGGCACTGTGCCGGCCTCGTCAAAGGCCCGGGTCAGTTCGGCGCTGCTGAAACCATGCTTGCGGCTCATTTCCGCGATGAACTCGCGCACCGCAGGCCGCTGGGAGATGCCGGGCGAGGGCGGCAGGATGACCTTGGGTTCGTCACTGACCGGCTTGGCGACCTCAACGGGTTGGGCGGGTTTACGATCAGCCGGCGCCGGAATGTTGGTGGTCGAGGACGTCTGGGTGGAACAGCCGGAAAAAACCGCCAGACAGGCGCCGCCGAATATCGCGGCAATGATGCTGTGTTTCATGGGGATGACAACCGACAAAGGGGAAATCTGAGGGAAAGGATACCGGGAAAGGTGGTTTCCGAGAATCCTTGAGGGGTTACTTGCGGTTTTGGTGAGCCTGAATCGACATGAGAAGACCGAACCCGGC
>DIVI01000139.1:0-20743 GCA_002423305.1 Methylococcus sp. UBA6136 | reverse complement strand
AGATAACGGCTGTAACGATCCTTGGCCTGGACAACAATATAGAAACAGCGGGCGAGAATAACGAAATACGCGACCAGCAGCGCGAGGCAGCCGATCAATCCAAATTCCTCGGCGAGCACCGCGAAAATGAAGTCGGTCGAACTTTCGGGCAGGAATTCAAGATGCGCCTGGGATCCGTTCAGCCAGCCCTTGCCGCCAACCCCGCCCGATCCGATGGCAATTTTTGACTGAATGATGTGATAACCCCGCCCCAAGGGATCGGCCTCCGGGTTGAGCAACGTCAGGATGCGATCACGCTGGTAACCGTGGAGGTAATGCCAGAGCACCGGCAGGGAAGCCGCGCCCAGGACGAACAGGGTCAGCAGGTATTTCCATGACAGCCCGGACAGAAAAATCACCGCCGCCCCTGAACTACCCACCAGAATGGCTGTACCCAGGTCCGGCTGTTTGGCAATGAGCAAGGCCGGCAACACTATCAGCGCCCCGGCCATAAGAACCTTCTTCAAATTCGGCGGGGGTGCCGCTTGCGAGAGAAACCAGGCCAGCATCATGGGGGTGGACAGCTTGGTCAGCTCGGAAGGCTGAAACCGAATGATGCCCAGATCCAGCCAGCGTTGGGCACCCATGCTGGTTTTGCCGACCAGCAACACCAGCAGCAACATGACCGCTCCGACCAGATACAGAATCGGGCTGGCGTTGAAAAGATGGCGGGGATGTATGTAGGCGACGCCGAGCATGATCGCCATGGCCAGCAGCAACCGAGCCCCTTGCCGAAGCAGTACATCAATATCCTGGCCCGAAGCCGAATAAAGCACCACCATGGCGATGCCGGACAACACCAGCAAACCGCCCAGAAGAGGCAAATCCAGCGGCAGCCGACTCAGAAAGCCATGCTTGGGGCTTGCAGGGCCCAGACGTATCTGCGTCAGCAATGGATCGATTTTCATGGCTTGACGGAATCAGGGCGCAACCAACGGTCAATGACCTTGCGGGCAATCGGGGCCGAGACGGTCCCGCCGTGGCCGGCATTCTCGGCGATGACCGCCACGGCTATCTCGGGCGCCTCGGCGGGAGCAAAGGCGATGAACCAGGCATGGTCACGCATGGATTTAGTTACGCGCATGCTTTTGTAGCTTTTGCCCTGGGCGACGCTGAATACCTGAGCCGTGCCGGTCTTGCCGGCCATGTGATAGCCCAGCCCCGCTGAAATTCGTCTCGCCGTTCCGCGCTGAACCACATCGACCATGGCATTGACCACCGTATCCCAGTGATTCGGCGCGATAGGGTGGCCAGCCTGCTGCCGGCGCGGAAAGGGGTTCTCATCAACCCAGCCCGCCTTGATGCGGCTGACCAGGCGGGGTTCGACGTTCAGCCCCTTGTTAGCCAGAATGGCCGTGGCCCTGGCCATCTGCAGCGGGGTGGTGGTCACAAAGCCCTGACCAATGCCAGCAATGACCGTGTCGCCGGCAATCCACTCTGCCTTGCGATATTTTCGCTTCCATTCTTCCGTGGGATAGAGACCGGCTTTCTCGCCCGCAATATCAAGTCCGGTTACTTCGCCCAGACCGAAGCGGCCCCGCATGAAGTCGTGCAGACGCTGAATGCCGAGACGGTTTGCGAGGCTGTAGAAGTAAACGTCGCAGGACTGGACGATGGCCAGCCGCATGTCAGTGGCGCCATGACCGGAATGCGCCCAGTCGCGATATTTGTGCTTGGAACCGGGGAGGCGGAAATAGCCTGGGCAAGCGATACGACTTGCCGGCGATAGATTGAGGAGTTCCAATCCTGCCAGCGCCTCCAGAGGTTTCACGGTAGAGCCCGGCGGGTAGGCACCGCGGGTCGCCCGGTCATACAGGGGTCGGGCCTCATCGTTTTGCAACGCCGCGTAGTTTTTTGTGCTGATGCCCTGAATGAACGGGTTGGGATCGTAGCTGGGCTTGCTGGCCAGGGCCAGGACTTCGCCATTCCGCGGATCGATGGCCACCACCGCCCCATGATATGGACCCAGGGCATCCATGGCGGTTTTCTGCAGGCCGATATCCAGCGACAGATGGAGATTGGCTCCGTCGATGGCCTCGGTCGTGCCCATTGATCGGATCACCCGACCCTTGACGTTGGCCTCGTATTCCTCATGACCGGTTTTGCCATGCAGCAACGGTTCGTAACTTTTTTCCAGGCCGTTCTTGCCGATGAAGAAGGTCCCACGATATTGCGCCGGGTCCAGGCTGGCCAACTCCTTGTCGTTGATGCGGGCAATGTAGCCAACCACATGAGCTGTCAGGTCACCGTAGGGATAATTCCGCATCATCCGGGTGTGAATTTCCGCACCCACCAACCAGGGCAGCCTGATCGCTATCCGGGCAACCTCTTCCTCGGTCAGCCCGAGACGAACCGGCACACTCTCGAACCCTTTGCGTTTCGCCTTGAGCGCCTGGAACTGCTCCAGATCGGTTTCCGTCAGGCTCATCACGGTTTTCAACTCGCGAAGCAGGCCGGGCAGGTCCTTGACCAATTCGGGCGTCACCTCAAGGCTGTAGGTGACAAAATTATCCGCCAGCACCTCGCCATTCCGATCGAAAATCATGCCGCGATTGGGTGGGATCGGCGCAATCTTGATCTGGTTGTCTCGGGACAGGCTGGCATATTGCTCGTGCCCCGTGACCTGCAGGTACACCAGTCGAAACACCAGGGCAGAAACACCCAGCATCATCGCCATTACACTGACGACGATGCGGCTCAGAAAGAGCCGGTTTTCCCGGAACCCGTCCTGGACGCTGAAGTGCTCGCTCATGAGCCCCGCGTAACGCCCAAACGCCCAAGCCGCTGCATCACGCCCACTACAACCGGCCAGGCAAGCGCCCCGGTGAGGGAGGGCAGCCAATAGAGGGCGCGCATCGATTCAGCCATGTCCATTCGCTGAGTCCACAGAATCAGCACTTGCGCCAACAATAAGAGAAACAACACCCAGACGGACTGCACCAGCATGGGAAGCCCGAGAAGCTTCTGTCGCATTTGCAGGTTGCTGTAAGCCATGACCGCATAGGCCAGCGCATGCTGTCCGAACAGCCGCCCGGTCAATACGTCGGCAAAGAACCCAACCAACCAGGCCGTGACAATGCCGACCCGATCCGGCGCCAGCAAGGTCCAGTAGATCAACAGGAGCGCCAGCCAATCGGGATTCCAGGCGAACCAGTCCATGGGAAGCGGCAGGATGCGCAGCATCATGGCCAGTATGAAGCTGAACATGACGCTCGCCATCGCCGCGCCATGCGGCCTATCGGGCGGCATCGCTCAGGGTATTGGCCGGCTGCGGGTCGGATTTATCGGGGATACGGGGCAACGGGGACGAATCGGTTCGTACCACCAGCAGTTCGCGATTGCGGTCCAGTTGCGCCACGGGAATGGCCTCGAGCCTGCCGGCCCCCTGATTTTCAGAGGGCTGCGCTCCGATCCTGGCGACCGGATATCCTGCCGGAAAGACGCCACCCAGCCCTGATGTCACCAGCAAATCACCCGGCCGGACATCGGCGCTGCCAGCCAGATAGGGCAGTTTCAAACGATCGGCCGCCCCGGTGCCGACCGCGATGGTCCGGAGACCATTGCGGTTGATCTGAACGGGAATCGCATGGCTGGGGTCGGTGATCATGACCACATCGGCATGGTGAGTGGTAACCCGTAGCACCTGGCCGACCACGCCATTGCCGTCCACCACCGCCTGCCCGGGCTGAATACCGTAACGACTGCCCTTGTTGACCACAACGAGATTCTCGTAGGGCACGATATTGATCGAAAGCGGTTCGGCGATGAGCACCTGATCGCCGACTTTGAAGGTGCTGTCCAACAGCCCTCGCAGACGGATATTTTCCTGTTCGAGCGCCTCGAACTTCAGCTGCTTGCCCTTGAGCAACAGCGCTTCTTCCTTCAACCGCTGGTTTTCCGAGGCCAACTCGGAATGACTGCTGCCGAACTCGGAGACCTTCTCGAAGAAATGGGCCGGGGCATGAACCATCTGGCGAACGGGTTCAACGATCATGGCAAATGGCAGCCGCAGCATCCTCACCGCTTCCCGGTGGTCAATCGCCAACAGAACAAGAGAGGCAGCCAGACACAGCGCCAGCTTGAGATGAAGCGAAGAACCGCTGGCAAATGGGGGCTTGGTATGTGACAGGGCTCGCATATGCGACGATCAGAGGTGAATCCGGAAACAGGAACAAAGGGTGGAAAAAAGCCCTCGTCATTCCACCAGCGAAAACAGGGCCAGGCCCTTGCTGTCCAGCAACTCGAGCACGCGGCCGCCGCCCCGTGCAACACAGGTCAGGGGATCTTCCGCGATGTGAACCGGCAGCCCGGTTTCCTCTGAAATGAGCCGGTCGATGTCCTTGAGCAGGGCACCACCGCCAGTGACATAAATACCGCGCTCGGCCACATCCGAACTGAGCTCGGGGGGGGTTTGCTCCAGCGCGGTCTTGACCGCATCAACGATCCCCTGGAGCGGCTCCTGAAGGGCTTCCAGGATTTCATTGCTGCTCAGGATGAAACTACGCGGGACACCTTCCGAAAGATTGCGGCCCTTGACTTCGATTTCCTTGATTTCGCTGCCTGGATAGGCCGAACCGATTTCATGCTTGATGCGCTCCGCCGTGGCCTCCCCGATCAGTGTGCCGTAGTTGCGGCGGACATAGCTCATGATTGCGTCGTCCAGGCGGTCACCGCCGATACGGGCCGAAGCGGAATAGACCACACCGTTCAGGGAGACGATACCCACTTCCGAGGTGCCGCCACCAATGTCGAGGACCATGGAGCCACGCGCTTCATCCACGGGCAATCCGGCCCCCACGGCTGCGGCCATCGGCTCTTCGATGAGGTAGACCTCGCGGGCACCGGCACCCAGGGCCGATTCCTTGATGGCACGACGCTCCACCTGGGTCGAGCCGCTGGGCACGCAGATCAGCACCCGGGGACTGGGCCGGAACATGCGGTTCTCATGTACCTTGTGAATAAAGTACTGGAGCATCTTCTCGGTGATGGTGAAGTCGGCAATGACGCCGTCCTTCATTGGGCGAATGGCGGTAATGTTGCCGGGCGTTCTGCCCAACATGGATTTGGCTTCGGCACCCACAGCCGCTATGCTCTTGACGCCCCGCGCCCGGTCTTCGCGGATGGCGACCACTGAGGGTTCATCCAGCACGATTCCCTTGCCCCTCGAGTAAATCAGGGTGTTCGCGGTCCCCAGATCGATGGACAAGTCGGTCGAGTAAAATCCGCGAAGCTGCTTGAAAACCATGAGTTTTGCGCCGTTAAAAAATGATGTAATTTAGCAAGCGACTCCTTGCCGAGGCAAGGCGCTTGGGGGAAACAATCCTTTGTCATACGGGGAATTGAGGCCACATGCGGGCTGCGTGTCATCATCGATAAATAACGAAAAAAACCGGGCCTTTATCTTTTGACGTATCTCATGATTTTCCCGAATAATTGAACCCGTTCAGGTCACTCCACGACTTTCCCAGAGAGCTCAAACCTATGTCACTCACCTCCGAAGAGGTCAACCGCATTGCCTGGCTGGCACGTCTGGCCATCGATAGCGATAAAACGGATGCGTATGCTCACGATCTTTCCGGCATTCTGAATTTCATCGAGCAAATGAGCGCGGTCGATACCAGCGCTGTTTCACCCATGGCTCACCCGCTCGACCAAGCCCAGCGACTGCGGCCCGATGTCGTGACGGAACCGGACCAGCGAGCGCTATTTCAGCAACTGGCTCCAGCCGTTGATGCGGGTCTCTATCTCGTTCCCAAGGTGATCGAATAAAGCTCTGCAGCCGCTCCCCACATGATTAGGCCGTCCACGGGCCGAACCCATTCCCGCCGACCCGACTTGATGGTCGGTATTTCCCGGAACCCCATCCATGCATGAAAAAACCATTGCCGAGTTGTCGCTTGGCTTAAAGAACAAGGCATTCAGCAGTCAGGAGCTGACCCAGGCTTTCCTGGCTCGGATTCAGACACTGGATCCCGAACTCAATGCCTTCATCACCGTGACCGAGGACATGGCTCTGGCCTCGGCCAAGGCTGCCGACGCCCTGTTGGCCAAAGGCGAGGCCGGCCCGCTGACCGGCATCCCGATTGCCCAGAAGGACATTTTCTGCACGAAGGGCGTTCGCTCCAGCTGCGGCTCGAAGATGCTCGACAACTTCATTTCGCCCTACGATGCCACAGTAGTGGAGCGCTTCAACCATGCCGGCGCGGTCATGCTGGGCAAGCTGAACATGGACGAGTTCGCCATGGGCTCCTCCAACGAGACCAGTTTCTATGGCCCGGTGAAGAACCCTTGGGACACTGGCACCGTGCCGGGCGGCTCTTCGGGTGGCTCTGCGGCAGCGGTGGCGGCCCGGCTGACCCCCGGCGCCACGGGGACTGATACCGGCGGTTCGATCCGCCAGCCGGCGGCATTCTGCGGCATCACCGGACTCAAGCCGACTTACGGGCTGGTGTCCCGCTGGGGCATGATTGCCTTCGCTTCCAGCCTGGATCAGGCCGGCCCCATGGCCCGCACGGCAGAAGACTGCGCCATGATGCTGCAGGCCATGGCGGGGTTCGACCCCAAGGATTCGACCTGCGTCGATCAGCCGGTGCCAGATTATTCCGCCACCCTCGGCCAGCCGCTCGACGGCCTGCGCATCGGCCTGCCCAAGGAATTCTTTGGCGAAGGGCTCGATCCCGAGATTGCCCGACTGATTCAAGCCGCGGTGGACGAGTACCGCAAGCTGGGCGCGACGGTGAAGGACATCTCGCTGCCGAACATGCACCTGTCCGGCCCGGCGTATTACGTGGTCGCCCCGGCGGAATGCTCGTCCAATCTGGCACGACTGGACGGCGTTCGCTACGGTTACCGCTGCGCGGAGCCGAAGGATCTGAAAGACCTCTACATGCGCTCCCGCGGTGAAGGCTTCGGCGCCGAGGTGAAGCGCCGCATCCTCATCGGCACCTATGCGCTGTCAGCAGGTTATTACGATGCCTACTACCTCAAGGCGCAGAAAATCCGCCGCCTGATCAGCGAGGACTTCAAGCGGGCCTACGAGGAAGTGGATGTCATCATGGGGCCGACCTCGCCCTCGGCGGCCTTCCGCTTCGGCGAGAAGAGCGCCGACCCCATCGCCATGTATCTGTCTGATATCTACACCATCGCCGTCAATCTGGCGGGCCTGCCGGGCATGTCCATCCCCGTCGGCTTCTCCGGGAAGCTGCCGGTCGGCATGCAGATCATCGGCAATTATTTTTCCGAAGCACAGCTTCTGAACTTGGCCCACCGCTACCAGCAGGTGACCGACTGGCATCGCCGCTCACCCTCGCTGTGATGGAATTTCCGTCAAACACACCGATGTGGCGCTTTAACTCAATTCTTCTGGAAGGCTGAGACCATGCAATGGGAAACCGTGATCGGGCTGGAAATCCATGCCCAGCTCGCTACCAAGTCCAAGATTTTCTCCGGCGCCGCCACCGCGTATGGTGCCGAACCCAACACCCAGGCCTGCGCGATTGACCTCGGGCTGCCCGGCGTGCTGCCGGTCCTTAATCAGGAAGCCGTGCGCATGGCGGTGAAGTTCGGGCTGGCCATCGGCGCCACGGTGACGCCGCGCTCCGTGTTCGCCCGCAAGAACTACTTCTACCCCGATCTCCCCAAGGGCTACCAAATCAGCCAGTACGATCTGCCCGTCGTCGGCAACGGGCAAACAACCATTGCCGTGGATGGCGAGGAAAAAGTCATCGGCATCACCCGCGCCCATCTCGAGGAGGATGCCGGCAAATCGCTGCATGAGGACTTCCACGGCTTCTCCGGCATCGACCTCAACCGGGCCGGCACGCCGCTGCTGGAAATCGTCTCCGAACCCGACATGCGCTCGGCCAAGGAAGCCGTGGGTTACATGAAAAAGCTGCACGCGCTGGTCCGCTACCTGGAAATCTGCGACGGCAACATGCAGGAAGGGTCGTTCCGCTGCGATGCCAACGTCTCCATCCGGCCCAAGGGCCAGGAGAAGTTCGGTACCCGCGCCGAAATCAAGAATCTAAATTCCTTCCGCTTTGTCGAGAAGGCCATCAATTTCGAGGTCGAGCGCCAAATCGAGATTCTCGAGAGCGGCGGCCAGGTTATCCAGGAAACCCGGCTGTACGACTCGGTCAAGGACGAAACCCGCTCCATGCGCAGCAAGGAGGAAGCCAACGACTACCGCTACTTCCCCGACCCCGATCTGCTGCCGCTGGAAATTACTCCCGACTTCATCGAAACGGTGCGGGCCGGTTTGCCGGAACTGCCCGATGCCAAGCGCGATCGTTTCAAGGCCGCATACGGGCTCAACGCCTATGACGCCGAGGTACTGACGGCGACCCGCGAACTGGCCGCGTACTTTGAAGCCGTGGTGCATGCCGCCGGGTCCGATGCCAAGCTCTGCGCCAACTGGGTCATGGGCGATCTCGCCGCCGCCCTGAACAAGGCGGGCCTCGAAATCGAACAGAGTCCGGTCCAGCCCGACCGTCTCGCAGGACTGGTCCAGCGCATCGCTGACGACACCATCTCCGGCAAGATCGCCAAGCAGGTGTTCGAAGCCCTGTGGGAGAGCGATGAAACGGCCGATGCCATCATCGAAAAGCAGGGTCTGAAGCAGATCACCGATACCGGCGCGATCGAAGCCATCATCGACGAGATCATCGCTGCCAATCCGGATCAGGTCGCCGGCTACAAGTCCGGCAAGGACAAGCTGTTTGGCTTCTTTGTCGGCCAGGCGATGAAGGCGACCGGCGGCAAGGCCAACCCAGCTCAGCTCAACGACTTGCTGAAAAAGAAACTCCAATAACCCCCGAGGCCCGCTCATGGCGACGACAGACAACGGCCCCCATCAGAAACTGATCGAGTTTCTGCCCCGCATCATGGGCTTTGCCCGTCTGGTGCAGAACCTGGCCAATCGCTTTAAGGGCATGGCCCGCTTCCTTGCCCTGACGGGCCTAGCCTCGGCCCTGCTCCTGGTCTGGCTCGCCACCCGTGCCTGGGGCTTGTCGGTGATCTGGTCAGTCCTGCTCGGCGTGGTGCTTTTGCTACCCGGACTGGTGGTGGGATGGAGCTGGTACGTGCTGGAAGAAGCCAGCAACCTGCCGCAACGGTTGACCGCCTGGCTGGGTCAGGCGCGTAATTACGCCGGTGACGTTGTGCAGCGGCTGCAAAACGACCCCGCCGTGACAGAGAAAGTCGGCAAGGTTCGCGACCTCAAGCAACTCGGCGGACTCGCCTTCGAGATTGCCTCCATGGGCATTGACAGCCGCGATCTGCTCGGCATCCTGGGCGGCTCGCTGAGCCTGACGAATCCCATCTTCCTGCTGGTACTGACGATCGCGGCGGGGCTGATTGTGCTGCTGGATGTGGGAGCTCTAATCTGTAGCGTTTTTGCCGTCTTAACGTAATTCAGTCAATCTTGCCCTGGCCCACTCCAAAGCCATGGTGGGGTCCGAATACCGAGATTCTTGCGGTTGACCTTCACTGTTGCCGGCGAAGACGCCGTACTTGTGGATTATCAGGACTATCACTGAGGTCTTCCATGACCATGTATAACCCTCCCCATCCCGGCTTCATCCTGCGTGAGGACGTACTACCCGATCTAGGATACAGCGTGACAGAAGCGGCTCACCAACTGGGTGTGTCTCGGGTCACCTTGTCCCGCCTGATTCATGGCAAAGCTGGCATAAGCCCGGATATGGCCCTGCGACTTGAAGCCTGGCTCAATGGACCTAGCGCAGAAACATGGCTGCGAATGCAGACAGAATATGACTTGTGGCAGGCACGGCAGCAGCCCCGCCCCAAAATTGAGCGGGTGGCCGCCTGAATCCCGGCGAAAACATGCCGACGGAACAGGGCTCGGCGCTTCTCCCACAGTCACTCATATTGAGAGCTTCGATCTGCTATTTATCTTCAGCGGCTCACACAGCCTGACCAATCCCATCTTCCTGCTGGTACTGATGATTGCGGCGGGGCTGATTGTGCTGCTGGATATCGGCGCGGTGATAGCCGGGATGGTGTCAGTCTTTACTTGAGTGTGATGTCCCTTTCCTTTCCCCTCTCTGGCTGATCTGGGTTCCTAGCGTTGGCTGAGCGGAGTCGAAGCCAACACCGACTTCGACTCCGCTCAGCCGGCGGCAGATCCAGGTCATTGATCCCGGCTGGCTCAGTAGTGACTAGTAGTGCGTTTCAGCAGAACCATTGCCGTTCGCGGTGAGCTTGTCGAACCGCTACTGCCTGCCAATATTGGCCTTCGACAGGCTCAGGCCGAACGGATTATTTGTAATCGTTTTAATGGGACGATCTACTAGAGATATGTAGCTGGCTGTTGGCTACTGACCAGCAATAAATGCCGCTGGGTTTCAGATCACTGCAGAAATCTCAATGGCCCCCAGCCAGTAGCAGAGAAGAGCCGCGGGGACCCGCATGATGGCGGTTGCCTGGCCCTTCTCGTCTGAATTCTTGCCCCTGATTTTCATCACACCAAAATCATTCATGGACTTGGTCACCACGTAGCCTCGTCCAATCTGTTTTTGATCGCACAATTCCATAAGCCCCTTTAGTTCATCAGGGCCCGTATGCTGTGCCCTGTATTTCACTTCAAAGGGAATGATTTCCCCATTCACTTCGGCGACAAGGTCCACTTCCCTGTCCTTTTTTCCACGCCAGTAACTGAACCGGACGTTCTGGGGATAGTAGCGTGCAAACAAGTGTTTGAACACGGCCGTTTCGGTGGCAACGCCTAAAGCGGCGGCATCTTCCAGAATGGTTTTTCCCTTGAGCATCACGGCAGGGGCAATCGCTGCATCCGCAAGATAAATCTTGAACTTCCCGCGTAATACATCCTTTCCGTAACCGAAGGGGGGCAAGCGGTAAATCAGATGAGTCGATTCGAGAAGGCCGATGTAATTTTGGGCTGTCGGGCGCTTGACCTCCAGATTTGAACAAAGATCGGTCATGTCCAGCAGCCCACCATCATGCATGCAGAGATAGAGAAAGGTATGTTCAAGGTCCAGAACATTGCGAACCCCGAAGAGCGCAGTCATATCCCGTTTGAGAACCTTGTCTATGATGTCTTCACGTAGCAGCCTCTGTGCCTGAGAAATGCTTTCAATCTGGGCTGTTTGTGGAAACCCCCCCCTGATGAGGTACTCATGAAAATGACCTGCGTAGACCCCAGCCAATTCGCTGGTGCGGTAAAAATCGGGATCTGTCCAATCGAATAGCTCTCTTAGGCTTGTCACACCCGGGAGTTCAGGCAAGCGCAGTTGCTTGATCTGTACATACTCGTAAAAAGACAACGTGGTCAGACGAATGGTATGCCAGCGTCCAACGCCCGACTCCTGATCAGCGGCGACCAGGGGCATCGCCGAGCCTGTAAAGGCAACCCTTCTGTATTTCCGGAAATCGACCTGATGTTTAACCCAGGTGCCCCAGTCGCGAATGAATTGAGCTTCATCCAGCAGCAGATATTCGACGCCTTCGACGCGCGGTTCCCTCTCTCTCCAAGCCTCGATGACCGCCTCAATGCCGGCCAGTTTCAAGACAGGGTGATCAAACGTCGCATACAGAATATTGGCGGCGGGAACACCTGACTGCAAAAGCTTTTCTATCGCCTGCAGCATGAGGGTGGTCTTTCCGATCTGCCGAGCCCCGGAAAGCAACACGGCCCGGGGCGCCGGGGGCTTGGCCAGCCAAAGATAAAGCTCCCGAAAGGCGCCTCGGTGCCAGGCCGGCAAATCAGGGATGGTTTCACCCCGCCACCAGGGATTGAACTGGGCAAGGATGGCAATGACTTCCTCTTTGCTGACCCGCACGGCAAAAACCTCACTAAAATAACAATCCAGTGAAAGTATACTTTAACTAAATCGCATATTTAGCTATTTTTCTCCCTTTATGAGCACGCGCACTTAAGAGTTAAGCCGTCGCCATGCTTTGAAGCGCAGACTCCGCTCGGCGATCCAGACCAGCAACAGACCCATCAACAGCCCTGCCCATCCCCCCAGGGTCGGGATAGGATTCGGTGGCGGGGGCGGAGGGGTATTGTTCAGCGTGGGTCCGCCCGGGTCACTGATTTCTCCGGCATTCGGGTTGGTACCCCCCCCCTCCCAACTGAGTGTCTCCCGGATCACCCTGTCCCGCCTGATTCACGGAAAAGCCGACTCGGCCGAAAAACATGGCCTGCGTCTTACGTAGCCTGGGGCCCGACTGCACATGAAGGCGGGCACGACCTATGGCAGAGTTGGCGGCTACCCGTCCGTGGATTGGCGAATTGCTGCATGATGGCCGCCGAACTCACTGCGCCCGCGAACCGGGGTTCGGGCCGGTCACGCAGACGATGGAAAGAGCCTTCGCCGCGACGCTTTTGGGTTTGATGGGGTTATAGGATTCCGGCTTATCCGGAAAACGGACGGGCTCGCCAATCGGCTTCTTGCCGGAGGCATCGGAGAAGGTACGGGACTGAAGCAGCGCTTGCTTTTTCTGAGTGCAGTCAAAGGATACCAGGGCTTCACTCGACAGAGCTGTACCGACATTGCCCAAAGGGACCGGGTAATCGTGCACCGCAAATTGCCAGGCCTGCACCTTGTCCCCCTGCTTCTGGATACTCCTCGTTGCCAGATAGACCGTTGTGAAATCGTTGGGCCGACCCAGCTTGATCACATCGGGCAAGCCTGCCCTGCCGACTTTTGCCTTGGCGGCTTTTTTGGCCTGTGTTCCGGGGGTACCGGGCTGATTGGCGCAGCCGGCAACAAAGGCCAGTCCTGAAACCAGCAAAACAACGGGAAAGAGCCTTGGCATGTTCCATGTCCTCACTGTGTCGTTAGCCATGTTGGGTCAACCCTCAACAGTCGCCGTGTTCAAGGGGTTTGATCGTTCGGCTGATCAGCGCCCCATCCATTGTCAGTTGTAGCCTTGCCGCTGTTTTTGTGCGGTCTTGCATACCGTCCAGTTCAAAATCGAGTTGCCACCGGCGAGCGTGCTGGTCAAGGGCAGTCATGCGCCCGGAGATCACGCTTCCATTCCTGAAAAGCCGCCAGTGGGCTTGCTGTGGGCGATTCGCCCGCTCCATATCGGTACAGGACCAAAACAGCGTCAGGGCAGTGCCATTCGTGGTCGGTCGGTTGCTGGCGGGCGATGGTCTGCGGATCCAGCCCCTCTACCAGCGCGGCGAGTATGCGGGATTGGGTCCGGGTCAGGCGGTAGCGGCTGGCGAGGTCCCGACAGCGAAGATGGGGGGCATCCTCCCTGAGGCGGAGCTGGATCAGCAAACACGGGGGCGCCAGGCCTGCGTATGCCGCCAACCCATTGAATGTGGCCAGCAGGCTGATCGGGCTGTCTTGGACAAGAGTCAACACGTGCTGATGCGGTTCGGGGCTGAGCAGGCTTTCCTGGCAGACGGCGGCGAGACGGGGTCCGTCCAGCTGGCCGAGACCGGAGATTCGGCCGTCCTCGCACAGGATATGGGACTCGATGGGGCGGGTGGCTGCACTGGGATCCGTGCGGGCCAGTAGCCGAAGGTCCGGATCGACCAGCAACAGCACCGCAGGCGCGGCCATGTGATGGTCTGCAAGCCGGTTTTCCAACATGAATACCCCCCGATTCCTCTTTGGCGAATCCTGCCAATGGGGGGATTTTGCCCCGACCGGATCGGGCAGCGCATCATCAGTCTTGATGAATCTGCGGGCGCCGGTCAGAACCCGTAAACGACCTCGAGCAACCCAAAGTCTCCCGCGGCACCGCTGTAGTTGCTGCGAATGACTTCCTGCCCGAAGGCATGGCCGTAGAAGACGTTCAGCTTGAGTTCCTGCGACAGGAAGATGACCCCGCCGATATGGGTGAGATACGCCAGGGAGTTCTGGCCATAACCAGGCGCGCCAAAGTAGCCGAAGTCGGTGTTGCTGCCGGCGCCGCTGCCGGTGTACCAGAGGTCGTTTCCGGCGTTGAGGTTGAGCCAGTGAAAGTCGAGCCGCAGACCGACATTCGGCAAGGGGCGGGCCAGCAGCTGAACGAACACGTCCTGGTTATTCATCAGGTTGTAGAACGGGAAGGGCGACTGGATGGGGGTGGAGGGAATCATCTGGAAGAAGGTGCCGTGGGTGTTGTCCCAGGGGTTGTTGTCGCCGGATCCGCTATTGATGCCGGCGCGCAGCCAGGGATTGGCCCAGGTATTGGAGGTGTACACGAAGGGGTTGTCGTGGGTGGCGACTTCCAGGCCGATGAGGTTGATGGCGCTGGCATTGACATGTTGCCGGACCTGATTGAGGGCTTGATCCCATCTTTCGGAATCAAAGGAGCACTCGTAGATCGATTCAATCAGATCGTCGTAGGAAAGCTTCCCCATGAGTGCCCCATATTGGTTCTTATGATTGTGGCGATCGCATCATGCCTGTTTCACCCAAGCCTTTCCAATATGGAATTACCCCGGGCCAGCAAACCCAGGTGACCAATGCCAGGCTGTAGGTGAAGTTCTGCGTTCCGTGCGGTCTGCTGGAGATATGCACTGTGACTGACAGGCACGATACGATCTTGGTCCCCATGAATGACCTGGATCGATTTGGTTATGTTTGTCAGTTCAAATCCCCAGGGCTTGTGAAATGTCTGGACATCGTAGGCCGACCCGCGGGAGCCCTGCCGAAAGGCCTCCTGAAAATCGCGCATGAACAGATAGGCATAGTCCGGATGGCGGAACAGGACCCGATCGTCATCGCTAAGGCTGGATGCAAACAGCCGCTCGAAAGTTTGCGGGCTCTTGAGCCGGGTCTGTAGCAGACCCAGCAGGGAATAGGGCAATCGGAACAGCGGCAGTGGCAAGCGCCGGCCCATAGCCGCCATCCAGCGGACCGAGCGCCCTACACCGACGGCATGGCGGGGGTCGTTCATGACCGGCATGACACAGGCCAGGGCAAGGATCTGGTTCAGCCGATCCGGAAAGGCATGGGCAATGGCCATCAGCGAGGGGCCGCCACCAGAGACTCCGATTGCATCGACTACTCCAAGACCCAGCCACTCGCAAAGCTCGTTGAGGTTCTCGGCGAGCTCTATCAAGGTCCAACCGGGGCGAAATGGGGAGCGTCCGATACCGGGTCGATCGGGTGCAATGATGCGAAACCCGAGTTGGCGGGCGGGTTTGTGCAGCAACATCCCGTGCACATGTGAGCCGGTGCCGTGGAAAAACAGGACAGGGCGCCCCTGAGGGTCGCCATATTGATGGTATGCGAGAACATGTCCGCGCCGACTGATAAAGCTATCCCACCGGCTTTCAAGGGCTTCCAGTTCGGTTGCCTCAATGAGGCTGAGGTGTTGGGCCGTTAACATCAATGAAGTCATGGGCGGATTGTCCCTGAGACGCACCTGCAAAACATCATCAAAAGTGATGATGTTTTGCCTGCAAGTCACGAATCACGTGCCTTGCGGTTTATCGGTTGCGTGACTCCGGCTGACCTTCAGCAGGATCAGTCCGCCCGCCCTTCTGCCACGAGATTGAACCGGCCGGACAACCCATCACCACGTGGTGTTATCGCCCCAGCCCGGCGTAATAGCGGGCCAGTTGCCTGATCTCGTCCTCGCTCAGCTGCCGGGTGATGTCGCGCATGCGGCCATAGAGGTCGTTCTTGCGAGCGCCACTCTTGTAGTCCAGCAGCGTTTGCTCCAGGTAGGCGGCGTTTTGGCCGGCAATGGCCGGTACGTCGATTTTCTGGCCCTTGCCACTTGCCTCATGACAGGCGGCACAGGGCGGAAGAATGCGGCGGCTGTCGCCTTCCTTGACCAACACCTCGGCGCCCTCCGAAGCCTTTTCCTCCTTGGCCGGCAGGGAGATGTCCTGCTGGCTGTAGTACGCGGCGACGTCGGCCATGTCCTCTGGCGACAGGCCAGCCACCAGACCGGTCATGATGGGATTCGCCCGGCTGCCATCCTTGTAGTCGTGCAGCTGCTTGTACAGATAAGGCGCCAGCTGGCCGTCCAGATAAGGGAATTGGCCGCCATTGGCGTGGCAGGATGCACAGGATTCGGCTAGAACCTTGCCCTTGGCCGGATCACCTTTTTTGATCGCGGCCAGGGTTTCCGGGGTCCAGGCCAATCTGGAGGAGGGTTCTGCCTGCACTAGGTTGACGGTCAGGGCCAGGGCGAAACCCGCCAGGCGTGCGTCGAATTTCATGATCAGTACCCCCATCCGGTCGAACCGTAGGTTTTTATCAGGAAGAACTGGAGAATCGGGTAACCGAAGTTGGCCAGCATCAGGGCCAGTATCACCAGGTTCCAGAAGCCGAAGCCGTTGAGAAGCGCCGGCATGCGGACCACGGGATGCTCGCTTTCGGCGTAATGGATTTCGGCCGCTTGCTCCGTCACGGGTTCACCGCGCTTCTGCGACTTGGCGAGAATGTGCAGAAACAGCATGGCGGAGCCCAGCAACACGGCGCCGCCGATGATCATGGCCAGTTCGTAGGGATCCCACGCCAGCGTCAGCAGGCTGTTGTAGACCACGCTGGAAATACGCCGCGGCTGGCCCAGCAAACCCAGGATATGCCAGGGGGTGCTGAGGATGATCATGCCGATGAACCAACTCCACAACTGAACCAGGGGCAACGAGCCCGAAATCAAGGCCTTGCCGGTCAAACGCGGCCAGACCGCATAGGCGACGGCGAAGTACATGATGACCGTGGTGCCGCCGAAGATCAGGTGGAAATGTCCCGGCACCCAGGCGGTGTTGTGCACCATCGCGTTCATGGCGTAGCTGGCGTTGACGATGCCGCCAAAGCCGCCGGCGATGAGCATTAGGAAGGCGAGGATGGCGGACAGCACCATCGGATTGCTCCAGCGCAGGGTGCCGATCCAGCCGAACAGTCCCTGGCCACCAGCATCACGGCCGGCCTTTTCCAGCGAGGCGATCACGGTGAAGCCGGTCATTAACGTCGGCAGCGCGACGAGGAAGGTGCCGATGCCATGAATCATCTTGAAGCCCTTGCCCTGCTCGGGGTCCATGTAGAGGTGATGGAAGCCGATCGGCAAACCGAACACCAGCAGCAGAATGAAGGCGATACGGGCGAGGTCATGGCTGAAGAGCTTGCCACCGGCCGCCTGCGGAACCAGGCAATAGAGTGCGATATAGGCCGGGATCAGCCAGAAATAGACGATGGGGTGCAGCGTCCAGGAGAACAGCGTTCGCGCCAGGCCGACATCGACCGTGTCGATCCAACCCAGGGTCCAGGGAACCAGTTGGAACACTACTTCCATGGCGACGCCGGCACTGGTCCATAGCCACAGCATGGCGTTAGCCGTGTTGGCGAACATGGGTAACGGCACGGTTTCCCCGGGATGCGCCTTTTTCCATTGCACGAACATGACCACCATGATGGCGGCCCAGAACCAGGAACCGACGACCAGCAGGGTCGCACCCAGGTAGAAAAACACGCTGGCCTGTACTGGCGGGTAGAAGGTGTAGAGGACCGATGCCTTGCCGAGCAGCAGCTGGATCGCGGCCATGACGGTGCCGAATACGGCAATCCCGAAACCGGCCCAGGCCAGTTTGGGATTCCAGATCGGCATCTTCAGGCTGGTAGTCGCCACCAGATAGCCGAAGCCCATGATGAAGAAGGTCGTTAGTACAAAGCCCATCAATACCCCGTGGGTACTGACCGAGGCGAAGTAGACTTGCGGTGACTGGATGGCCTCAATGAAGCCGCTGCGCTCCAGAACCTGATAAAAGCCCATGACACAGGCCAGGCCGAAGGCGCCAAAAGCCAACCAGAAATGGCTGAGTACGAATACGCGAAAATCCTTGTCTGCCATGGCCGTTATCTCCCCTGTGTTTGCGTATTGCCGGCTTGCCAGCTTTCACGGGATACCACCGTCACCTTGCTCCACATGTGGTCATGGCCCATGCCGCAATACTCATTGCACAGCATCGGGTATTCACCGGGCTTGGGAAACGTCGTGGTGACCGTCGAGACATAGCCGGGCACGACCATGGTGGCCATGTTGGTCATCGGCACGTGGATGCCGTGCAGCACATCGGCGCTGGCGATGCGGAAGGTGATCGGCTGACCGGCGGGAATGCGAATTTCGCGCGGGTAGAACCCATAACGGGCCGCGACGAGGGTGACCTTGACGCTGCCATCCGCTTGAGTGACGACGCCCAGATTGTCCTCGGCGAACTCCTCGCTGAGGTGCAGTCGCGCCGAGTCGATGGTTTCCATTTCGCCCGGCGGATGCACATGCTTGGCGAAAGCGGTGTAGAGGATGGTCGCCACGAAAACGCCGATCAGGCCCAGCGCCACGTAAATCCACTTTTTCTCAAGCGGATCAATATGGAGATGATCTGATGAGCCCTTCAGAGCATGGGCCTCATCGGGAAAGTCATGCTGATTGTCATCGTTTGACATGGGCTCACCTCACTGAACCGTGCCACGAGGCAGAAATACCCCGAAGTAAAGGAACAGCCAGGCGGCCGCCATGGCGATGGCAACCAGGCAAAGGAGTGTCCAGGTGCCCACCGGCGTAAATGCCGCCGGCTGTTTTTGTTGTCGTTCTTGTTGCATGACAAATACCCTCGCTACCGTGAAAAACCCCACAGTTTGAGTGTGCAATTCGGCATACGTAAAAGCAAGATTATTCGGTAGCGTCCAGTCGCAGGATGATGATTCGCGACTGTTCTCAGGCGGTCTGAAGCTCGCTTACAAAGTAATGACCGGGCTGGGAAGGATGCGGGGCGGTCGAAATGAGGGAACCGACACTCGCAGAAGGGGGGAATCAGGGGGAAAGTTCCGACCTCTCAACTTAAACGGGGCCGCTAGATCGGCCCCGTGATCACCATTCGTTTACCGAAGGATCAGTAGCGACCACCGCCGTAGCCACCACGATCTCCACGGTCGCCACCAAAGCCACCACGACGGGGACCGCCGGCGGGACGCTCCTCACGAGGACGCGCTTCGTTAACGGTGATGCTGCGGCCACCCAGATCGGTCTGGTTGAGCTTGTCAATGGCGGCCTGTGCGCCCGCATCTTCCATCTCAACAAAGGCAAACCCCTTGGATTGCCCGGTCATGCGATCGGTGATGATATTGACCGAGGACACTTCGCCAAACTGTGCGAAGGTATCGCGCAGTTCATCCTGAGTGGTCTTGAAGGAAAGATTGCCTACATAAATGTTTTTCATACCAACAACTCCAGCCCCGACGCATCGCCGGAACTCACTTAACAAACGAAATTGGCCACAGGGGCCGGCTAAACCTTAGGGAGTTACTTCGAGGGGAGCGGACTTCAAGAACGGAGCGGCTGAGACGCTGGATTCGCGAAGGGATTACGCGGCGCCATGGAAGAACTTTACAGGCTGGGTTACGGTAACACGGCCTTTTCTATTTGCCCATTTTTTTTTCATTGGACCGGAATTGCCACACTTACAGGCATGCAACCTCACCAGAATCCCAATCTGTCTGCCCTTGGTTTGAGCTACATGTTGCTGGCGTGTACGCTGTTTGCCGTCATGGCCAATTGCGTCTATGCCGCGTCCCTGACCCAACCCCCGGTGGACGCCGCCGCGGTCAGCTTTATCCGTCTCGGAGTGAACCTTTCATTTCTGGTGCTTCCGGCCCTGTGGGCACGGGATCAGAGCGATCTGTTCGGCGACTGGCGAGCGTCCTTGTGGCTGCGTGGACTGTTTGGGGGTGTTTCGCTGATCCTGTCCTTCTGCTCGATTCAATTGATCGGACCCGGTGAAAGCACTTTTCTTTCCTCTTCGAGCGGCATTTTTGTGGCGACCCTCAGTCCCTGGCTATTGGGCCAGAGAAATTCCCGAAGCAACTGGTTAGCCATCCTCGGAGCGATGACCGGCATGTTCCTCCTGTTTCAGCCGCAGGCTGATGCCACCCATATCAGCGGAAGACTCATGGGTATTGGCTCGGGTTTTCTGGCGGCGCTGGCATACCTCATGATCGCTCGCGCCGGGCGCAGCAATCCGCCTCGCACGATCGTGTTCTACTTTTGCCTGGTCGGGCTGATGGTCCATGGCGCCTGGTTTGCCTGGCAGGGCTTTCAGTTACCCATGGGGCGTGAGGGTTGGCTGTGGACACTGGCGGCCGGCGCGGCGGGCAGCATGGCCCAGATTTACCTGACTCGGGCCTACCAGCTGGCGCCGGCGGCCCTGGTCAGCGCGGTAGGCTATTCAGCACCGGTGATGAGTCTTGGATTGGGTGTCGCTCTTTTCGATAAATCGCCTGGCCCAACGGCTCTAGCCGGTTGCCTGCTGATTCTTGCCAGTGGTATCGCACTGCCTTTCCTGAGCGTGCGACGCCAGCTGTCAGACTCATGAGAACTCCGCCCTGCACCCGCTTGTGGTTACAATTCCGCTGCCCGATGCTTACTTTCCCTAATTTTGGAGCTGCCATGTGCCGTTTTCTTTCTATCCTGTTAACCCTTACTCTTTGGCCAATGCTATCCAACGCCGTTGAGGCCACCGCGGAAATGCATGCCATTGACGAAAAAGGGGTGGGCATCTCCTTGGGCCGCATCGCCGTCAAAGAGTTGCCGGAAGGCATTCGGCTGTCACCCGACCTGCATGGCCTTCCTCATGGTGACCATGGCTTTCATCTGCATGAAAACGCGTCTTGCGAGGCCGGCGAGAAGGACGGCAAAGTGCAGGCGGGTCTGGGAGCAGGGAGCCACTATGATCCGGACAAAACCGGCAAGCATCTCGGCCCGAACGGCC
>DIVI01000096.1 GCA_002423305.1 Methylococcus sp. UBA6136 | reverse complement strand
CGGCCGCATCGATGTCCACAGCCACGATACGGGAAACGCCAGGTTCCTTCATGGTGACGCCGGCCAGATGCTGGGCAATCTCCATGGTGGCTTTGTTATGTGAAATGAACAGAAATTGTACCCTTTCGGACATTTCCTTGACCAATTGGCTGAAACGACCCACGTTGGCATCGTCCAGCGGGGCATCCACCTCGTCGAGCAGGCAGAATGGGGCTGGATTCAATTCGAAAATGGCGAAAACCAAGGCCGCTGCCGTGAGTGCCTTTTCACCACCCGACAGCAGATGGATGGAGCTGTTGCGTTTCCCGGGAGGGCGGGCCATGATCGTTATGCCGGTTTCGAGCAGATCGCGATCGGTCATGTCCAGACTGGCCTGGCCGCCGCCGAACAGTTTTGGGAACATGCGCTGCAAACCGGCATTGATGAGGTCGAACGTATCCTTGAAACGGGTTCGGCATTCCTTGTCGATTTTCTCGATAGCCTCGCGCAGGCTCGCCAGCGACTCGCTCAAATCCTGGTTTTGCTGGTCGAGGAAGGCCATCCGCTCCTCCTGGACCAAATACTCTTCCATGGCGGTCAGGTTGACGGCGCCCAGGCGAGCAATCTCTTCGGCCAATTCACCAACGCGCTGCTGCCAGATTTTTTCATCGGCTTCTTCCGGCAGGGTTTCCAGGACGCGACTTGGATCTGCGCCGAGTTCCTCGAACTGTTCCTGCACGGTTTGCCGTCGGACTTCATTGGCAGAGAGCTCCAGCCGGATCTTTTCCAGCTGCTCCTTGATGCCCGCCAATTCCCGCTCGTTGCGGAGTTTCGATTCACTGCTCTGCCGAATACCGCCTTCCAGTTCGGTGGCGCGATGGCGTAAATCGGCCAGAACTTTTTCAGCCCGGGAGCGCTGCTCGATCAATTCGTCCAGCTGATTGTGGGTCTCTTCGGTCGGTTGACCGGTTTCCGCGACGCGGGTGCGGAGCGCTTCCAATCGTTGCAAGGCCTGGTCAAACTGACCCTGGGCCCGTTCCAGATGGCGGCGTGTGAGCTGTTCATTGGACCTCAGGCTTTCTGAGCGGCCCTTGAGGGTATTCACTTTTTCGCGCGCCTGGCGCAGGGCGGCATCGGTCTCGGTCAACCGGTTCTCAAGCCGGTTGCGGTTGTCAGCATGGTCGCTGGCCTGCAACTCCAGCTCGGCCAAGCGTTCCTCGGCTTCCACCTGCAACAGGCGCGATTCCTCAATGGCTTCCTTCTCTTCACTGTGCTGAGCGCCCAGCTCGATCAATTCGCTGTTGATCTGGTTCAGCCGTTTGGTGGCCTGCTCGCAGCGGGCCTGAGTGGCGCTGAGTTCAGACTTGGCGCGGCCATGTTCGGCGCCCAGCCGACGTTCCTCGGTTTGCAGTCGCTCACGTTCCAGCTCTGCCTGACGGGTCGCGATTTCGGTCGTGTGGAACTGTTCTTCCAGCGTCTCGATGCGGCTGCGGAGCGTTTCGAGTTCTTTTTTGAGGGATTTCAGTTCACGCTCGCGTTTGATGACGCCGGCCTGGCCCCCATCGAGCTTTTGCATGGTTAGCCAGCCCGGCCCCAGGCGCGTGCCATCCGGGGTGATGACGGACTCATGCTCGGCCAGTTGCGCGCTGATATGGTGGGCGGTGTGAAGGTCATCCGCACAATAGACCGCACCGAGCAAGGGGCTCAGGTTCCACGGCGAATTCACCCGCTCAAGTAAACGGAGGCCGAGGCTGTCGTCGGTTTGATTTTGTGAGGGACGGGTCTCGAATAAAGCCAGCGACTCCCCGGCCAGCGCCGAAAGGTGCGGGGCAAGGTTTTCCGTTTGTTCGATGCAAAGAGCCTGAAGTTGCGGACCGAGCACCGTTTCCACGGCGGTTTCCCAACCGGGGTGCACGTCGAGATGTTCGGCCAGACGCGAGGTCTGATCGAGCTGATGCTCCGCCAGCCAGCGCTGAAATCCCGCCCGGTCCTTGCCCATGGCGTGTTCCTGCAGGGTCTCCAGCGAGCTGATCTTGCCATTCATCGCATGCAGTTCCGCCCGGCATGCATTCAGGTCGTGCTGCAGCGTTTTCATCTGCTCCCGACCTTCCTGAATCCGGGTGTGGAGCTGTTGCAAGGTCTCCTGGAGGCTGGACCGCTCCGCTTCCAGTTCGGCGACGGCGAGTTCCAGCTCGGCCAGCCCCTCGGCATTCAGGGTGGCCTCGACCTCCTGACGCTCCAGTTCCAACTTTTCCCGGCGAGCCTCCAGCTGTCGCGCCTGCTGCTCAAGCTGACCGATCCGTGCATGCTGGATATCCCGCTGGCTGCGGTAACGGCCAATGTCGCTGCTCAGCTGCTCGAACTGCTGGCGCGCCGACTTCAGGGTATGGTCAGCCTCTTCCCGCAGCGTAGCGGTTTCGAGCTCCGCTTCTCGGGCTTCTTCCAGGAGGATCTCGAGTTCGGCCAGTTCTTCGACCAGGCTGGCCAGTTGGGCCTGATCATTTTCCAGATCGATTTCCGCCTGCTGTTGCTCTTCCAGCAGGCGGGCTTCCTCCTGGATCAGGTTTTCGTGGGTTTCCTGTGCATGACGGATATTTTGAGTCAGGCGGCTGATTTCCGCTCCCAGTTCATAGAATCGGGCTTGCTCCTCGTTCAGGAATTTCTGTAGCGACTCCTGCTGTTCACGAAAAGTCGCCAGTGTCTCGTTGAGGGCGTGATCTTCCTCGGCCAGTGTCCGAAAACGGGTTTCGTATTCGGCCAGTTGGCCCTGATGGGTTTGAAACTGCTCGTCGTATTTGCGCCATCGCAGGCCCAGCAACTGCTCGCGGTAGCCGCGTTCCTCATCCTTGAGTGCCGTGTACTTCTCGGCTTTTTTGGCCTGGCGTTTCAGGCTTTCCAGCTGTTTGCCGACTTCCTCGCGCAGGTCCATCAGCCGGTCCAGGTTCTCCTGGGTATGCCCCATGCGCAACTCGGTTTCGTGGCGGCGTTCCTTGTATTTGGAGATGCCTGCCGCCTCCTCGATCAGCTCACGCAATTCGGCGGGCTTGGCCTCGATCAGTCGCGAGATCATGCCCTGCTCAATGATGGCGTAACTGCGTGAGCCAAGGCCGGTGCCGAGGAACAGGTCGGTGATGTCCTTGCGGCGGCAGCGGGTGCCGTTGAGAATGTAGGTCGATTGCCCGTCGCGGCTGACCTGGCGCTTGATGGAAATCTCGGGATACTTGGCGAATTCTCCCGGCGCCTTGCCCTCGCCGTTGTCGAACACCAGTTCGACCGACGCCATCCCGACCGGCTTGCGGCTGCTGGAGCCGTTGAAAATGACATCCGCCATGCTCTCGCCGCGCAAATGCTTGGCGGAGCTTTCGCCCATCACCCAGCGCACCGCGTCGATGATGTTGGATTTGCCACAGCCATTTGGGCCGACAATGCCGATCAGGTTGCCCGGTGTAGGGATCGTGGTGGGATCGACAAACGATTTGAAGCCCGCAAGTTTTATTCGGTCGAGACGCACGGAGTGATTGCGGGGAGCGGAAAAAGGGCTGGAACTGGTTGGGGCGGGATCGGGTCGGTATTATAGCCGACTAACCCAACGCCCGGGCTTTGGCCTGGCCTCCAACCCGAGAGGGATTCTCGGGCCTTTCTCTTGATTCTGACCCAAGCCATCATGACCACTCAACCCAGTAAAACCCTCGAAACCTTCGATAATCCCCAGCGGGATCGCGATTTCACTATCCGCATTGATATGCCGGAGTTCACCTGTTTATGCCCCAAGACCGGTCAGCCGGATTTCGCCACACTGCATCTTGAATATGTGCCCGATGAGAAGTGCGTGGAACTCAAGTCACTCAAGCTGTATGTCTGGTCATACCGTGATGAAGGCGCCTTCCACGAGGCTATCACCAACCGCATCCTGGATGATCTAGTTGCCGCTACCCAGCCACGCTTCATGCGCCTGACCGCTCGCTTCAATGTGCGCGGCGGCGTTTACACTGCTGTCGTCGCTGAGCATCGGAAGCCCGGCTGGCAACCGCCCGCCGTCGTTCAACTCCCCTGATTACAACCGCGGACTCCCTCATGACTACACCTGCCTGCCCCGTTTGCGGAATGGAAAATGCCTATTCCGACGGATCAAACTTCGTCTGTCCCGATTGCTTTCACGAATGGCCGTTGGCCGGCGCGGCAGATGCCGACGGGGAAGGCGATACGGTCGTCAAGGATTCCAACGGGACACCACTGGCCGACGGTGACTCTGTGTTGCTGATCAAGGATCTGAAAGTGAAAGGCTCCTCGATCACCCTCAAGAAAGGCGCCAAGGCCAAGAACATTCGCCTGCGCGACGGCGACCATGAAGTGGACTGCAAGATCGACGGCGTCAGCTACATGCTCAAGGCGTTTTTTCTAAAGAAGGCTTGAAGAACGGGGGCAGATAAAGGCTACTTTTTGATTTCACCATAGCCTTGCTCAGCCTCGCGCATGATTCGCTTGCCGTCTGCGATCATGCGCTGACCCTCAGCCATCAGTTTTTTGCCCTGGTCGACTTGGCTTTCCCCCTCGTGCATCAGGCTCTCACCCTGTTTGTAACGCTCGCCCAACTGGGCCATACCCTGGCTTTCGCGCAGGATTTGTTCGCCGGATAAGGGGGTCGGTTTTGGGCTGGGCAGGGGTTCGTCTGATGCGCAGGCGGATAGCAGGCTCAGGCCAACAATAGCGGTGATTCTGAACATGGCACTCAGGTTACTTTGAGGGGTGGCAGGATGGGCATGCCACAAAGTTGGCATTGCAGCAGCAGGCAATCGTAACCAGGGTCTGATCTGCGGCGTTGTCGACAAGTCGAGTAGACCCGTCTTGGCGCTACGATGGGTTTCGAACCCTGGCAAATGATTCTTCATGATTACGGATTTGCTGATAACCACTACATCACGGCCAATATGGCGCCCTTGACAGCGTCCAGGGTCGCGGGAACCTTGCTGGGCTGGATGTCGCATTGGCCGATGGCAGTGTCCGGGTCCTTGAGGCCATTACCGGTGAGAGTACACACAATGGTCTTGCCTTCGGGCAGCTTGCCGGTTTTTAGGTCGCGCAGGACGCCGGCAACGGAGGTCGCGGAGGCGGGTTCGCAAAAGATACCTTCCTTCTCCGACAGCATTTTTTGCGTGGCCAGAATTTCGGCGTCGGTCAACTCGTCGAACCACCCGCCGGATTCGCGGCTGGCGGTCCAGGCCTGATCCCAGGATTGCGGGTGGCCGATGCGGATGGCGGTCGCAATGGTTTCCGGTTCGTCGACCATATGACCGCGCAGGAATGGCGCCGCGCCGGCGGCCTGGTAGCCGACCATGACCGGGCGATTGTTGCAGAGCTTGCCGATGGCGGTGTACTGGCAGTCGCCGTGGCAGAAGGCGCAGGCATCGGTTGGTTTGTGGCCGGGCGCGCAGGTCGCCTCGGTGTAGCCGATCCAGTGTGCGGTGATGTTGCCGGCGTTCCCGACCGGCAGGCAGTGGTAATCCGGTGCGCGGCCCAGCGCTTCGATGATCTCGAAGGACGCAGTCTTCTGACCTTGCAGGCGGAACGGATTGATGGAGTTGACGATGGTCACTGGTGCGTGGTCGGCGATTTCCTTCACCAGTCGCATGCCGTCGTCGAAATTGCCCTGAATCTGCAACACCTTGGCGCCATGAATCATGGCCTGCGCTAGCTTGCCGAGCGCAATCTTGCCGTCTGGAATCAGCACGAAACAGGTGATGCCGGCGCGGGCCGCATAAGCCGCCGCCGCTGCCGAGGTGTTGCCAGTGGAGGCGCAGACGATTGCCCGACTGCCGGATTCGACCGCCTTGGTCACCGCCATGGTCATGCCGCGATCCTTGAACGAGCCGGTGGGGTTCAGGCCCTCGAATTTCACGAACAGCTCAACGTTCTTGCCGATCAGCCGGGGAATATTGACGAGCTGAATCAGCGGCGTGTTGCCTTCGTTAAGGCTGACCGCCGGGGTTTCTGGGGCGACTGGCAGGCGGTTGCGATATTTGTCGATGAGGCCGGTGTAGCGGGTGGCTTGGGTCATGTAAGGTGATTCCGTGTGCGTCGGGTGTGATATCGGGATGCGAGGTCTATCCCAGCGTTTCCATTCGTATCCGCTTGACCGATCCACCGATGGTGGGCAGTGCTTCGATGCGGGCAATCGCCTGATCCATGTCATGCTCGCGCACTTTGTGGGTCAGCAGGATCACGGGCAGCTGAGACTCACCGGGCGGCGGTTCCTTCTGCAGGATTGCTTCGATGCTGATGCCCAGGTCGGCGAGGATGCGGGTGACATCGGCCAGCACACCCGGCTGGTCGCTGGCGCTAAGACGGAGGTAATAGGCGGTTTCGACCTCGCTGATGGGCAGGATCGGCATGTCCGCGATGGCGCCCGGCTGAAAGGCCAGGTGCGGTACTCGGTTCTCGGGGTCCGAGGTCAGTGTGCGCACGACGTCGATGATGTCCGCTACCACGGAGGAGGCGGTGGGTTCAGCACCGGCGCCCGCGCCGTAATAAAGCGTTGGTCCGACGGCGTCGCCCTTCACTAGCACGGCATTCATGACGCCGTCGACGTTGGCAATCAGCCGTCGCTCCGGGATCAAAGTGGGATGAATGCGCAGTTCGATACCGTTGCCGGCGCGTCGGGCAATGCCCAGCAGCTTGATTCGGTAGCCGAGCGCCTCGGCGTAGTTCACATCCATGGCGGTGATACCGGTGATGCCCTCGACGTAAACCTTGTCGAATTGCAGCGGGATACCGAACGCGATGGAGGCGAGGATGGTCAATTTGTGCGCGGCGTCGATACCTTCCACGTCAAAGGTCGGGTCGGCTTCGGCATAGCCCAGCGCCTGGGCTTCGCTCAGCACGTCGGCAAAGTCGCGGCCCTTGTCGCGCATCTCCGTCAGGATGAAGTTGCAGGTGCCGTTGATGATGCCGGCCAGCCATTCCACCGTGTTGCCGGCCAAACCCTCTCGGATGGCCTTGATGATAGGAATGCCACCGGCTACGGCGGCCTCGAAGGCCACCATCAGGCCTTTTTCGCGCGCCTTGGCAAAAATTTCGTTGCCGTGCAGGGCGATCAGTGCCTTGTTGGCGGTGACGACATGCTTGCCGTTTTCCAGTGCGGCCAGGACCAACTCCTTGGCCGGGCTAAGGCCGCCGATCAGCTCGACGACAATGTCGATGTCCGGATCGTTAACGATGTCGAAGGAGTCGGTCGTCAGCCGGATGCCTTGCGTGTTGCAGAGGCGGGCGCGACTGATGTCGCGAGCCGACGCGGCGCTGATCTTGATTTCGCGTCCGCCACGGCGGGTGATCTCGCTGGCATTGCGCTTGAGAACGCTGACGGTTCCGCCGCCTACGGTCCCGAGTCCCAACAGGCCGATATTTACGGGTTTCAAAGGGTTATCCTCATGGGTTTCCTGCCTTGTGCGGCAGGCGGTGTCGATCAGAATGCGCTGTCCTTGCGCATCATGTTCTTGATCCCGCGCACGGCCTGGCGGGTCCGATGTTCGTTTTCGATTAGGCTGAAACGTACGTGATCGTCGCCAAATTCGCCAAAGCCGATCCCTGGCGAGACGGCGACCTGGGCTTCCAGCAACATTTTCTTGGCGAATTCCAGCGAACCGAGGTGCCGGTACTGCTCGGGAATGGGCGCCCACATGAACATGGTGGCCTTGGGTTTCTCGATCTCCCAGCCAATGCTGTGCAACGAGGACCAGAGCACGTCCCGCCGTCCGCGGTAGATGTCGCAGATCTCCTGGACACAGTCCTGTGGCCCTTCCAGTGCCGTGATGGCGGCGACCTGAATGGGTGCGAAAGTGCCGTAGTCGAGATAGGACTTGATGCGGCCGAGAGCAGCAACCAATTCGCGGTTGCCGCACATGAACCCGACGCGCCAGCCGGGCATGTTGTAACTTTTGGACAGGGTAAAGAATTCCACCGCGACATCGGTAGCCCCGGGTACCTGGAGGATGGAGGGAGCGACGTAACCGTCGAAGACGATGTCCGCGTAGGCGATATCGTGCACCACCCAAATCTTGTACTCGCGGGCTAGGGCAATGACTTTCTCGAAGAACTCCAGATCTACGCATTGCGTGGTCGGGTTGCCCGGAAAGTTCAGCACGAGCATTTTCGGTTTTGGCCAGGACGTCTTGATGGCCTTTTCCAGTTCCTCGAAGAAGTCCACGTCTGGGGTCAACGGGACATGGCGCACGTCCGCACCGGCGAGCACGAAGCCGTAGGGGTGGATCGGATAGGCCGGATTGGGGACGAGGGCAGCGTCACCCGGCCCCATGGTGGCCATGGCCAGGTGTGCGAGACCTTCCTTCGAGCCGATGGTGACAATGGCCTGAGAGTCCGGATCAAGCTCCACGCCGAAACGGCGCTCGTACCAGCCGCAAATGGCCTTGCGCAGGCGGATGATGCCCTTGGAAACCGAATAGCGGTGCGCCGTACCTTTTTGGGAGACTTCGATCAGCTTGTCGACGATGTGCTGCGGCGTGGCGCGATCCGGGTTGCCCATGCCGAAATCGATGATGTCGACCCCGTCTGCCCGCTGCTTGGCCTTGAGCTCATTGACGATATTGAATACGTAGGGCGGCAGCCGTTTGATGCGTTGGAATTCTTCCATCCTGGACTCGGAGATTTTATGGCTCATGGGTGCGAGGGTTCGCGGGCAAGCGTGTAAAAGTACCGAGGCACTTGGATACTGTCAACGGCCATGCCGAACTCTGCTCAGACTCGGGGCAACGGCAGCGTTTCAACGCACCGGCTTGGGCTCTTCATGCGGCTATGGGAAACTGCTTCTTTTATTGAGCAGGGCCTCGCATGTCGCTTCATCCCCCGGTTGTATTGTGTCTGTCGGGTCATGACCCCACCGGCGGTGCCGGTCTTCAGGCGGATATCGAGACGCTGCGGGCTTGCGGTTGCCATCCTGCCACCATTGTCACCGCCCTGACGACGCAGGATACCGGCGATGTGAAGCAGGTTTATCCGCAAAATCCGGAGAACTTTCTCGCTCAAGCCCGCTGTTTGATGGCGGATCTGCCCGTCACGGTAGTCAAAATTGGTCTGCTGGGAAGCGCCGACATGGCTGAGGCTGTGGTGACCCTGCTGGATGAGGCAGGACCGTTTCCTGTGGTACTGGATCCGATTCTGGCGGCGGGGGGCGGTCATCCGCTGGCCAGCGAGCGGTTGATGCGGGTTTTGGTGTCCCAGGTTATCCCCCGATCACTAGTAGTGACGCCCAACACACCGGAAGCGAGTCGGTTGAGCGGCCGACAGGAGCCTGATGACTGTGCCTCGGCGCTGAGAGCGATGGGATGCCCGCATGTTGTGCTGACCGGAACCCATGAGGATGGGAAAGAAGTGGTAAACCGTTGGTACAGCGAAGCAGGGCGGGTTGATGGCCGGTGGCCGCGCTTGCGCGAAAGTTATCATGGTTCCGGCTGCACGCTGGCCTCGGCGCTGGCTGCCGGGCTGGCCCGAGGACTGCCGATGGCGGGGGCGGTGGCTGCGGCGCAAAGGTTCACCTGGGAGGCCTTGCACAACGGCTATGCGGTAGGTCGAGGTCAGCGACTGCCGCAGCGTTGTTTGAGTTCAGGTGCCATGAAAACAACCGAGGAAACTCACGAATGAGTGCAACACGCGATGATCTGAATCAATTTTTTGAGCGGTTGCTCGATGTCGGTCAATTTGCCGATTACGGTCCGAATGGCTTGCAGGTTGAAGGTACCGAATTGATCGACCGGATCGCCTTTGCGGTTTCGGCGACGGTGCATTCTATCCAGGAGGCGGCCGATCGTGGGGCTCAGGCACTGGTTGTCCACCATGGGTTGTTCTGGTCATTTCACGGCCCAAGAACGCTGACGGGGCCCTTTGCTCGGCGTGTTTTCCCTTTGGTTCGCCATAACATCAACCTGTTTGCGTACCATCTTCCCTTGGATGCGCATCTGGAAATAGGCAATGCAGCGAGCCTTGCCAACCCGCTGGGGCTGACCGACCTCGCTGCTTTCGGCGACTACCAGGGTAGACCGACCGGGGTGCGAGGATGTCTGGTCCCACCGCTGAGTGCATTGGCATTGCAGCATCGTCTGGCCGAGGTGCTTGACCATCCCGTGATGTTGGCGACTCCAGATCCGCACAGGCCAGTGAGCCAGGTGGGCATCA
>DIVI01000027.1:308-8235 GCA_002423305.1 Methylococcus sp. UBA6136 | reverse complement strand
CTTTGGAACACCCTATCCACTGACAGCCCCATCGCATGATGCCGTCTGCTACTCGTCTCTGCTCCCGCCTTCCCACAAATACCCCAGCTGGAGTGTCAGGGCCTCAAAGGGCGCAGCGCGGACTTCATCTTCATCGGTGTAAAGTCCGGTCACGGTCCAGTTGCCGTGGGTCAGCGCATAGGTTTCGAGGGTTTTCTCGAGCGGGTCGACCAGCCAGAGATGGGCGACGCCGTGGTGGGCGTAGACCTTCATTTTGAGCACACGATCTTTCTTTCGGGTACTCGGCGAGAGCACCTCGCACACCCAATCCGGCACGACTTCAAAGCGATGATCCAGCGGCAGGCAGGGCATCCGTTCCCGACGCCAGCCGGCCAGGTCGGGGACCAGCACTTCCACGTCGCGGACGAAATGAATTTCCGGCTCATCGATGAGCCACCAGCCGCCCGGCCCACCACGGCCTTTCTGAAATGGCGAATACAATTCCCCACCGATGCTTGATGCCGCCAAGGCATGCGGGCCGGCCGGTCGCGGCTGGGTGTGCAGCTGGCCGCCAATGATTTCTCCCACCAGATTTTCGGGAAGATTCAACAACTGCTCATAGGGATCGGTCGTCTTGAGAACGGCGGACATCGGTTTGGCCTCCTGGGATTTTGTCACCCCGCCAGCCATTGCAGCGGAATGCGGACAAACAACAGCGGTGATTATGCCCCTTCTCAGCAAATCCTTGGCAGCTGCTCTCCACTGAGTCGAATCAGGCTCCGCTCCGTCCCGAAAGCGGTTCGCAGATGGACATGGCCCGGTGAAGCGGGACCGGTGACCTGGCCGATCAACGCGGCGTTTTCTCCTAGCGGATGGTGACGGAGCACTTCAAGGGCTTGGCTTGCCTGGCTTTCGGGCATAAAGATCGCCATCACGCCCTCGTTCGCCACGTAGAGTGGGTCAAACCCAAGGATTTCACAGACGCCATTGACGGCGTCATTAACGGGAATGGCTGGCGCGTCGAGTTGAATACTGACCCGCGCCGCTTCGGTAATTTCGATCAACGCACTGGCCAATCCACCCCGAGTCAGATCGCGGAGGCAGTGGATGTCGATGCCGACGTCGAGCAAGTGCGCCACCAGCCCGGATAAATCCGCGCAATCACTTTCCAACGTGGTTTCCAGTGCCAATCCCTCGCGCTGGGCCATGATGGCAATGCCATGCCGGCCAATATCGCCGTTGATGAGGATGACATCGCCGGGCACCACGGCGGCCGGATGGATGGCCGGGGTGGTGGGCTGAATCAGACCGATGCCGGCCGTATTGATGTAAAGACCATCGCCACGCCCGCGTTCAACAACCTTGGTATCGCCGGTCACGATGGCAACGCCCGCCGCCCGCGCCGCGGCGGCCATCGACTCCAGGACCCGCTGCAGCGACTCGATCGGCAGCCCTTCCTCGATGATCAGCGCGGCGCTAAGAAACATGGGCCGGGCGCCGGCCATGGCGAGGTCGTTCAGTGTCCCGCACACCGCCAGCTTGCCGATGTCGCCACCGGGAAAGAACAGCGGCTTGACCACATAGGAGTCGGTGGTGAAAGCGTAGCGCAGCCCGCCTGATTCAAACACGGCACTGTCATGCCGATCAGCAAGATAGGGATTGTCGAACGTCGGCTGCACCAGACGGTCGAGCAGCTGCTGCATGAGCTGCCCGCCCCCGCCATGCGCCATGACAATCCGCTCGTACTGGCCCAGCGGCAGAGGGCAATTCAGCTCGGGGGGCTGACTCACTGCGGCGCTTTGGTCTTGCGGGGAATATAGATCGTCTGAACGCGTTCCCGATCATCCTTGATGGGTGCCGCTTTCGGCACGTTCTTGAGGGTCGCCTTGGGTGCGGCTGCGCCGCTGGCAGTCGATGAATCCACAGCGGCCACCGGGGGAGGGGGGAACTGGGTACTGGGGAAACCGCGCAGTTTCAGGCACTGGCGCACTTCTTCCGGCTTGGGCGGCTTGACGGTGGTCGCGCCGCTGGCGGACACGGTCTTGGATCCGCCCTGCTGCTGACATTTTTTAATCGCGACCAACAGGGGATCGGTCTTGGCTTCCTGCTGGTAACCGCGCTTGTTCAGGCATTGAAGATAGCCGGCCTCATCCACCCGAGCGGCAGGATCGACGCCCGCTGGCAGCATCTTGGACGGATTTTGACTGCGGCAGAGCTGGGCATCCTGATAGTAGGGATCGGTTTTCTCGGCCATCGCCTGGGCGGGTGTATTGGCGGCACAACCGGTTTGCAACAGCAGAAGTCCGATCATCAGACCCGCCGTCTGAATCGGACCGAAACGTCGGGCTCCCAGGGTCGGGTCGGCGGATGGGTTCATTGGAATCATGGCTGAAATTCTCACGGTTTCAATCAAACAGGGACCGGGACCGACTCACGGTTGGCCCGGCGGACGATAGCGATGATAGGCCGCACAGGCGCCCTCGGAGGACACCATAGTGGCGCCCAGCGGATGCTCCGGCGTGCAGCGGATGCCGAAAGCCGGGCACTGATCCGGCTTGATCAGCCCCTGCAACACCCGACCACTTTGGCATTCTTCCGGCTCGGCCACGGCGTTAATGCTTAACGGGAAACGCCGTTCGGCATCAAAATCGGCAAAATCCTCGGCCAGGCCGAGGCCGCTCCGGGGAATCACGCCTAGCCCCCGCCAGGCCCGATCGATGACCTGAAAAACCTGGCCCATCAGTGCACGGGCCGCCTGATTGCCCTCCCGCTGCACCATCCGGCGGTATTCATTCTCCACACCAGACTGCCCGCTTTCCAGCATTTCAATGCACCGATGGATCCCGGCCAGCAGATCAACCGGCTCGAAACCCGTGACCACTATGGGGACGTGGCGGGCGTCGGCGATCGGCTCATACTCGGTCACGCCCATGACGGTACAGACATGGCCCGCCGCGAGAAAGCCCTGAATGCGGCACTCGGGGGCATCGAGTAACGCCTCCATGGCCGGCGGCACGCGCACATGACTGACCAGCAGCGAAAAATTCCGCAGCCCCGACTGCCGCGCCTGCCATACCGCCATCGCGGTGGCGGGTGCGGTGGTTTCGAAGCCCACGGAAAAAAACACCACTTCGCGATCCGGATGATCTCGGGCCACCTGGAGCGCATCCAGGGGCGAATACAGCGAACGCACATCGCCGCCCTCGGCCCGGGCCAACAGCAGATCGCCGCGCGATCCCGGCACCCGCAGCATGTCGCCGAACGAGCAGAGTATGGCGTCGGGCCGATGGGCAATCTCGATGGCCTTGTCGATATATTCCAGCGGCGTGACGCAGACCGGACAGCCGGGTCCGTGAATCAGTTCGACCCCCTCCGGCAGCATGCGGTCGACACCGTATTTGAGGATGCCATGGGTCTGGCCGCCGCAGACCTCCATGAGCGTCCAGGGCCGGGTGCAACGTCTGGCAATCGCCTCGGCCAGTGAGCGAGCCAGTTCTGGGTTGCGGTATTCGCTCTGGTGCCTCATGGCCCGTGGTTCAATCCAGCCCCATCTCGCTCAATGCGGCAAATTCCGCCAGCGCGGCCTGGGCTTCGCCCTCATCCAGTTCGGAAATCGCGCAGCCGGCATGGACGATGACGTAATCGCCCACCCGAGCCTCGGGCGTGAAAGCCAGGCTGACCTCCTTGATGACACCGCCAAAGCTGACCCGCCCCAGCCGCTCGGCGGACGAGGATTCGGAAAGGCTGACGATTTGCCCCGGTACGGCCAGACACATGGGTCTATCCCCTGAAGAACGAAAGATAAAAAGTGGACGACTCCGTCCCGCATTCCATCATGCGGTAGAGGCTACAATAGCCCGATTTTGGGCCGCTTGAAACTCGCGACATGAAAGTCCTGCATTGCTCATGGATCCCCGAGCCCACCGATGCCTTCATTCAGCTGGGCGATCTGTGGTTGTGGGTGGAAGAGGAGTCGATGCACAACCGGCCCGGAAAGAACCGGCACCCACGCCATCTCCCCAAGGCGGAGCTGGTCGCTTTCCTTGAGGACTCGCTGGGCCTGACGATTTCGGCCTACGAGCGGCGGTTCAATTTTGCCCCACAGCCGGTCACCCTGCCGACGCTCGACGGTCTTCCCCTGCCGGTGCCGGAGTTCGAGCATGGGGTGGACGACAATCTGCCGCCGGCGCCGCTGCATACCTGGGAAGTGGATGCCTATCGACAGATCCGGCCCATTCCCCAGCTGGGTGAATTGCGCTTTCTCGCCTTCTGTCATGGACCCGACACCCGACCGGGCAGCGATCTGCTGTTCTGGCATTACTTCACCCAGTCCCTCAAGTCGGTCATCCTGCGCGACCGCTACATTCCCTCGCTGATCTACCGGGAAACCGCCGGCTCCGGGTATGAACTGCATGCCGGCTGGGAGATTGTCTCCGACGAGTATGAGCAACTGATCCGGGAAGCCACGCTGCACATGCCGGATGGCTGCGCCATCATCGGAGGACGCCAGTACGAGAAGGTCAGCCTGTTGAAGCATTGCGCCGAGGTGCTGATTCATCGCGTGGTCACGCATGGGGCCGCTTCGGTGAAGATCGAGCGCCGCACCCGTGACACGCTGATCGAGGCCGCCCGTCAGGAACTCCAGTCCCGCCATCCCTGGAAGACCGACGCCGGACTGGCCATTTATCAGGACTGGCAAAGCTGGCGACGCAAGCTGACGGGTCGCCGCGCGGAAGCCGGCTTCAGCCTGCTGTTTCAGCTGCGGGAAGCGGAGAACGAGTCTGACCCCTGGCGTCTGGACATGCTGGTGGCGCCGCGCCAGGATCCCTCGCTGCAAATTACGCTGGCCCAATACTGGGCGCATGAAGATCCGTCGCGGAGAGCTTTTGCCTCGCTCTGTGGGGCCGGCTTTGACCAGAATCTGCTGCTGGCACTGGGCCAGGCCGCCCGTATTTATGGCCCCCTCTGGGTCGGGCTGGATGAGGCCGAGCCTTCGGGAATAGACCTCACCTTGGAAGAGGCTTTCGCCTTCCTTCAGGAGGATGCCTGGGTCCTTGAGGACGCCGGCTTTACCGTGCTGGTCCCGGCCTGGTGGACACCGCAGGGACGTCGACGCGCCAAGATTCGCCTGCAGGCCAGCGGCACCTCTCCTTCCGGCGCCAATCGCCGCAACGCGATGGATCTGCAAAATCTGATTGCCTACCGCTATGACCTGGCGCTGGGCGAGGAATCGCTGGACGAATCCGAATGGGCCAATCTGGTCGAAAGCAAATCGCCACTGGTCCGCTTTCGGGGTCGCTGGCTGGCGCTGGACCGGGAGAAGATGCGCGAGATGCTAGAGTTCTGGCGTCGCCACCGCGACGACGAAACCGGCATGAGCCTGCCGGAGCTGATGCGCAAATCAGCCGAGGATGCGGACTTCTTCGAGATCGAACCACGCCAGGCACTCGCCGAAATGCTTGGCAAACTTCGCGATCACAGTCGGCTGGAACCCGCCGACAACCCGCCGGGGCTGGAAGCACAGCTGCGCGATTACCAAAAACGCGGACTGGCCTGGGTCTCGTTCCTGGAAAGCCTGGGCTTGAACGGCTGCCTGGCCGATGACATGGGGCTCGGCAAAACCATCCAGGTGCTGGCCCGACTGATTCAGGAGCGCACCGAGCTTGCATCGATGTCGCCCACCTTACTGGTCGCGCCGACCTCGGTCATCGGCAACTGGAAGAAGGAAATCGAGCGCTTTGCCCCCGGGCTGAAGGCGTTCATCCATCACGGCACGGTGCGGGTCCGCGATGCCGAAGCCTTCCAACAAGCCTGCCTCGCCTGCGATGTCGTGATCACCTCCTACGCGCTGGCGCGGCGGGATGAAAAGATCCTGTCGGCCATCCGCTGGCGGCGGGTCGTGCTGGACGAGGCGCAGAACATAAAGAATCCGGCCTCGGCGCAAAGCAAGGCGGTGCTCAAGCTGACCGCCGAGCATCGACTGGCGCTCACCGGGACGCCGGTCGAAAACCGATTGCTCGATCTCTGGTCCATCTTCAACTTTCTCAATCCCGGCTATCTGGGCAAGCAATCCCAGTTCCGTCAGCGTTACGAACTACCCATCCAGCGCGATAACGACCCGCGCCGCGCCGACATGCTCAAGCGGCTGATCGAGCCCTTCGTCCTGCGGCGGGTCAAGACCGATCCCGACATCATCCGCGATCTCCCGGACAAGCTGGAAAACCGGCAATACTGTAATCTCAGCAAGGAGCAAGCCTCGCTGTACGAAGCCGTCGTGCGCGATGTCGAACAACGCCTGGGGTCGGCCGACGGCATCAACCGCCAGGGTTTAATCCTGTCGACGCTCACCCGGCTCAAGCAGATCTGCAACCATCCCGCGCAGTTTCTGCACGATGGCAGCATCTTTGCCGGCGACCGCTCGCCCAAGCTGGAAAGGCTCTGCGACATGCTCGGCGATGTCATCGGCGAAGGCGAGAGCGCGCTGGTGTTCACGCAGTTTGCCGAGGTCGGCGGGCAACTCGAAAAGCACCTGCGCGAGCAGCTGGATTGCCCGGTTTTTTATCTCCATGGCGCCGTACCGGCTGCCAAACGCGAGCGCATGATCGCGGAGTTCCAGGACGCCGAAACCGGTCCCGGTGTCTTCATCCTGTCCCTGCGCGCGGGCGGCGTCGGCATCACGCTGACCAAGGCCAATCACGTGTTCCACTTCGATCGCTGGTGGAACCCGGCCGTCGAAGATCAGGCGACCGACCGCGCCTTTCGCATCGGCCAGCTCAAAAATGTCTTCGTCCACAAGTTCATCACGCTCGGCACGCTGGAAGAACGCATCGACAAGTTGATCGAGGAAAAGAAACAGGTGGCCTCGCTGATCGTCGGCAACGACGAGTCCTGGCTCACCCAACTCGACAACGACACCTTCAAGCAACTGATTGCGCTGAACAAGATGGCGGTGTTGGAATAGAGCAATGCGAGAGTAAGAACCAAAACTTTGACTAAAGAGCCATCAAGAACTTTGTAATGAAATCGAAATCACAATCTGAGTTTGTGCGTTGGATGGGTCCCGTTCTCGATGGTCTTCGGGCTTTGGGGGATACCGGAACGCCCTATGAGGTATCTGACTGGATCGGCACTCATTGCAACGTCACAGATGAAAAAAGAGAGGAATTGCTGACTTCCGGGGTTTCTCGATTTCACAATCAAGTCTGCTGGGCTCGGCAGTATTTGGTCTGGGAAGGGCTTTTGGGTTCGGCAAAACGTGGCCTTTGGTCGCTGACGGAAACCGGCAAATCTACCCATCTGAGTTTAGATCAAAGCAGAGAGATCTTCAGGAAATGGGTAGCCATTCATGCCCAGCGCCGAAAAGACAGGGAATCTGACAACAAGGAGATTGAGGTGAATCTCCCGGTTGAGGATGACGAGGAAACCACCGAAATGGTGGAACAGACTCAGTTGCTGTCATTGCTGCAAACAATGACACCGCATGGGTTCGAAAACTTTTGCAAATATCTGCTGCGTGTTTATGGGTTCGAGAAGGTGGAAGTGACTCCCGTCGGCAAGGATGGTGGGATCGATGGATACGGGGTGCTGCAACTGAACCCATTCGTCTCCTTCAAGGTCATTTTTCAGTGCAAGCGCTACCTCGGAACCGTTTCGAGGGCTCAAGTCGGGGATCTACGCAATGCCATGATTGGCCGCGCTGACAAGGGCATCATGATCACCACTGGCATTTTTTCCGAAGACGCCAAGCGCGAAGCTTCCCGCGAAGGAGCCCCGCCGATTGAGTTGATTGATGGTCAGCAATTGATCAGCATGCTCGAAAAGGAGGAGATCGGGGTCAAGCCTCGAACCGTCTATGACATTGACTACGCGTTTTTCAAGCCATACTTGGATTGAAAACACATCTCCAGCAAAGCTGAAACCATGGCACCCTCACCAAACAAACGCATGA
>DIVI01000027.1:0-248 GCA_002423305.1 Methylococcus sp. UBA6136 | reverse complement strand
GGGTCTGGGAGCGACTGGTGTTTTCCTACCCCCACCATCTGCCGCCCATCGGGCGCGTGGAATCCTCCAAATACCTCATGGCCTACGACTGCGCCCACAAATCGGCGGCCGTGCTTGAATCCACCTTCTACAAGGACGCCGATTCGCTGAACGAGCTGGAGCGTCGGGTCCGGGCCAAACCGAAATATCTGGTCATTGTCGATTGATCGTAAAAACGTGATCGACCGCGCCGCCGGCGCGCTGATGGG
>DIVI01000182.1 GCA_002423305.1 Methylococcus sp. UBA6136 | reverse complement strand
ATTCTTCTTCCAACAGTTCGAAAGCGAAGATTTCGTGATCTTCACGCATATGCGTGGATGAGGTCGTCCCGATGAGAGGCAGGATTCCAACCTGTGTCAGATATCGGTAGAAGATTTGCGCCGGGGTGCGTTGGTACTTTTTGGATAATTCCTTGACCGTTTGGTGGGCAAGGATGTCGGGATTAGCCGTCAGGGTCCAGAAGGACTGATAAATAATCCCGTTACGTCCACAGAAGTGGCGGAGTTCACGGTCATACCCCGTCTGGGCATAAAAGCGATTTTGTAATACCGCCGGTTTGATGCGGGCCGAGTGGTACAAATCTTCCAGACGCTCAGGCTCGTAACAGTTGCTGATACCCAGCAGCTTGGCGCCACCGGCATCCACGATGGCCTCCATCGCGCTCCAGACCTCAAGAAGATCTTCACGCTTCGGCAGCGGGGAGTGCAGTATCAGACCATCCAGGTAATCGGTTCGAAGGTTCTGTAATGACTGAGCGAAGGATTGTTCGACCTGACAGGACAGGCTTGCTTTGGGATCGTAAGGGATCCTCTGGGGATCCTGACCATCAAGGGGGGTGAATTTGGTCTGGAGATAGATGTCCTTCCGAAGAAGACCAGACTTCATGGCCTGGGCTAAACCGAGTCCGACACCCGCTTCATCGTAATGCTTAGGTTGCCCAGCCGTGTCTATCCCACGAAAGCCAAGAGTGAGCGCTTGCTCAACGAGCGCGACGGTCCGTTCTTTCTTCCAGGCCGTGCCATATATAAGGTCGGGTAGATAAATCCCTGAGGCGGTTAACATTGCGGCCCTCCGATGATCAGCTTCCGTGAAGCACCATAGGAACCATCATACAATCCCCTCCCCTCGCCTACATTAGTTCTGTCACCAAGCATCATCCTCAATGACATACCCGGGCTCACTGTAGTCACGCATATCGGTTCCCGGATAGGTCGGATACACGGCGGTGTCTCCATCCCCTTCCCTGTCCATGGTCAGCCCTGGCTTGGAGTAATCCCGCATTGAGGTCCCAGGATACGTTGGATAAACCTCTGTATCACCCTGAAAATCCCTGCGCGTGGCGAGTCCCGGTTTGGAGTAGTCTCGCATGCTGGTGCCCGGGTAAGTGGGATAAATATCGCTGTCTCCTTGATGGTCACCCTCCACCGTCAAACCGGGCTCCGAATAATTTCGCATGCTGGTCCCCGGATATGTCGGATACACCTGCGTATGACCACCCGATCCTGGTTCCACACGATAACCAGGTTTCGAATAATCCCTCATAGAGGTCCCCGGATAGGTGCGATAGGCCGTGCGCCCCGCCCCATAGGGGTCCTCATCGACGGTGTACCCGGGCTTGGAGTAATCCCGCATGCTCGTGCCGGGATAAGTGGGATAAATTTCCGTATCGGCCAGAGCGTGTCCAGCGAGGGCCGATATCACTACAGTCAAGACAGTTCGTGCATGCATAACGCCTTTCCCCTGGAGCAGATCAGTTTTGGATAATTTTTATCTCTGAATTCAACCCTTCACGCATACCACCTGCTTGAGTGTATGTATGATTTCGGTGAGGTCGTTTTGGTTTTGCATGACCACATCGATGTCCTTGTAGGCTCCTGGAATCTCATCGATTACACCTTTATCCTTGCGGCAGATCACCCCCTCGGTCTGACGGATCAGGTCATGTTCAGTAAATTGCTGCTCGGCGGCGGTTCGACTCATTCTCCGTCCCGCACCATGCGCGCTGGAGCAGAAGCTTTCCGGGTTCCCTTTGCCCCGGACGATATAGCTTCTGGCTCCCATGCTGCCGGGCACAATGCCGAGATCGCCTGCTCGCGCTCGGATGGCGCCCTTGCGGGTGACCCAGACGTTGGCCCGGTAATGGTGTTCCTGGGCGACATAGTTGTGGTGACAGTTGACCACCTCGGAGGTCACCCGGAAAGGGGGCAGATGCCGGTGTAAGGCACCCAGCACCAAATCGAGCATCGACTGCCGATTCTGCATGGCGTAATCCTGTGCCCAGTGGACCGCTTCGACATAGTCGTTGAAGTGTTCGCTGCCCTCCGGGAAATAGGCGAGATCCCGATCCGGCAGATGGATCATCCAATTCTCCATGTCCTGGCGGGCCAGCTTGATGAAGTAATCGGCCATGGCATTGCCGATACCCCGGCTGCCGGAATGCAGCATGACCCAGATCTGACTGGATTCATCCAGGCAGACTTCGATGAAGTGATTACCCCCGCCCAAGGTGCCCATCTGGTTGGCCCACTTCGAGAACTTGCCAAAGGCTTTCAGCAGTTGCGGATGGCGGTGGGTCAGGGATTTCAATCCCGGCTCAAACGGACGCACGGCCTCGACCAGCACCCGGTCATCGGCATGCTGGCCTCGACCAACCGGCACATCGCGGCTGATCTGGTCGAAGACTTTCTTGAGAGATTTCTCCTCAATGTCGTTGCCTGTAATCGACAGACGGGCAGCCACCATGCCGCAACCGATATCCACCCCGACCGCCGCCGGGATGATGGCTTTGTGAGTCGCAATCACTGAACCGATCGTCGCACCGATGCCCAGATGCACATCCGGCATGGCCGCGACGTGATGATGAACAAAGGGCAGGCTGGCAATGTTGCGCAGCTACTCCTTCGACTTTTCATCAATGTCATCAGTCCAGATTTTCACAGGGACTTTACCTCCCGTGAGGGCTTGCTTGACCGGCATGGTGGCCTTACCTAAGGGAGCAAAGCAATCGTGAGATAGCACGGCATGAATACGATGTTCGTGAAAAGATTACCCATCAGCGGGATGCTGGTTGAGTCGGCCTCCGGCGGATAGAGGTTGGCCGTAAAGTTTCGCCAGAGAATGCTGGCCAGCACCTCATGGATTCCCCACAGGCCAAAACCGATCAAGGCAAGTCGCAGCAGCCGAGGATATGATTGCAAACGATCAATCATGGCTAAAGGTCTCCCGACCGACCAAAGGGCCCGGTTCGGTCCCCTTGAGGTAGGCGCCCTGTTCATCGTCCAGATTGATCAGCCAATCACAAGGATAAAAGTGACCGAAACATCCTTCCGTCACGCAGGCATCCCTGAATACCTTTTGGCCGTTGATGACCTCTTCGACCTGAAAACCCATCTCCTTCCATTCCTCAACAAGCTGGCCCATATCCATGGGGTTCATGGTTCCATCCCGAAAAAGATGATCGTCATACCAGACGCGACCGCCAATCAGGTTGATGTGATCCCTGAGACAAGCCACCCATCCTCCTGGATATTTTTCCTCTATCACGTGAATGGGTACCACGAAATTGATGAATTCCAGTCGGATGGCCATGGCGTAATGTGCGTGTAATTAGATTGAATCGAACGATCCCTAGATTGAGCGAATCAGGTTCACTTTCAGATGACGTCAAGTAATTCGGCTTTCATCACCTCGGGCCACGCGTCTGGCTCGATGTGCTGCATGTAGGCCACGAGATCATCCAGGGGCTGAACATGGGCCGTTTCCTTGTCACGTGAAGTCCGCCCAAAGACCTGTTTCAGCGTCTGCCGGAGACGTTGGAGCGGGCCATTTCCTCTCATGATGCGTCGATAAATCTCCTCCTCCAGCAAGGCACAGAGGAAGGCTTCGATGACGACCGTCTCGTAAAGGGGTATGGAGTATTCGCTGGCAAAGATCTCTTCCAGCCAATCAACGACCTTCGGCTCTAAACCCAGATCCCGCAACGCCTGGTAGGTCTTCGGCCAAGCTTCCTGTGGGATGCTGTTCAGATAGGTCAGCAAGCCCTTGGGTGTAAGTGTCCCGTCTTCGTCATCCCACTGTAGGGACCCTTCAGGTTCATGAGAGGTCACTCGGGTTTCGAGGTAATTTCGCAACCGGTCACCGACGGTGGGTGCGGGATCAGGCTGCCGCCGCAGGAATGCGGGGATGTCGAGGTAGCCCGAATTCAGGTTCACTGACTTGGCGACTTGGACTGATGAACTTGATTTTCTCGCCACGCCCCGGTTACTAGCCATCACACCGTAGTCAATGTCGTCATAACACGCCTGGACACATTTCAGGGTGGGTTGACCCGTTGAAAGTACGCTCCCTGCCCCACCCCAGCCTGCCGGATGCATCTGCCTGACCTGATGCAGTTCCGGCATGTCCTGAGTTTTTTCCTCAGCAGACCACTCATGGACCAGCAGGAAGTTGGTGTGAGACGTGATCAATTGATAGTCCACAGCCAGGTCGGTGGCCTCGCTATCACTCAGGGTTTTGAGGCGAGCACTAGCCACCAGCCGGGCGACGGTGTCGGCATTGGATACGACGGTGGAGAGCACGGCCTGGCTGATGTATTCCGGTTCAGCGCGCTGGGATCGCTGACCTGTCAGGATCACGTCACCTTGCGGTGGATTATGGAAAGTAGCGTGGAGTTGAACGGTATCGCCATCGAACACCGACTTGGGTAGCGGCGAGTGCCACAGCGGCTGCTCGCCTTCGGGCCAGTGGATCGCGAGGGCATCCAGGCGCGGCGACCGCAGGCGGGCGAACATCCGCAGGATGGCGGGTTCAACCTGCTCGCCCGGGGCGACAAAGTCACAGGCGCCGCCGGTGACCTCGACCATCTGCCGCAGATTGGCCTCGGTCGGGCTACTGCCAATACCCACGACGAAAATCCGATGACCCGATCGAGCAGCGCTATTCAGCAAGGCATCGATGGCATAAATCTCTCCATCAGTAATGAGAAGCACATCACTGGGTTCATCATGTCCGATAGCAAAGGTGGAGGCCAGGGCCTTCTCCATCTCAGTCCCGCCCATATCAGCATTCAGATCATTGATCCAACGCTGAGCCGAGCGCTGAGTCGCCGGCTTTAAACTCCACAAGCCCCGAGTGCGATGCTCAACCGTAGTGCCGAATCGGGACAGAGAGAAACGGTCGCCCTCGCTCAATTGACCGACAATCGCCTGTAAAGCACGACGGGCCGCAGCGATACTGTCACCCTCCATGGAACCTGAACAGTCAACCAGAAGCTTGACCGCAATGACGGGGTTTTCGTCATGGTGGATACGCGGGCAAAAACTCATGATCGCTGCTGCCTGCTCGGGATGAACGGCATCACGGGACATGACAGACAACGAATTCACAAGCAGTTGGTCGACGTTGAGAATGAAGTCCCGGTCAAGCATGACCTGCGACGCCAGGGTGACCCTAACGCGGGTATGCCCGTTCTCCATTTCATGACTCACCCCAATAGGATGGCTGGGCGAGGAAACGCGGGCCATGGCTAGATCATCCAGCAGGTCGATACTGAGACTGAACGGGTACTCAACGACAAGATTATTTTGAGTGACCTGGTGGGGCTTGAGCCCGCCGTCGGTGATTGGGTTGCCATAACGAGGGGCCAGAACAGTCGGGATTAGCAAGCGCAGGCCTCGCTGTTCAAACGCCAGCGTCTGGGCGTAGCGTAAAGTCACCACGCAGGTTTCTTTAGGTGCGAGGTTTCCAAGATTGAGCGTATGCGTACCATCTGAACAACGCTCTAACATGATGGCTGCATTGCCCTCACTGAGCGCTTCTTCATACTGTTCTTCCGCCTCACGCTTGACGATGACGCTACCCGTCAGGTGCTTGTCACCCAGCCATACCGAGACATCCAGGAGCACGGCTCCATAAGGCAGTGGAAAGGTATAGACCACCTCGAGATGCTGGTCGGTAGGATTTTCAAATCGTTGCTCTACTTGGGCTTGAAACAGAGAACCCTGCAGCACACCGGTTAGGCTGACACCCTTGAACATGACGGGTTCTCCACTTCGACCCTGCAGTTGTGCATGCGTTTTCATCTTGTAGCATCTCAGTATTGTTCTTGTTCGTTTTGATTGGTTGTATCGCCAGCCTTATTCGGCGACGTCTTGATCACGTCAAAGGCCGCCATGACGGCTCGAGTAAATTGGCGAACCTGCTCTGGGGATAACCCTGCCCTACCCGGTTCAATCACCACCTCTACTCCATCCGCTATGGTCAGGTGACTGCGCACTTCGACCGCACCTGCCACAAAAGGCCGGGGTGGCACGGGGGCTTCAGCACCCTGGAGGAGTTCCCGAATGCGCTCAAGCGAAACCCCGGCTGCCGTCCATTTCTTGATCAGTAGCAACTGTTCCAGATGCTTCGGACCATATGTGGCGGCACGGGTAGACCCGCTGGGTTTATCAACCAGACCGATCTGGATGTAGTAACGGACCGTGCGTGGAGGGACATCGGCCAGTGAACAAAGATCGGACAGAGGGTATGGAGTATCAGTCGGCTTTTTCATGCAGCATATTACGACATCATTACTGTCGTTATGCAAGCGTGTTTAATCTTCATTTCCCTGTTCGCCTATCCCATATTTCCGAAACCGATGAGCACCCGATCCAGTAACTGGCGAGTGATGGCATAAATCCCTTGCCGCTTGGTCTCGCGCGGACCGGCTACATTCAGTGTTTGAAACTGACCTTGCCGCAACCACTGTCGAATGCCATCGGCTATGAGTTCGAGTGAATGATGATCATCGTCCACCTGAACGCATAGATGCGGCTTTCCGAGTTGTTCGGCACACTTCAGGGTCAACCGCGTCCCCCCGTCCAACGTGCCCTGGTTGATAATCAGCGTGGCATCACTGTCACGGACGTTCAGTCGTGTGCGTTTGGCATACGAGGGAGAGTCAGCCTCTTGCAGTTGGTATCGTGCTGGAAGCTCACCATCAATGGCCCTTCGCCCCTGTGGGCACCAACCACCATGCGGAACATCATGCTCCATCGCCCAGTCCAGAGCAGCGCGATCTACACCGACTTGACCACCAGAAATGATTCGATTTGGCCAACCGGCCAGTTGTTCAACCATGAAAATGTATCGGTTAGCCAACATTACCCCACCCCGCCACCTGGGATCTTGTTCTCAACCAATCGTGACCTGTCCGAGCAGATTCATGATTTTCCGTATGACTCAATCCCAGCCCTGGCAAATCTCGCGGCTGTCTTGAAGCTAAATGCAAGCAGTTACTGACGTGCACAGTTTAATGTGGAAGCGCCGACCGTCCTCACCAACACCGAACCATTCACCAAAATTGACATTTTCAATGTTCCTTTGCCCTTCATAGCGGTAAAGGCCTTGTTGCTGGTGGCAGTCGATTTGGCAATGACGGCTGAGACAAAACAACTGGCACCTCCTTGAGAACAGGCTTGTTCGGCGATCGTAATCAGATCCTCGTAATTTGGGTAAAACTGAATCGTCCTCTTTTTCACCGTGTAAGTTCCATGGGCCACAATCGGTGAAACTGGTGAAACTGACGTATACGTGCCATCAGGAAATAATGTCTGTGTCCCTGAACTGAAATCCGTCCCCCTGGTGACACGACCATTGGCCTTGGCGGTGGTCACGACTTTGACATTGCACTGCCAGACACCATCCACCCCGGCAGAGACGCCAACCGGGAAAATAAGGAACAAGACCAGAGCCATTTTTTTTAACATGCGACATCTCCAAGAAATAACAGGGAATGGATCAATCCACGTCATGAGCCGTGAGGAACATTGATTTCGAAAGTGCTGCAAAAAACCTTTGATAGGGTTCAGGATCGGTCACG
>DIVI01000214.1 GCA_002423305.1 Methylococcus sp. UBA6136 | reverse complement strand
TGCGGAGGACGGCACAGTCACACTGCGCCCCGCTGCCTGGTCGGCGGCTCTGGCTTCGGGCGAGACGACCAGCAGCGGATTCAACGGAGGCTCGACGGCCAATCTGCTGAAGGCCGCCAGCGCCGATGGGTCCGTGACCGTTCTGCTTAGCGCCTCGACTTCCACCAATACCAACACGGATACCCCCGTCACGCCCACCCCGGACCCGATTACGCCGCCCCCGGCTGACATCGCCGATAGCGGCCTGCCGACGGGTTCCGTCGATGGCGGCTTCCTCTTCAGCCCCTACAAGGATGTCACTATTTCCATGAACTGGAATACCAATGTGATGTCCACCAAAGTCAGCGGCACCTTGGCTCCCTTGCTGAGTGTACTGCCCGGCAAGGTCCCCGCCGTGACCTGGGCTTTTGCGACGGGTGAATGCGGCCAGGAAAGCTGGGCCGGCATCAAGCCGGACGCCCTAGTCGCCGCCAATGTTCAGAGCTTTGTCGACCACAACACCGATTACGTGATCTCCACCGGCGGGGCGGCGGGCGCTTTCACCTGCTCGACCCCGGAAGGCATGCGGACCTTCATCAACCGCTATGCCTCGAAGAATCTGGTGGGCGTGGATTTTGACATTGAAGCGGGACAATCGGTTGCCGCTATCAACAGCCTGATTCAACAGGTCAAGGCCGTCGAAGCGGATTATCCCAATCTTCGCTTCAGCTTCACCCTCGCAACGCTGGGCTCCACGAATGGCCAGTCACTGTCAGCTCCCTACGGTGATCTGAACGCGACCGGATACAACGTCATTCAGGCGCTGAAGAACAACCCGCTGAGTAACTACACCGTCAACCTGATGGTGATGGATTACGGCCCGGCAAGCACCGGTGTTTGCGCCCTGAATAGCACTGGCCTCTGTGACATGGGTCAAACCGCCATTCAAGCCGCCAAGAATCTGACGGCCCGCTTTGGCATCCCCTCCGAGCGGATTGAGTTGACCCCAATGATCGGCGTGAATGATGTCAGGGACGAACTGTTCTCGCTCGAGGACACCGACACGGTGATTGAATGGGCAAAGGCCCACCAGCTGGCTGGCGTCCACTTCTGGTCGGTCGACCGGGACACGCCGTGCTATCAGGAATCTGCCTCGCCCATCTGCAGTTCCGTGTCCACGGTTCCCGCCTGGGGATGGACCCAGCGGTTTACCGCCGCACTGGGACTCTGATCGCTAGCGGACATTCCGCGTCCGGCGCGAAACCGCCGGTCATGGCACCATCACTGACCCCGCTTCGGCGGGGTTTCTGCTGGGAAGAGACATGCCATGAAAAGCAAAACCTCGGAACAATCGTCGAGCATCGCGATTGCATGCATGAGCTCATGACCAACCCGCATCCGTACGGATTCACTTAAAATCCCCCCTCAACAATCACCATGTGGACCAAGCGATGCCTGTCAGTTTTAACGCTTACCAGAAGATGCAGCGCCTCCCTGACTTTCCCGTCGAGGACGTCAGTGAGTGCCTGAAAGAGGCGGATACGTTTGTATGGTTGACCGTCACCGATCCGACGGAAGCAGAACTTCTCAAAATACAGGACGAGTTCGGGTTGCATGAACTGGCCATCGAAGACGCCACCTCGCCCCACCAGCGAGCCAAGCTGGAGGAATACGATGACGCCCTGTTCCTGGTCATCCATACCGCGGATTTGGTCGATGCCGAAATTTGCTATCAAGAGCTGCATATTTTTGTCGGCAAGCAATTCGTCATCCTCATACAGAAGAAGAACCTGATTAATTACGATCGGGTGAAATCCCGATACGAGAACGCAAGAACCACTTTCAGGAAAGGGACGGGATATGTTCTTTACCTGATCCTGGACGCCCTGATCGACGAGTTGCTCGCGGTCGCGGCCCAATTACAGGATCAGCTGGACGAACTCGAAGAGAACATATTTGGCGAGGTACAGGATGACCTGCTGATCGAGCGGTTGTATGACCTCAAGCGCGAAGTCGCCCGACTCCATCACGCCGCTTCGCCGGTGGTAGACATTTGTTCGGCCCTGTTGCGACTTCACCGCGAAATCGTCACCAAAGAGCTGCGACCCTACTATCGCGATGTTCAGGATCACGTGGTCCGCATCGTCAAACATATGGAAATGCTGCGCGATGCGCTGTCCGACGCCATGCAGGTCAACCTGGCATTGTTCACTTTCCGCCACACCGAATTCACCGTCCGGCAAAACGAAGTAGTCAAGCGACTCGCCGGTTGGGGTGCGATTCTGGCCATTCCGACCATGTTGTTCAGCATGTATGGCATGAACTTCAAATATATGCCGGAGCTGGAGTCACCTTATGGCTATCCCATCGTTCTGGGCATCACGCTGGTTGGCTGCGCGCTGCTCCATGTGCGCTTGAAACGCGCCGGCTGGCTGTGAATGTACATGGATGGCCCGGAGGAGTTGCTGACTGGAGTGGCACGCGTCACGGCCTTTTGAAAAATTCGCAATCTTTTCCCAGTCGGTACCCTAAATATTTGGCCAAGGTTCGGATACCCATCGCCGGCAATAAATGGGGTGCCTTTTCCACCAGATAGCGCGCCTCGGACAGGACAAAGCGAGCGCCTTCCCCCGTGGCCCCGCCAAACGCCTCCAGCAACCAGGGGTGCAACTTGTGAAACTGACCCGTTGAGTAATAGCGCCAGAATTCATCCCGAATGGAATAATCATGCGAATGATGGACGCACGCTTCAGCCACATAGGCAATATGTCGTCCATCGATTAACAGACGAGCCACCGCCAGCATGTCCTCGCCAAAATCGGTGGTCGGAAATCCCCCGATGGCGCCGAGAGCATCACATCGATAGGCACCGAAAGAGTTAGAAAAAAAGCACGTCTTGAGTCCCAGCCGGTCGAGATCAGCCAACCGCTTCACCATCGGAACCGGCCCATAGTTGAAGCGTCGAGCATGGGTGCCAAATGGATTCG
>DIVI01000010.1 GCA_002423305.1 Methylococcus sp. UBA6136 | reverse complement strand
AGGCCTTGGCCATGGCCAGTTCCCAAGATCACAAGGCTCGCGATGATGGCGACACCGGCCCCAATACTGGCGGCATGGGCGCCTACTCTCCGGCGCCGGTAGTCACACCCGCCGTGCATGCACGCGCCATGAATGAAGTCATCCTGCCCACCCTGCGCGGCATGACGGCGGATGGCATTCCTTATACCGGCTTCCTCTACGCAGGCCTGATGGTCGCGCCAGACGGCTCGATCAAGGTACTGGAATTCAATTGCCGGTTCGGCGATCCGGAGACACAGCCGATCATGATGCGGCTCAAAAGCGACTTGCCTGCCCTGTGCCTGAAGGCCCTGGACGGCCAGCTCGACGAATGTGACACGGAATGGGATCCTCGACCTGCGCTGGGGGTTGTGATGGCCGCCGGCGGTTACCCGGGAGATTATGCCAAGGGCGATGTGATTGAAGGTCTGCCCGAACAGGAAGCGGCAGACGTGAAGGTTTTCCATGCCGGTACCGCCATAAACCAGGGCGCTGCCGTTACCTCGGGTGGCCGAGTCCTGTGTGTCAGCGCGCTGGGGACCACGGTAGCCGAAGCACAGGCAAAAGCCTATGAACAGGTTAAACGCATTCACTGGCCCGGCGTCTTCTACCGGATGGACATCGGGCACCGGGCGATCACCCGTTGCTGAATCCTGATCCGTTTCACCGGCCCCACCCTAAGGGTCAAGGCTTCATCATGGCGACCCAATCGGCGCCCGTGATATTCCGCTCATCTTTCGAATCGTTGACATGACTTCTGAAATCCCAGCTACTGACACCGCCCCCACCGACGCTCAAACACAACTGGCGCGCCTGCGCGAGCATGTCTCCAGTCAGGTCCTGGGCCAGGAACGCCTGGTTGAGCGCATGCTCGTTGCCCTGCTGGCCGATGGCCATATTCTGGTCGAGGGCGCACCGGGTCTCGCCAAGACCCGCGCCATCAATGTGCTAAGCCGTGGGATCGAAGGCGACTTCCACCGGATCCAGTTCACGCCGGATTTGCTGCCGGCCGATCTGACCGGCACTGAAATCTATCGCCCCCAGGACGGTTCCTTTCACTTTCAAAGTGGTCCCTTGTTCCACAATCTGGTGCTGGCGGACGAGATCAACCGCTCGCCAGCCAAGGTGCAGTCGGCCCTTCTGGAGGCGATGGCCGAAAGACAGATCACCGTCGGTCGCGTGACTTACAAATTGCCTGAGCTGTTTATGGTCATGGCGACGCAGAATCCGATCGAGCAGGAAGGCACCTACCCGCTGCCCGAAGCCCAGCTGGACCGATTCATGCTGTTCATCCGCATCGGCTACCCGGATGCCAGCCATGAACGCGCCATCCTGAGACTCGTGCGCGAGGAAGCCAGAAACGGCAAGGTTGTCTCCGAAAAGACCTTCACCCCGATCCCGCAAAACATCCTATTCGCCGCGCGCAAGGAAATACTGGATCTTTATCTGGCAGAACCGCTCGAGGAATATCTGCTGCAACTGGTGCTCGCCACGCGCAACCCGGGCGCTTACGACCCGGACCTGGGTCGATGGCTGCAGTATGGCGCCAGCCCACGCGCCACCATCGCGCTGGATCGCTGCGCTCGTGCCCGTGCCTGGCTGAATGGCCGCGACTTCGTGATTCCGGAGGACATTCAGTCGATGGCGCCCGATGTCCTGCGCCACCGGCTGATTCTCAGCTACGAAGCCGAGGCCGACGGTGTCGATACCGATCGCGTCATTCACGAACTGCTGCGCCGAGTGGCCGTTCCCTGATCACCCAAACCACTCCAGAGCCGCTCAAAGTGCAGACCTACCAACAAGCGTTCATCCACTACGCCATCGAGTGCAACGTGTTGCGCTTTGGTGATTTCACACTGAAATCAGGCCGCCGCAGCCCCTATTTTTTCAACACGGGCCTTTTCAATACCGGTGCGAGGCTGGACCGGTTGGGTCAGTTCTATGCGGAAGCGATGCTGGATAAACAAATCCAGGCGGATGTTCTCTATGGTCCGGCCTACAAGGGCATTCCTCTGGCCTGTGCGACCGCCATCGCCCTGTCACGCAAAACCGGACAGGAAATTCCCTTTGCCTTCAACCGCAAGGAGGCCAAGGATCACGGGGAACGCGGCATCATCGTTGGCTCGGCGCTGGAGGGCAGTGTCTTGATACTGGACGATGTCATCACGGCGGGGACGTCGGTGCGGGAGTCCGTCGAGATCATCCGTGCCGCTGGCGCGCGGCCCTGTGGTGTCCTGATCGCACTGGACCGCCAGGAAAAAGGCCAGGACGATCGGTCGGCTGTCGAGGAGGTCGCGGCCCTGTTTCAGACACCGGTGCATAGCATCATTGCCCTCAACGACATCATCGAACATCTGGAAATTTGCGGCAGGCAGGCCGAACTGGAGGCGATTCGCGAGTACTCATCTGCGGGCAGGTCAACACATTGAAACCGGCCTGCCGCCTACCCGCCTTGCTGCTGACTAGCGGGCTTGTCACCCTGACCGCCCAG
>DIVI01000191.1 GCA_002423305.1 Methylococcus sp. UBA6136 | reverse complement strand
TCAGAGACTGGGCCCCACGTGGCAGAAAAAAGCCTTGAGGTAGTCGGTCTCGGGGATGGCGGGATGCACCGGATGATCGGCGGCCTGACCGCCGCGAGCCAGCAACACCATGTGCCGGTCGAGATGCCTCGCCGAGGCTCGCAACACATCGTGGAGACTGTCGCGCGACAAGTGGAATGAACACGAGGCCGATACCAGCAGGCCACCCGGCGCCAGCACCTGCAAGGCTGCCTGATTGAGCCGCCGGTAGGCTTCCAGCCCCTTGGCGACATCCTTCTTGCGTTTGATGAAGGCCGGTGGATCGAGCACGATCACGTCGTAATGCTGCCGTGCTTCCCTTGCTTGCTTGAGAAAATCGAAGACGTCGGCGCAGTTGAAAGCCAGCCGGTCCGCCACACCATTAAGCCGGGCATTCTCGGCGGCCAGTTCCAGTGCCGGAGCGGAGGCATCGACGCATTCGACAGAGGCCGCACCCGCCCGCGCGGCGGGCAGACTCCAGGCGCCGGTGTAGGCAAACAGGTCCAGCACCCGCTTGCCGGAACACCAGCGAGCCAGTGCGGCCCGGTTGTCGCGATGATCGAAGAACCAGCCGGTTTTCTGCCCTTCCAGGGGATCGATCAGAAAACGGGCGCCGTTCTCCGTGATTTCCACCCGTTCATCCAGCTGACCGGCAGCGAGACGCGAATAACAGGCCAGCCCCTCCAATGCCCGCAGGCCGGAGGTGTTGCGGATGACCACCGCTCGCGGCGAAAACATTTTTTCCAGCGCCTCGATGACTACGTCCTGCAGCCGCTCCATGCCGGCCGTGTTGGTTTGCAGGACAAAGACGTCACCAAAGCGGTCGATCACCAGCCCGGGCAGGCCGTCGCTTTCACCATAGATCAATCGATAATAGGGCTCGCCATAGGCCCACTGACGCAGAGCCAAGGCGCGCTCCAGCCGCCGGGTGAAGAAGGCCCGATCGATTGGCTTGCGGACATCCCTCCCCAAAATACGGGCGGCGATGAGCGATTCGGGATTGACGGTGGCCGTGCCCAGCGGTTCGCCTTTTGCGTTCTCGATGACCACCAGATCGCCGGGTGAAAAGCCTTTCAGCGGCGTCGCAGCAATGTCCACTTCGTTGCTGAAGACCCATAAATGCCCACTCCTTAGGCGGCGATCTTCATTTTTCCTGAGTCGAAGCAAGGGCAAATCAGCCATGGTGAATTCCAATAAAGGGGCCTCAAAGAATCGCACTTCGACAGGGCTCAGTGCGAGCGGATATCGATATCAAACAACTTTTTATCCGTTCTTGCTGAGCTTGTCGAAGCTTGAATGGATATTTTTTAGAGGTCCTCATAAAAAAGGCAGCGTTCAGGCAAGGCCTTCATTTTAATGGGACGGCGTGCCGCCAGGCCGATGCGGTACAATCGCAGCCCTTTTGATTCTTCTTGGTAGAGCGGGCACTTCAGTGGAAACCTTTCACGGCACGACCATCGTTTCGGTGCGTCGCGGCAATCAGGTCGTCATCGGCGGCGATGGCCAGGTCACCCTGGGTAATACCGTGATGAAAGGCAACGCCCGCAAGGTGCGGCGCCTCTATCACGGCAAGGTACTGGCGGGTTTCGCCGGGGCCACGGCGGATGCGTTTACGTTGTTCGAGCGCTTCGAGGGCGAACTGGAAAAGCAGCGCGGCAACCTGACACGTGCAGCGGTCGAACTGGCCAAGGACTGGCGCACCAATCGCATGCTGCAACGCCTTGAGGCGCTGCTGGCAGTGGCGGACGACAAGGCATCGCTGATCATTTCCGGCAATGGCGATGTCATTGAGCCAGAAAACGGCCTGATTGCCATCGGGTCGGGCGGGCCTTTCGCCCAATCCGCGGCGCGCGCCTTGCTGGAAAACACCGAACTCGGCGCGCGGGAGATCGTGGAGCGATCGCTGCATATCGCCGGCGACATCTGCATCTACACCAACCATAACCTGACCATTGAAGAGCTGGAAGTGCCAGCGGAGCCAAACAGATCATGACGTCGATGACGCCACGAGACATCGTCCAGGAACTGGACAAGCACATCATCGGCCAGGCCGATGCCAAGCGTGCGGTCGCCATCGCGCTGCGCAATCGCTGGCGACGGTCACAGATTGAGCCGGGGCTGCGGGAAGAAATCACGCCGAAGAACATCCTGATGATCGGCCCGACCGGCGTCGGCAAGACCGAAATCGCCCGCCGACTGGCGCGTCTGGCGAATGCGCCCTTCATCAAGGTCGAGGCGACCAAGTTCACTGAAGTGGGCTATGTGGGCCGCGATGTTGAATCCATCATTCGTGACCTGATCGATGCCGCCATCAAGATGGCACGTCAGGAAGAGATGGAAAAGGTAAAAGCTCGCGCCGAGGTGGCTGCCGAGGAGCGCGTGCTCGATGCCCTGCTGCCCGGCGTCTCCGGCTGGAGCGGTGATGAATCCGGCGAGGAGGAATCGCCCACCCGTCAGAAATTCCGCGAAAAACTGAGAAAAGGCGATCTGGATGACAAGGACATTGACATCGAGATGAGCGCGGGCCAGGTCGGCGTGGAGATCATGGCGCCGCCGGGTATGGAGGAGATGAGTAATCAGCTGCAGAACATGTTCCAGAACCTGCACGCGAATCGCACCAAGACCCGCAAACTCAAGGTCAAGGAAGCCCTGAAGGCCCTCCAGGAAGAAGAGGCCGACAAGATGATCAACGATGAGGACATCAAGCTCAGCGCGGTCGAGGCGGTCGAGCAGAACGGCATCGTCTTCATCGATGAAATCGACAAGATCTGCAAGCGCGGCGATCACGGCGGGCCGGATGTGTCGCGCGAAGGCGTGCAACGCGATCTGCTGCCATTGGTTGAGGGTTGTACCGTCAGCACCAAGTACGGCATGGTCAAGACCGACCATATTCTGTTTATCGCTTCCGGTGCCTTCCATCTTTCCAAGCCGTCCGACCTGATTCCCGAAATGCAGGGGCGGTTCCCGATCCGCGTGGAGCTGAATGCGCTGGAGGCGTCCGACTTCATCCGCATCCTGACCGAGCCGGATGCGTCGCTCACCGAGCAATACACGGCCTTGTTGAAAACCGAAGGGGTCAACCTGTGCTTTGCCCCGGACGGTATTGCCCGCATTGCCGAGATCAGCTGGGAAGTGAACGAGCGCACCGAAAATATCGGCGCCCGCCGCCTGCATACCGTTCTGGAACGGCTGCTGGAAACCATTTCGTATGATGCCCCGGAAAAAGCGGGCGAGACCGTAACCGTGGATGCGGCCTATGTGGATTGCCAACTGGGCGAGGTAGCCCGCGATGAAGATCTGAGTCGTTACATTCTCTGAATCAGCGCCCCATGACCGTCGTCAATCCGACTGAAATCACGTTACATCAGAAATCCCGCGTGCTGGAGATTGCCTTTGAGGACGGCCGCCGTTTCGAACTGCCTTTTGAGCTGATGCGCGTCTATTCCCCCTCGGCGGAAGTCCGCGGACACGGACCTGGCCAGGAGATTTTGCAGATCGGCAAACAGGACGTCGGCATCAGCGATGTCCGCCCCGTCGGCAACTACGGCATCTGCCCGACCTTTAGCGACGGCCACAATACCGGCATCTACACCTGGGAATTTCTTTACGAGCTGGGCTCCCGGCGGCAATCGCTGTGGGATGACTACCTGGAGCGGCTGAAACAGGCTGGCCAGCCCCGGCCGGATTGAGCGACACCAACACGCTATCGATGAATCTGAAAACCGCCATCAACGAGACCGACCATGACTGATCAAACGACTCATTTTGGCTTTCGGCAGGTGCCCGAGAGCGACAAGGCCCGGATGGTCAAGTCGGTCTTCGACTCTGTGGCCGGCAAATACGACCTGATGAACGACTTGATGTCGCTGGGTATCCATCGCATCTGGAAGCGCATTGCGCTGCAGCTGAGTCATGTTCGTTACGGAGAAAAGGTTCTGGATCTGGCCGGTGGTACCGGCGACATGACCGCCCTGTTTCGCAACCGTGTCGGCGAGAAGGGCCAGGTCGTGCTGTCGGACATCAATGCCGAAATGCTCACCCGTGGCCGCGATCGGCTGCTGGATGACGGCATTACCAGCGGCGTCGAATTTGCACAGATCGATGCGGAAAAGCTTCCCTTCCCGGACAACTCTTTTGATTGCGTGTGCATCGCCTTCGGTCTGCGCAATGTCACCCATAAGGACGAAGCACTGAAATCCATGTATCGGGTGCTGAAACCGGGTGGACGACTGATCGTTCTGGAGTTTTCCGAAGTCCAGGGTGCGGTGTTCAAGAAGACCTACGACCTCTACTCCTTCAAGCTGCTGCCGCTGATGGGCAAGCTGGTGGCCAATGATGAGGAAAGTTACCGCTATCTGGCGGAAAGCATTCGTATGCATCCGAATCAGAACACCTTGAAGCAGATGATGCAGGAAGCCGGTTTTGACCGCTGTGAATACTTCAACCTGACCCATGGTGTCGTGGCTGTGCATCGGGGCTACAAGATTTGAGTCTGGAGGAGCGAACCCTGCTGGCGGCCAACGTCACCACCCGTGCGCTGCGAACGCTGACCCGGCATCACCTGGCTGAATCAGTCGACGGCCTGGCCGCACTCAGGAACCTTGCGGGTCAGGTCATCGCGCTGCGACTGGAGCCATTCGGCAAAACACTGTTCCTTTGCCCTACCGATGAAGACATCCAGGTTTTCACGGAAATCAGCGGCACCCCCGATGTCACTATTGCCGGCAATCTGGCCGCCTTTACCCGGGCGGGTCTGGCCAATGGATCACAGGAAAATCTGAAGGCCAGCGGACTGAAAATTTGTGGCAATGCCGAGTCGGCGCGGCAGTTTCAGGCGCTCGGGCAATCGCTGCGGATTGACTGGCAGCGGCTTTTTTCGCGATTACTCGGCGCCAACCTCGCCAGCTCCCTGCTCGCGGTGACGGATGCCGGGAAGCACTGGGCCCGGGGGACGATGGCCGCACTCCAATCCGATGTATCCGAATACCTTCGCGAAGAGGCGCGCTGGCTGCCCGATCGCTCGCAAACCGATGCCCTCCTGTCCGAGATCGATCAGGTGCGGTCGGACATGGACCGGCTGACGGCCCGCATCAGTCGGCTAACCTCAACGCTCAACGCGCCCCGCTTACCTTCATCCTCTAGCGACACCTCCTCGTGATTCGGCCTGCCACCCTGAGACGACTGCGTCATATTAGAAGCGTCCTGCTGCGACATGGCCTCGATGAACTGGTTGATTTTGATCAGTTATCCGGTCCGATCCGACTGCTCCTGAAAGCCGGGGTGGCAGGTGGCCATCCGGAGAGCCGGGGTATTGCTCGTGGCGTTCGTATCCGTGGGGCACTGGAAGATCTGGGCCCCATCTTCGTCAAGTTTGGCCAAACGCTATCGACGCGGCGCGATCTGTTACCCGACGATATCGCCGAAGAACTGGTCAAGCTACAGGATCGCGTCCCCCCATTTCCCGGCAGGGAGGCTCGTCAGGTTGTTGAAATCGCCCTGGGCAAGCCGGTGTCGGAATTGTTTGCCGAATTCGACGAGACGCCGCTGGCTTCGGCCTCCGTAGCTCAGGTACACACCGCCCAGCTGCATAGCGGCGAGGCCGTGGTGGTCAAGGTGCTGCGTCCCGGTATCGAAGAGCGGATTCGCACCGACCTGGGGCTACTGTTTGAGTTGGCCCGTTTGGCGGATCGCTTCTGGAAAGGTGCCAAACGTCTGCGGCCGATCGAGGTCGTCGCCGAGTTTGAAAAAACCATCCTCGATGAACTGGACCTGGTGCGCGAAGCGGCCAATGCCGCGGAAATCCGCCGTCGATTCGAGGATTCGGACATGCTTTACATCCCGAAGGTGTATTTCGATTACACGCGGCGGGACGTGATGGTGATGGAGCGCATCTCCGGCATTCCGATTGGCGATGTCGCGCAGCTGAAGCGCGAAGGCGTCAACCTGAAAACCCTCGCCGAACGCGGCGTCGAGATTTTCTTTACCCAGGTCCTGCGCGACAGCCTGTTTCACGCCGACATGCATCCCGGCAACATTTTTGCCACCCGGGATGCACGCTATATCGCCGTCGATTTCGGTATCGTCGGCAGCATTTCGCACGAGGACAAGCATTACATCGCGGAGAATTTCCGGGCGTTCTTCAACCGGGATTACCGGCGGGTCGCGGAGATGCACATCGAGTCGGGCTGGGTACCCAAGGACACCCGGGTCGTGGAGTTCGAAGCAGCCATTCGCGCCGTTTGTGAACCCATCTTCAACAAGCCGCTCAAGGACATTTCCTACGGCCACCTTCTGCTGCGACTATTTCAGGTGGCCCGCCGATTCGACATGGAAGTCCAGCCACAGCTGGTGCTGCTGCAAAAGACGCTGCTCAATATCGAGGGGCTGGGCCGTGATCTTTATCCGGATCTCGACCTCTGGCAGACGGCCAAACCCTTCCTCGAACGCTGGTTCAAGGATGAACTCGGCCCCATGGCCAGCCTGAACAAATTGCGCGAGGAGCTGCCTCTTTGGGCGCAACACTGGCCGGACATGCCTATGTTGGCGCACCGCGCCCTGAGCGATACCGCTAACGGCAAGCTGTCGGTGAATTTCCGGTCGCATGAACTGAATGCCCTGCGACAGGATCTCCGCATCAATCAGCGCCGGCTGTTAACGGCCTTGACGGGAGGTTTCCTTCTGATTTGCGGGTCGGTGCTGCTGGCGGCGGGCGTCCTGCCCGTGCTTGCTTCGCTTTCCGCCGTCACCGGCGTGATACTGCTGGCCATGGCCTGGATCATCGCCTGATCCGATGACATCAGACAGCCTGCCACATCAGAGCTGATCAATAATCCGCTCACCCGCATCAATCACACGCGACGCCGGCCCGACCAGCTGGTCATCCGGCTGACTGGCCACCTTGGGATTCTTGTCCGGATAGGGCAGCGAATGCAGTTGATACGCGCCCGCTTTTGTCATCCGACTTGATAACCGTCTAGGGCGCATCGGCGGTGTCGGTGTGAAAGAACATCGCCTTTTTCGCCTCCGTGTAATCGTCCCAACGATCCAGCATTCGCTCCATGGCGGGCGATTGCCGCAAGAACTCCAGATACTCGAGCGGTTTGCAGGAACCCATGACCCGTTCGACACCCGCGCGGCCAAAACAGGTGCAGTCAAAGAAAGCAATCTTGCCCGCCGTGTCCCGTCCTTCGAAAAGGACGATCACGCGTTGTCCCGTCTTCGGGCAACCCTCTGGTCGCCTTGGCCACCATGAGTGGCCTGGGCTCATGACTGATGGACCCAATCTCGGCGGCGGGCGCGGGAGGGCTGATTTCAATCGATTCATAAGACTCCAGGGCAATGGCCAAATCATGAAGATCTGGACTTTAGTCTGCCAAGAATCCAACAACCAGATTAAAAGCGCCGACCCTGACCCAGTCGCGAGAATGATTGGCGCAAAGGGACCAGAGGCTGGCTCACAATGCCCGTTTACTCCCCCCAAAACGAAACCTGTCGATAGGTGAAAAAAGTCAAGGAAGATACTTGAACATGATTGTTAACCCACATAGAATGGTCCCCGCGATTCAGGACAGGGCGCCTAGGCTCTCTTCCGGTCACGATCGGTAACCTCGGTTACTCTTATAAGGCGGTTGGACAACGATTACTCGTTGCCCATCGGAAAATAATCAGTAAAGTCTGTTGAGGTAAACAATCATGGAACAAGAAAAAGATAATTTTTGGCTCTACATCGGTGCGTTGATCGTTGCCGTCATCATTGGGGTTTTCCTGTTGAAGGCCAGAGAAAACGAAAACAGTGGTTGGGAGAACGGCGCTTACGAGCAATCGAAAGCGGAAGTTGAAAAGCAGATGCAGAAAGCAAAAGCAGCCAAGTAAGAGCGGGGAATCCCAAGGTCTTAGTGATCTGGGACCTGTCTCGATAGGATAATAACTATAAGAAAAATCGGCTCAAAGCCACACTACTAAACCTTGTTGCGATGCGTCCTACCCCCCCTGGGTCGCGTGCGGTGAAAACCGAAAGCAACAAGGTTTTTTGCTGTCCTGAATCCGGAGCTTTCGAACTCCCGCAGTATCTCCTCCCTCTTTTTCAACCCGAATGGGCTTCTGATGGGCGAGCTATTCTCAATAGGGATACCGACCGTACAGGCGGATAGCGTTAGCCAGGTCCGGGCCCGTCCGCTCCGAGAGCTGCTCCCACGCGAACCGCCAGCACCAGTTATCTTGAGTGGTTCCCGGCGTATTCATGCGGTGACCCTTCCCCAAAGACAACACATCCTGCATCGGCAGAATGGCGAGCTTTGCGACGGAGGCAAGGGCGCTTTGGACAAGCACATCGGGCATGGCCGCTGAGGGATTTCCAAGATAACGGTAGACATGCGCGCGTTGCTCGACAGACAGATCATCAGCCCAAGACAGCGTCGTGTCATTGTCATGAGTGCCGGTATACACCACGTTATTCGGGGTGTGATTGTGGGGCAGATAAGGGTTGCCGGGGCCACCATCGAAGGCAAACTGCAAGATCAGCATGCCAGGTATGCCGAAATGTTCCCGCAAGGCTTCGACTTCCGGAGTGATGATTCCCAGATTTTCGGCAATCAACGGCAATTGGCCGGATTCGACAGAATTGAACAGGGTGGAAAGCAGCACCTCACCCGGCGCCTTGACCCAATGGCCCTCCATCGCCGTTTCGGATTCGGCCGGAATCTCCCAGAAGGCTTCAAACCCCCTGAAGTGATCAATGCGGACCCAGTCATAGAGTGAAAGTTGCCCCTTGAATCGATCCAGCCACCACTCAAAGCCGTTGGCCTGCATCCGATCCCAACGGTAATGCGGATTACCCCATCGCTGCCCGGTGGCGGAAAAATAATCCGGCGGGACACCGGCTACCACCCGGGGCTGGCCCTCGGCGGTCAGGTCAAAATCCTGCTGCCGCGCCCAGACATCCGTGCTGTCTCCGGCCACGAAAATCGGTATATCGCCAAACAGCAGAACACCTCGGCTGTTGGCATAAGTCCGTAGTTCTTGCCATTGCTGGAAGAACACAAACTGCTCAAAGTTGACCTGACCGATGCGACGAGCCAACCTCTTTTTGGCCGCCTTCAGGGCCGGGGCTCGGCGATCACGCAACTCGATGGGCCAATCCTGCCAACCCATGCCGGCAAGGTCTCCCCGTATAGCCATGAATAGAGAAAAGTCATCCAGCCAGCCTTGATGGCGTCGAATGAAGTTCTGGTATTCGGGGGAATTGACGGCATCGGATTGGGTGAAGCGATCAAATGCGAAACCGAGACACCGGCTCCGGTATTCAATTGGCGAACCTTCGCGACGGTTCCTCGCCTGCGGGTCCAGCCAGCCCCTCTCAACGAGCCAGTCGAGGTTGATCATCAGCGGGTTTCCAGCATGCGCCGAGAGGCACTGATAGGGCGAGCCGTCAGCATGCGTTGGATTGACCGGCAGAGTCTGCCAGACGCTGACCCCACAGTTCACCAGAAAGTCGACAAATCGATAGGCATCCTGCCCGAGATCGCCATTGCCATAACCCCCGGGCAACGAAGTAATGTGCAGCAGAATACCCGCGCGACGACGATCAAGAATGCTATGCGCCTGCATCACGCCGGTCTCTCCGCGAATGGTGTGAAGATTGCCCAAGCCGGGCGGGCAATCGAAAAAGTCAAATCCGCTGGCGGCAAGGCCAACCGTTCAAGCGAACGTCCTATCCGGAAACAAGCCGCTGGCAGCGTCGGCATCACCCGCTGCCGGCCGCGAGAAAAGCAGCCCTGGCCAGCAGAGTCCCACTCCCTGGCCGTAGGTTTAGCGTGCGAAGTGAAGGCGTTGACCCAAATCGTCGGGAGTCACCAGAACGACCCCTCCGGGACTGACATGGAATCGCTTGCGATCCTCCTCGATATTTTCACCGATGACCGTATTGGGCGGAATGTGGCATCCGCGATCAATCACCGCCTTGGTAATCCGGCAATGACGCCCAATATTGACTTCGGGCAGTATCACCGAGTCCTTGACGCTTGAGTAGGAGTTCACGCGCACATTGCTGAACAGCAATGAACTGCAGACTTCGGATCCCGAAATGATGCAACCGCCCGACACCATGGAATCCACTGCCATGCCGCGGCGGTCATCGTCATCAAAAATGAATTTGGCCGGCGGCGTTTGGGCCTGATAGGTCCAGACCGGCCATTCCCGGTCATAGAGGTTCAACTCGGGATCGACACCAATCAACTCCATATTGGCCGCCCAGTAGGCGTCCACCGTGCCGACATCACGCCAGTAGGCCTGGACACCGCTCTGGGCGTCGCGGAAAGGATAGGCGAATACCCGGCTGTTGTTGATGACGTTCGGGATGATGTCATGACCGAAGTCATGACTTGATTCCGAATTATCGGCATCCTTGATCAACTGCTCGAAGAGGAAGGCTGTACTGAAGATATAGATACCCATGGACGCCAAGGCATGGTCCGGACGATTGGGCATGGGCGGCGGCTCGGACGGCTTCTCGACAAAATCGATCACCCGCTTGGCGTCGTCCACATGCATGACACCAAAGCCCTTCGCCTCGTCCAGGGGAACTTCGATACACCCTATGGTCAGGTCGGCTTCCCGCTCCACGTGGTAAGCCAGCATCAGCCCATAGTCCATTTTGTAGACGTGGTCACCGGCCAGAATCACGATGTATTCCGGGTCGCGCTGCCTGAGGATATCGAGATTCTGATAGACCGCATCGGCGGTCCCGGCATACCAGCTCTCCTGCATGCGCTGCTGGGCAGGCATCACATCGACGAATTCACCCAACTCACCACGAAGAAACCCCCAGCCCTGCTGGATATGGCGAATCAGCGAATCCGCCTTGTACTGGGTCAGGACACCGATCTGACGAATTCCGGAATTGAGACAGTTGGAGAGGGGAAAATCGATGATGCGGAATTTGCCGCCAAACGGCACCGCCGGTTTGGCACGCCATTCGGTCAGGGAGTGCAGACGACTCCCCCGCCCCCCCGCCAAAACCAGCGCCAGGGTCTGCCGGGTGAGACGGCTGACGAATCGGGTCTTGTGCATGGACTCTGGCATGTCATTCTCTCCGGGTGTGGGCTATCGCGGGCAATGGCGGCGGAGATTTGTTAAGATTCAGCCTCGATTTTGGGCGTCCGCAGCGTCGACATTCTACTACCAGAGGCCCGTCAAAGTGAACTCGAACGACACGCAACATCTACCCGGCGACAAGATCGGGGCAGGCCTGAACCAGGAACTCCAGCGCCTGCTGGAAGCCCGCCATCATGACCCCTTCGCTGTGCTCGGACGGCACCCCACGGATGGCACCGAAATCTTCCTCGCTTTATTGCCTCATGCCGAATCAGCCATTATCGGGCCCGATGGACCGCACATGCAGCGAATTCCTGGCACCGATCTGTTTGAGTGCCGCGTGGAACATGGCAACAACATTCCGCAGCACTATACGATCCAATGGCAGGATAAATCCGGACAAACCGGTCACCATATTGATCCCTATACTTTCGCGCCGCAGTTGGCCGACTACGATCTGTATCTCTTTGGTGAGGGTAAGCACCACCATATTTACAGGGTCCTCGGCGCACACTTGCATAACGTGGACGGGATTGATGGGGTGCTATTTTCCACTTGGGCCCCAAATGCCGAACGCGTCAGTGTGGTCGGCGACTTCAACGCCTGGGATGGTCGAACCCATGCCATGCGTTCACGCGGGGGCAGCGGCGTATGGGAGCTCTTCATACCGGGACTTCAAGCCGGGCACCTCTACAAATTCGAGATTCGAAACCGCCAACAGAACACCCTCCTGCTGAAGACCGACCCCTATGGCCAGCGGTTTGAACTGCGCCCGGGCACGGCCTCCATCGTGGTTGACCGTGATTGTTTTGAGTGGGGAGATACGGACTGGCTGAACCAACGATCCAGTCGGGAATGGCTCCATGAGCCGATGTCCGTCTACGAAGTTCACCTGGGCTCGTGGCGCCTCAACAAGCAGGGCCAATTTCTGAATTACCGGGCGCTGGCCGAACTGCTGGTGGAATATGTCAAGCCACTGGGGTTCACACACATCGAACTGCTTCCTATCACCGAGCATCCCTTTGATGGCTCGTGGGGTTATCAGACCACGGGCTATTTTGCGCCCACCAGCCGTTTCGGCACGCCGGATGATTTTCGCTGGTTTGTCGACTACTGCCATCAGCACGGGATTGGCATCATTCTGGATTGGGTGCCCGCCCATTTCCCCAAGGATGCTCATGGTCTCGCCTGGTTTGATGGCACCCCCCTTTACGAGCACGAGGATCCCCGACTCGGCGAGCATCGCGACTGGGGTACGCTGATCTACAACTATGGCCGCAATGAAGTTCGTAACTTCCTGATTGGCAGCGCCCTTTACTGGCTGGAGGAATTCCACCTGGACGGTTTGCGGGTCGATGCCGTGGCCTCCATGCTCTACCTCGATTACTCCCGCGAGGCGGGCGACTGGATCCCCAACAAGTACGGTGGCAACGAAAACCTTGAAGCTATCGCCTTCCTGCGCGAACTGAACACCGTCACCCATCAGCAATGCCCCGGCACGCTGATCATGGCCGAAGAGTCCACCGCCTGGCCCCAGGTCACACGTCCTACCTGGACCGGGGGGCTTGGCTTCTCGATGAAGTGGAACATGGGCTGGATGCATGACACGCTGGAATACTTCAACAAGGATCCCATCCATCGTCACTACCACCATGATCAGCTGACCTTCGGCCTGCTCTATGCCTTTACCGAGAACTTCATCCTGCCCTTCTCGCACGATGAGGTCGTACACGGCAAAGGATCACTATTGGAACGCATGCCCGGAGATGACTGGCAACGATTCGCCAACTTGCGGCTGCTCTACACCTACATGCTGACCTACCCGGGCAAGAAGCTATTGTTCATGGGCTGTGAATTTGGCCAGGGGACGGAATGGAATGCGAACAAGGAGCTCGACTGGTATGTGCTCGACTACCCGCTGCATCAGGGAGTTTCCAAGGCCCTGGGCGACCTGAACCGACTCTACGCCGCGACCCCGGCCCTGCATCGGGGTGACTTCAGCCACGAGGGCTTCGAATGGATCGACTGCCACGATGCCTCGCAATCCGTGCTGAGTTACCTGCGCCGTTCGGGCGATGATTTTGTGGTTGTGATCTTCAACTTCACCCCGGTACCACGCCACAACTACCGCATCGGCGTACCGGAACCTGGCACTTACCGGGAAATCTTCAATTCCGACTCGATGTACTACGGGGGCGGTAACGTAGGCAATCTAGCGATCAAGACAGAACCCAAGGACTGGATGGGTCGACCCTGCTCGATCAATCTGACGATCCCGCCGCTGGGTGGCATCGTGCTCGCCAAACAGTAACCCGCCGGCCACTGACTGAATGAAGATTCTATTTGTCACCAGCGAAGCCTTTCCGCTGATCAAGACCGGCGGCCTGGCCGATGTATCCGGCAGCTTGCCGATAGCGCTCAAGGCCTTGGGCCATGATGTTCGCATCCTCATCCCGGGTTACGCTTCCGCCATTGCCGCCGGAGACTTCACGTCTCTCCGGCTGCCCGGCCCTGGCAAGAGCCCCAGCCTGCTGACCGGCAAGCTGCCGGGTTCCGAAGTGCCGGTCTATGGCCTCATTGACGATGCCTACTTTGGCCGGACAGGCAATCCCTATTTGGGGCCTGACGGCAAACCCTGGCCAGACAATGCCGAGCGTTTTTCCCTACTGTGCCATGTCGCCGTCGACCTGGCGATGGATCGTCTGGGGCTGGAGTGGAAACCCGACGTGGTGCATTGCAATGACTGGCAGACCGGCCTGATCCCAGCCCTGCTCAATGACGAACCTCAACGCCCCGCCACGGTGTTCACCATTCACAACCTCGCCTATCAGGGTGTGTTTCCACATGAGACTTTTGTCCGCCTGAGGCTCCCCAGTCGCTTCTGGTCGCCCACTGCACTGGAATTCTTCGATCAGCTCAGTTTCATCAAGGGTGGCTTGGTCTTTTCTGACCGCATCAGCACGGTCAGCCCGACCTATGCGAAAGAAATCCAGGGACAGGAATTCGGCTGCGGCCTTGAAGGACTACTGAGTCATCGCCGGGATCGTCTGAGCGGCATCCTCAACGGCATCGACATGGAAGCCTGGAATCCGGCCCAGGACCCTTACCTGCCCATCCATTTCGAAATCAAGTCGCTCAAGAAGCGCAAGGACCTGAAAGCCGAGCTGCAGAAAAACTTCGGTCTGCCGGCCAATCCTGATCTTCCCCTGCTGGCCTGGGTGGGCCGACTGGTCGAGCAGAAAGGCACGGATCTATTGCTCGATATCATGCCCCGACTCATGTCCTTGCCTTTGCAGATTGCCATGATCGGCAGTGGCGATACTCGCTTCGAGCAATCCCTGCAGCACTGGGGAAAACTGTTTCCTGATCGATTCGCCATCCGCCTGGGTTACGACGAAGCCGGAGCGCGACTGGTGGAAGCCGGAACTGACCTGTTTATGATGCCGTCGCGCTTCGAACCCTGCGGGCTTAACCAACTGTATAGCCAGCGGTATGGGGCTATTCCGCTGGTGCGACGCGCGGGTGGGCTGGCGGATACCGTGGTGGATGCCACTCCGGAGACAATCAAGGCCGGATCGGCGACGGGCATCGTGTTTGACGAGGCCATGCCCAACGCCTTTTTTGAAGCGGTCGAGCGCGCCCTATCCCTCTATGCCAAACCCGCAACCTGGCGAAAGATCCAGAAAGCGGGCATGGAAAAGGATTTTTCCTGGGAAATCAGCGCGCGCCAATATGTCGATCTCTATGTGCAGGCGCAGTCGGATCGACTTCGCGGGTAGTGAGAGATTGCCGCCAACCTGAAGGGTTATAACTCGGGAGCATGAATATTCGCCGTCTCGGAGTGATCTTGCTTCTGCTGGTTCACCTGCCAGCACTGGCGCAGGAGATGGCGGTGATCGAGCTCCGCCATCGACCCGCCGACGAGATGATTCCGCTGATCCAGCCTTTTCTTGGCCCGCATGACAGCGTCGTGCCGCACCGTACCCAGCTGATCATCAAGGCGGAACGGGGAACGATCGACGAAGTCCGCAGCCTGCTGGAAAAGGTCGACCAGCGGGCCCACCGGCTGCAAATCTCCGTCATACAAGGCAAGCACCTGACAACCGAAGGACTCAATGGCGGCATTGCCGTCGGCGGTCGAGTGGGTGGGGGCGTCAATGTTCGAGGTGGCATCGCGGCTACCCAACAACAGGGCACGAACCAGGCCACCCAGCATGTGCAGACCCTGGATGGGCAGGCCGCGACAATCCAGGTCGGCCAGGTCGTTCCCTACGCCACCTATGGCTATGGGTATGGAGGCGTCAACTATCTGCCGGTCACTACGGGCTTTTCCGTGATTCCACGATTGACGGGGCCAAAGGAAGCCCTGATTGCCATCGAACCCTGGTCCGACCATCTCAACCGCGGCGGCATCATCAAGACGCAGGTGGCATCGACACAACTCAGGGCGCCCATGGGTGTCTGGGTAGAGGTCGGTGGTCTGACGAAAACCCGGACAAACCAAGGCTTTGGCGTGGGCTACAGCAACAGCCAGCAGGACAGCCGGATATTTCTCAAGGTCGATGATCTTGATGCAGGCCAGCCCTGAGTCTCTAATTCCGAATTTGTTACTCTACAATCCGTGCCTGACAAAGTCTAACGAGAGAGGTCCGTGATGTTGGCTCCCGCGCTCGCGCTTGAAGATTTCGCCCTGCTGGATGACGCCGAATGTGAAACCCGCATTGACGCCGCCAAACGCAAACTGGGCGATCGTTGCGTCATCCTCGGCCATCATTACCAGCGGGATGAGGTCTTCCGGCACGCCGACCTCACCGGCGACTCACTGAAACTCTCCCGCGAGGCGGCAAAGTCCGGCGCCGAATACATTGTGTTCTGCGGTGTGCACTTCATGGCCGAAGTGGCCGATATTCTGTCCCGCCCGGACCAAATCGCCATCCTGCCTGACCTCGCCGCTGGGTGCTCCATGGCCGACATGGCCAATCTTCCGGCCGTGGAGCGAAGCTGGCGCGAGCTCTCGCAGATACTCGATCCCGAAGCGACCATCACCCCGGTCACGTACATCAATTCCGCGGCAGACCTCAAAGCTTTTTGTGGTCGCCATGGCGGCATCGTCTGCACCTCCAGCAATGCCCAGAAAATTCTGGAATGGAGCTTCGCCCAGCGGGAAAAAGTCCTGTTCTTTCCCGATCAGCATCTGGGACGCAACACCGGCTACCGCATGGGCATCCCGCTGGAGGAAATGGTGACCTGGGACTTCACCCAGCCCATGGGCGGACTGACCGAGGAACAGATTCGGAAGGCCAGGATCATTCTCTGGAAAGGCTTCTGCTCAGTCCATCAGATGTTCCGACCCGAGCAGATAGATCGCTTTCTGGAAAAACACCCCGATACCCGCGTCATCGCCCATCCGGAATGTTCGTTCGAGGTCTGCGAAAAGGCGCAGTACATCGGCTCCACCGAATACATTCTGAAAACCATCCGCGAAGCCGAAAGCGGCACTCGCTGGCTCGTGGGGACCGAACTCAATATGGTCAATCGGCTGGCCAACGAAATGCGGCCACGAGGGGTCGAGGTGCATTTCATGTCGCCCACGGTCTGCATGTGCTCGACCATGTTCCGCACCGACCCCCAGCATCTGGCCTGGATACTGGAAAATCTGGTCGATGGCCAGGTCATCAACCGTATCGTTGTCCCCGACGAGGACGCTCGACCCGCCAAGTTGTCGCTGGATCGGATGCTGTCGGTTGCCTGATCTGGACCCGGCAGACATCAGCGACCCATCATCGATAGCACCATGCAGATTCACCTGGTCGCCGTAGGCAACCGCATGCCGACATGGGTCACCGAAGGCTTTCAGGACTATGTCAAACGCTTGCCTCGGGAATGTGAGCTGGTGCTGCGGGAAATCGCTCCCGGCAAACGCGGCAAGAATGCTGACCTTGCGCGCATTCGCGAAGAAGAGGGAGAGCGCGTAATGGCCTCCCTATCCCGCGATGATTACGTCATTGCCCTGGAAGTGGGCGGCAAGCTCTGGGACACCGTTCAGCTTTCCAATCAGGTCAAGGACTGGATGCAGGAAGGGCGCCGGATCGCCCTGTTGGTCGGCGGTCCCGAAGGGCTATCAGACGCCTGCCGAGCCCGAGCGAACCAACTCTGGAGCCTCTCATCACTGACGCTGCCTCATCCGATTGTGCGCATCATCGTCGCCGAGCAGATCTATCGTGCCTGGAGCCTGCTCAACAACCACCCCTATCACCGATAAGCCTGGGCCCATGAACCACCCAACTCCCCCCCCTGTCTCCGCTCAATTGGTGCTGGCCTCCGCCTCGCCCCGGCGCCGCGAATTGCTGGATCAGCTCGGTGTCCGCTATGAAGTCAAACCCGCCGACCTAGCCGAACAGCCGCAGCCTGCAGAATTGGCTGAGGACTATGTACAGCGCATCGCCGCTGAAAAATCGCTGGCGGCCTGGTCACTGAATCCGGATGGTTTGCCGGTACTGGGCGCCGATACCGAGGTGGTACTGGATGGCGAAATCTTCGGCAAACCCCGAGACGCGGCCCACGCCCTCGATATGCTCAGCCGTCTCTCCGGCCGCGAGCACTGGGTCATGAGCGCCGTGTCGCTGAGGGCATTCGGACAGCACTGGTTCGCGCTCAGCATGAGTCATGTCCGTTTCCGCACGCTCACTCGCGGCGAGATCGAGGCTTACTGGGCTACTGGCGAACCTCAGGGCAAGGCCGGCGCCTACGCCATACAGGGCTTGGGAGCTCTCTTTATAGAGCGACTGTCAGGAAGCTACTCGGGGGTCATGGGGCTACCGTTGCGGGAGACCGCGGAATTGCTCAAGCGGATCGATATCGACCCCCTGCGATCCTTTCGAGAGAATTTCGCAGCATGAGCGATGAAATCCTGATCAATGTCACGCCACCCGAAACCCGGGTCGCCATCGTTGAAAACGGGGTGCTGCAGGAAGTACTGATCGAGCGCACGCGACGGCGCGGACTGGTGGGCAATATCTACAAGGGCAAGACTTCCCGCATCCTGCCCGGCATGCAGGCCGCTTTCGTCGACATCGGTCTGGACAAAGCGGCCTTCTTGCATCTGTCGGATCTTTGCGCGCACGAGCGGGAGAAAACCGACACAGATCAGATCGAGTTGATCTTGCGGGATGGGCAGGAACTGGTGGTGCAGGTGGTCAAGGATCCCATTGGCACGAAGGGTGCCCGACTGACGACCGAATTGGCCATCCCCTCCGTCTATCTGGTTTATATGCCCTACACCCGGACCAGCGGGGTATCGCAACGCATTGAATCCGAAGCGGAACGCGCACGGTTGCGCGCCTGTGTTGAGGGCTTTCAGAAAGAGCACGGCAGCGGGGGCTTCATTGCCCGGACGGCGGCGGAGGGCATCGATGAATCGGCCCTGCACGCCGACATGGTCTTTCTGGTCAAGCTGTGGAATTCCATCGCCCAACGTCAGCGCACCAGCAAGCCACGCATTTTGCTGCATGAAGATTTGCCGCTGAGCATGCGGGTCCTCCGCGACATGCACTGTGAAAAAGTCGAGAAAATCCGGGTTGACTCGCGCGAGACCTTCACACGGCTCGCCAAGTTCGCCCGGGAGTTCGTCCCCGAACTGTCATTGCGTCTGGAGCATTATTCGGGGGAGCGTCCCCTGTTTGATCTCTACGCGGTCGAAGACGAGATTCACCGCGCCCTGGAACGGCGGGTGACACTGAAATCGGGCGGTTACCTGATCTTCGACCAGACGGAGGCGATGACCACGATCGATGTAAATACCGGCGCCTTTGTTGGCGGCCGCAATCTCGAGGAAACCATCTTCAAGACCAACCTCGAAGCCGCACAGGCCATTGCCCGTCAACTGCGGCTCCGCAATCTCGGCGGCATCATCATCATCGACTTCATCGATATGTGCGATCGGGAACATCGCCAACAGGTGCTGCTCGCGCTGCAGAAATGCCTGGAGAAAGATCACGCCAAGAGCGCCATTAGTCAGGTTTCGAACCTAGGCCTGGTCGAAATGACCCGTAAGCGAACCCGAGAAAGCCTTGAACACATCCTCTGCGAACCTTGTCCCGCTTGCACCGGCCGTGGGGTACTGAAAACCCCTGAAACCGTCTGTCTCGATATATTCCGCGAAATCCTGCGTGAAATACGCCAGTACGCGGTGCAGGAACTCTTGGTCCTAGCCTCCAATGAAGTCGTGGAACGCCTTCTGGATGAAGAGGCCGACACGTTGTCCGAACTGGAGAGTTTCACTGGTGTCCACATCAAGTTCAGGGTCGAGGCTCAGTACACACAGGAACAGTACGACGTGGTTCTGGTGTGAGACCCCAACCCAGCCGCCGATGCCAGCTATGCTAAACTCCGCGCCCTTGTCCCACCCCAGCGGACGCCCTGCTCAGGTCGATTTTCTGGACCGTTTCAGGGCAAAAGAGGCCGGTTTGGCTTACCGGTGCAAGTCACACAAAAGTCAGATGAGCCACATGGAAGGCGTTACGCCCAGACCAGGATTGATGTCATGAGAAAAGCAACACTGGCGGCCATCCAGATGGCCTCGAGCCCCAATGTCAGCGGAAATCTGCTGGAAGCCGGTCGCTTGATCGAGACGGCCGCCAAGCAGGGCGCAAAGCTGGTCGTGCTCCCCGAGAACTTCGCCCTGATGGGCGTGAACGAGACCGACAAGCTGGACATCGCCGAATCCGATGGCAACGGCCCGATTCAGGAGTTCCTTTCGAAAACCGCGGAACGCCACAAGGTCTGGCTGGTGGGCGGCACCATGCCGATTCGGGGCGTTTCGGGCAAGGCCCGTGCCGCGTGCCTGGTCTTCGATGACAAGGGCCATCGGGTCGGACGCTACGACAAGATCCACCTGTTTGATGTCAGCGTGCCGGGGACCGAGGAAAGCTATCAGGAATCATCGACCATTGAAGCCGGCGAGGATGCGCTCGTAGTGGATACCCCCTTTGGTCGCCTGGGCCTCTCCGTTTGCTATGACATTCGCTTTCCCGAGCTTTACCGACAGATGTCGTCGGTGGGCATGGATATCCTGGCAGTTCCTTCAGCCTTCACGGCTCGGACCGGAGCGGCGCACTGGGAGATTCTGGTGCGTGCACGGTCGGTCGAAAACCTGTGCTACACCATCGCCGCCAACCAGGGAGGCTTCCATATCAATGGACGCGAAACCTATGGCCACAGCATGATTGTGGATCCCTGGGGCGCGGTACTGGCCAGTCTCTCTCAGGGTTCCGGCGTCGTCACGGCGGACTTCGACCGGGATCGCCTGGCAAAAGTACGGGCCGCCTTTCCAGCACTCGAGCACACCAAGCTGACCTGCCGCTGAAACGCCGGGCAAACCCTATTTCTGACTCATCAAGACCGGTCCCATGACATCCGAACCCATCGCCATTGCCCAACAAACCCTGCTGGAACCCGCCGGCCTCGCCACGGGTGACCTCGATCGGGTCATGCAAAACCTGCTGGGTGGCGGAATCGATACGGCCGATATCTATCTCCAGGCGACCCGCTATGAGTCATGGGGACTGGAAGACGGCATCGTCAAGGAAGGTACCCACAGCATCGATCAGGGTGCCGGCATCCGTGCGGTGGCGGGAGAAAAAACCGGTTTTGCCTACAGCGATGACATCACGACTTCCGCACTGATGGAAGCCGCCAAAAGCGCCCGTTCCATTGCCCGTCGGGGGGATGAAGGCACCCGTGAACTGGCCCAGACATCTCGCCCACCCTCCTTGTATTTGCCGATTGATCCGCTGAGGTCCTTGCCGGAAGAGGAAAAAATTGCCTTGCTGAAGCGCCTAGACCAGGAATGTCGCGCGATCGATCCCCGCGTGGAACAGGTGTTTGTCAGCCTGTCCGGCAGCCATGAAGTCATCATGGTCATGGGCCAGGACGGTGCCACACATGGCGATGTACGTCCCCTGGTCCGACTGAATGTCAGCGTGATTGTCGAGGACGGCGGACGCCGCGAGCAAGGCAGCTACGGCGGCGGTGGCCGCACGGATTACCAGTATTTCCTCGAAGGTGACCGGGCATCGGAGTACGCCCGCGAAGCCGTCCGACAAGCACTGGTCAACCTGGACGCCGAGGAGGCCCCCGCCGGCAGCATGACCGTCGTGCTGGGGTCGGGCTGGCCGGGCATCCTGCTGCATGAAGCCATTGGTCACGGTCTGGAGGGCGACTTCAACCGCAAGGGCACCTCGGCCTTTTCCGGCCGGGTCGGGGAAAAGGTCGCTTCGCCGCTCTGCACCGTAGTGGATGATGGTACGCTGCCGGGTCGTCGCGGCTCCCTCACCATTGATGATGAGGGCACGCCGACCGCCTGCACCACACTGATAGAAAACGGCATTCTCAAGGGCTACATGCAGGACAAGCTCAATGCTCGCCTGATGGGGGTCGCGCCCACCGGCAATGGTCGCCGCGAGTCCTATCAGCACCTGCCCATGCCCCGCATGACCAACACCTACATGCTGGCCGGCCCGCATGACCCGGAAGAAATCATCCAGTCCGTCAAGAAAGGCCTGTATGCCAAGAATTTTGGTGGAGGACAGGTAGACATCACGTCGGGCAAGTTCGTCTTCTCGGCCAGCGAGGCCTATCTGATTGAAGACGGCAAACTGACACGCCCCGTCAAGGGGGCGACACTGATCGGCAATGGACCCGACGTCCTCACCCGGGTCAGCATGGTCGGTAACGATCTACAGCTTGATAGCGGCGTCGGCACCTGCGGCAAGGATGGCCAAAGTGTGCCGGTGGGTGTTGGTCAGCCCACCCTCAAGGTCGACGGACTTACCGTAGGTGGCACGCGAGTCCAAGGCTAGTCCGCCCTACTTCAAATGACTGCATCATAGGATTTTCTGTGTCTTCAAACCCGATCCCCGCCGCAGAGCAAGCGCAACTCGATCAGCTGAAATCACTGGTTGCCGACTGCATTCAAGAAACCCGAAACCAGGGCGCCACTGGCGCGGAAGTCGGTGTCAGCATGGAATCCGGTCTGTCGGCCACCGCTCGCCTGGGCGAAGTGGAAACGATCGAACATCACCGGAGTCGAGGCCTGGGCCTGACGGTGTACATCGGGCAGCGCAAGGGTTCGGCCAGCACCAGCGACCTGAGCCCGGCCGCCATGCGCGAAACCGTGGCTGCAGCCTGCCGAATAGCCCGCCATGCGGCCGAGGACCCCTGCGCAGGACTTCCCGACGCCGGTCTGCTGGCTACCGAATTTCCAGACCTCGATCTTTATTACCCTTGGGCCATCGAGCCGGAAGCGGCCATCGAGCTGGCGGTCGCCTGCGAGAACGCCGCACGAAACCATCACGCAGACATTAGCAACTCCGAGGGCGCCAGTCTCAATACCTTCGAGGGGCTCCGGGTGATGGGCAACAGTCTGGGTTTTCTCCACGGTTATGCCTCAAGCCGCCACAGCCTCAGTGTCTCCGTGATTGGCGAGCGGGACCAGCAAATGCAGCGGGACGACTGGTGGACCGTGGCGCGTGATGCTCGCGACCTGCAATCGCCAGAAGAAGTGGGGCGCATCGCGGCAGAGCGGACGATCCGCCGGCTCGGGGCCAGAAGCCTGAGCACCCGCCAATGCCCTGTCATCTTTGCCTCCGATGTCGCAGCCAGTCTGCTCGGACATTTCATCGGCGCCATTCGCGGTGGCAACCTTTACCGCAAGTCATCATTCCTGCTGGATCAACTGGGCAAACCGGTGTTCCCCGATTTCGTGCAGATACACGAACAGCCGCATCTGAAAAAAGCGCTGGGCAGCGTGCCCTACGATGCCGAAGGGGTCCGGACCGTCCCGCATCACCTGGTCCGCAACGGCATTCTGGAGTCCTACGTGTTGAGCACTTACTCGGCACGTAAATTGGGCATGACCTCCACCGGCAATGCCGGCGGTGTGCATAACCTCATCATCGATCCCGGCACGCTCGACCAGGCTGGACTCCTGCAAAAAATGGGCACCGGCTTGCTCGTCACCGAACTGATGGGCCAGGGCGTCAATCTGGTGACCGGTGATTATTCGCGCGGAGCAGCCGGTTTCTGGGTGGAAAACGGGACGATCCAGTATCCGGTCGAGGAGTTCACCATTGCCGGCAATCTCCGGGACATGCTCAAAACTTTGGTCGCCGTCGGCAATGACGTGGATCTGCGCGGCAACACCCGAACCGGGTCAATAATGCTGGAACAGCTGACCATCGCTGGCAATTAGCCCGACCTGACCCCTGCCGTTCACTCCCAGGAAGGCCATAACCATGTTCAAGTCACTCATTCCCCTTTGCCTTTTGGCCCTATCAACAGCCGCGACCGCGGAAACCGCCCCAAACATCATCAGAGTCGGCGCGTTAGCCTTCGGCACCCTCAACTGGGAACTGGCCGTCATAAAAAGCCAGAAACTGGATACGGCCCATCAGATCCGGATCGAAACGACCGAACTGGCCAGCCCGGAGGCGGGCCGGATCGGGCTGCAAGGCAATAGCATCGACATCATGGTTTCCGACTGGATCTGGGTTGCCCGACAGCGATCACAGGGGCAGGACTACACCTTTGCTCCCTTTTCCTCCAGCCATGGAGCGCTGATGGTTGCGAAGGAATCACCCATTCATGGCATTGCCGATCTCGCCGGCAAGCGCCTGGGCGTGGCGGGCGGCGGCATGGACAAAAACTGGTTGCTCCTGCAAGCCGTTGCGCAGAAAACGGCAGCGCTGGATCTTGAACAGAAGGCCACCGTCACCTTCGGCGCACCGCCTCTGCTCAATCAGTCGCTGGTGCAGGGCCAGCTCGACGCGCTGCTGACTTACTGGAATTATGCCGCCAAGCTGGAAGCACAGGGGTATCGGCAGATACTCGACGGACGAGCCATCCAGTCCGCGCTGGGTATCGACACCGATGTCCCGGCGCTGGGTTATATATTTCGGGAAGGTTGGGCCAAAGCCCATCACGACGCCGTGGACAGTTTCCTGAAAGCGACGGCCGAAGCCAGAAAGCAGATCTGCGACTCGGACAGCATCTGGCAGGAGGTCAGTTCCCTGACTCAGGAAAAGGACACTCAGGTTCAATCAGCTCTGCGCAAACATTATTGCGACGGCCGAGTCACCTCCTTTGGAGACAAGGAGATTCTATCCGCCCAACAGATTTTCGAGCGGATCGAACCCTTGAGCACCCACCCGGCGGGTAAAGATACCCGGACTTTGCCGGCCGGTGTTTTCTGGTCAAAAGCGAGCCGATGAGCCGGTCAAAAATCCACATGGCAGAACCTGCTCCTGCGGATTTTCGCTTTATTAACCGTCTGATAGAATGCCTGACCTATGCCCCCCGGCGAAAACCTATGGGGTTGCATTTTTATCATGGCAGCCCGCAGCCCATCACGGAATTACTATGCCCATTTACCGGATTCTTCTCATCACCTTGCTGATTTCCAGCATTATCGTGGCAGCGGTTTTCTACAATCTGGAAACCGATCACTCCGAAGATGAAGCGCCGAGCTCGGTGACCGAGTCCACCCCCGCACCCAAATCTGAGACCGCACCCTCACCCAAGACGCCAGCAGTCTCAATGCGCGACGACTCGCTGCCTCCCGACGAGGTGATGGATGATGATCAGATTGAGAAGGAGCAAATCGCCGAAGCCATGACGCAACTGGGCAGCTCAAATGATGAAGAAAGAATTGAGGCGGTCGAACAATTGGGCGCCTATCCAAGCCCGGAAACCGAAGCCACTCTGGGACAGTTACTGATCACGGATGCCAATGCCGAAGTGCGCAATGCCGCGGCATTGAGTCTGGGTTCCCTGGACGAACCATCCGATGCCACTATTGCCGCGCTCATGTCGGCGCTGGAAGATCAAAACGAGGACGTGCGTTTCAGCTCGCTGTCAACGCTCGAGGATTTCATGCTGGGTCTGGAGGAAGACGCCCCTAACCACCAACGGATTCAGGATGGACTGAGGCTCAAGGCAGCCTCCCGAAGCATCCCGGAGGACCTCAAGGAATCGATCAATGAGGTGCTGAAGGATCAGGAAAATGCCGCGGTTCCCGGAGCCGAGCCGGATAACTGAGCCGCAAATCAAAAATGCGTCCGGGCGCTCTTGTGCAACTTGGGCAAGGCCGCCAGCAGCCGGCGGGTATAGTCGTTTTCGGGATTGAACAGTACCTGGCGGGTTTTTCCCGTTTCGACGATTCTGCCGGAGTGCATGACAGCTACCCGGTCAGCCAATTCCGACACGACGGCAAGATCGTGGGTAATGAATAGATAGCTGAGTCCGTGGCGGTCCTGCAACTCCCGTAATAACCGAATCACCTGAGCCTGAACAGAGACATCCAGGGCGCTGGTCGGCTCGTCGCAAATCACGAGTCTGGGCTCCACCGCCAGCGCCCTCGCGATACAGAGCCGCTGGCGCTGTCCACCTGAAAACTCATGTGGATAACGGCCCCGGGCCGATACCGGCAACCCCACCGCCAGCAACAATGCCTCCACTTTCTCGCGACGCTCAGCCGGCGTCGTTCGTAGCCGCTGCGCCCGCAGTCCCTCTTCGAGAATATTGCCAACTACCATCCTGGGATTCATCGACGAATATGGGTCTTGAAACACGATCTGAAGGCCGGCCTGTGCCTCGTGCCTGGCGCCACCCATCTGACCTGTGATCTTGACGCCATCTAGCCGCACCTCCCCACTCGTCGCCGGGACGAGATTGAGCAGAGCCTTGCCCAGCGTGGTCTTGCCGCAGCCCGACTCGCCCACGAGCGCCAGCGTTTCACCCCGTTCAAGCTGGAACGAGACGCCGTCCACGGCCCGGACCTGATCCACGGTTCGCTGAAAAATTCCCTTTCTGATCGGGTAGTAGACCCTGAAGTCACGCACATCCAGCAGCGGCGGGGCCTGGGCCGGAGCAGACTCCGCTTCGACCGGGGATTCCCGCTGCAAACAGGCTTCCAGCCGAGGGATTGCATTCAACAATTCCCGACTGTAAGGATGTTGTGGTCCATCAAAAAATTCCGGTCCACTGGTTTCAACCAGGACCCCGGCACGCATGACGGCAATCCGATCCGCCACTTCCGCGACCGTGCCGAAATCGTGGGTAATCAACCACAAGGCCATGCCGGTCTCCTTCCGTAGGCGACGCAGCAACTCCAGAATCTGCGCCTGCAAGGTCATATCCAGCGCGGTCGTGGGTTCGTCGGCGATCAAGAGTTCCGGCTCACCGGCCAGGGCCAGTGCAATCATGGCTCGCTGGCGCATTCCGCCGGAAAGCTGGTGCGGGTACTCGTCCAGATGGCGGGCCGGATCCGGCAAACCGACCTGATCAAGCAACTCCATCGCCCGCCGCCGCAATGCCGCTCCCTTGAGCCCGCGATGCAGTACCAGGGTCTCACCGATCTGCCGGCCTATGGTCAATACCGGATTGAGCGAGGTCATCGGATCCTGGAAAACGATGCCGATCTTGCCGCCGCGTATCGAGCTCATGTCCCGTTCAGCGAGGCTGAAGACATCGGTTCCATTGAGGCTTACCCGCCCGCCCTGAAGCTGCCCGTTCTGCGGCAACAAGCGCATAACCGACAGCGCCGTTACGGATTTACCCGACCCGGATTCGCCGACCAGGGCAAAACTCCCGCCCTTCGGAACTTCAAATGACACGCCGGCAACCGCCGGTACCCAGTCCTGTCCCTGCCGAAACGCGACACGCAGGTCCGTCACCGACAATAGCGGTGAACTCGCCGTTGTTTCCATCGTTGACGCGGCAAAAGTCATTCGGCCCGCCGGGGATCGAAAGCGTCCCGCACGGCATCGGCAAAAAGATTGGCGGGCAGGACCAGGGCGAACATGAAAATGAACGCCGAGGCCAGCGACCACCAGACGACCGGTTCGCGTGCCATTTCCAGGCGTGCGCCATTGATCATGTTGCCCCAGGACTCCGTAGTCGGATCGACCCCGATATTGACATAGGACAGCACCGCCTCGGCCAGTACCAGCGAGCTGAAATCCAGCGCAACGGAAATCAGTACCAGATGAAACAGATTGGGCAGAATGTGCCGGAACAGAATCATGCCCTGACTGACGCCCAGCACCCTTGCCGCCTGAACATATTCCAGTTCACGCAGCTTCAGCGTCTCGGCGCGCAGCAACCGGCACAGCCCGGTCCAGGAGGTCATGCCCAGAATGAGACACAGCGCCAGGAGACGAAAATCGGCCCGGGTCGCCAGACTGGCGAATTCCGCCTCATGTCTTGCCATGTAGGACTGCATCACCAGCATGGCCGCCGCGATCAACAACACACCAGGAACGGAATTGAGCGTCGTGTAGAGATACTGGATGACGTCATCGACCCACCCGCGGTAGTAACCCGCGAGTATGCCGAGCACCAACGCCAGCGGGAGAGTGGCAACGGTGGTCAAGGTTCCGATCAGAACCCCGGTGCGGATGCTCTTGAGGCTCTGATAAAGGACATCTTCACCGACCTTGCCAGTGCCGAAAACATGATAGGCCTGGCATAGGGCCACCAGCACGCCGGCCAGCAGACTGATCAGCAGCAGGGCAAGCAGAACGGCTCGCCAAGGCAGATCGGTCTCGCCACGCCAGGCCGATCGCAAAAAATCCATCGGATCGGAGCGACGGCGGGTCAGTACCAGCGCGAGAAACCCTGTCAGCAAGGCCCAACCTGCAATCCCGGCCCCCAGGCCGAGCGCGATTCGCCGAATCAGGTCACTTGCATGCTCCTGTTCCGGATTGGCCAGATGACGACCACCAAACTGTAGCCTGGGATAAGTCCATGCTTCGCGACCATCGGCTTGCCGGATCATCTCACGGGCATGGGCTACCACCGCCAGTGGGGCGGAGTAGGTCTTTTCCTGTGCATCGCGAATCCTGCCCAGTCCGAAATCCAGCAGCGTGACGGGTTCGCCGATCGGGGCAGAGGTGGAATTAACATGAGCATTCGAACTGACTGGAATGCGGATGGAGTCCAGCAGGGCAATCAGCAGGTACACCAGCAGGATCACCAGCGAAATCATGGCGCTGCGGCTCCGTATCACACTGCGCCATGGCCGACGCAAATGTTCCTGTCGAAGCGTATAGGCCACCAGGGCCGCAAGCCCCAGCAGCATCAGCAAAAAGAGGATATCGGTTGGCAGCAGTACGGGCATGATTCAGCTCAGCTTCACGCGAGGATCCACTAGCGTGTAGGAGATATCTGTCAGCAACAGCCCAATAATGTAAAGCACCGAGCCCAGAAATACCATGGAGCGGACGATGGCAAAATCCTGCTGATTGATTGCGTCGATGGTGTAACTGCCCAAACCCGGAATGGCAAAGAAGGACTCGGTAATCAGGCTCCCGGTGAAAAGCAGCGGCAGCACGACGACGACGCCGGTGAGTATCGGGATCATGGCGTTTTTCAGTACATGGAAAAAAAGGACACGCGCCTCGGACAGACCCTTGGCACGCGCCGTCCGTACATAATCCTTTTCGGCCTCTTCCAGAAACAGAGTCCGGTACCAACGCACCCCGGAACCCAGGCCCGCCATGGTGCCGATCACCACGGGCAAAATGATGAACCTCACCGCATTCCAGCCACCGTCATAACCGGATATGGGCGTCAATTGCAGGAGCTTGCCGACCAAAAACTGCCCCCCGATGATGTAAAACAGCGTGGAGACCGACATCAAGGCCACACAAAGGGCGACGCCCCAGAATTCCAGATAGGTCAGACGAAAAAAAACCAGCAGCAGGGCAAACCCGATATGCACGGCCAGACCCACGATCAGCGAAGGGATCGCAATGGCGAGTGAGGGCCACATGCGTTGGCCAATATCAGCGCCAATATCACGCCCCCCATCGGAGCGGCCAAAGCGAAAGAGGAAGAGACCCAGCGACTTCTGATAAAAGATGGTCTGCGTAGCCCGTCCGGCACCTTCGGCCTGACCATTCCAGAACAGCGGCTGATCGTAACCGCGCTCATGCTTCCATTTTTCGATGGCCTCCGACGTGACATGCTTTTGCCCCAGATGCATACGCGCCATGTCCTCGGGCGTATTGACAACGAAAAACAACACGAAGGCGAGCAAATTGATGCCGAGCAGCAAAGGCAGGGCATAGAGCAACCGGCGAATGATGTAATCGATCATAAGGCGGCAGACCTCTGACGACGGCGATACAGCAGCCAGGCGGGAGTGACGAGCGCGACCAGCCCGGCGAACGCCAATCCCAGAGGCCAGTAAACAGGCTGATTCCATTGCAGTCTTCGGGTTGCCCGCAACGTTCCGTCAATTCGAAGATATTTGAGGCCGTTGTTGGCCATCAGGTTGGGTTTGAAATTCCTGTACCACTCATGCCGCAGACTGAAGCTCTTCGGGTGAACCCCGAAAACCCAGGGTGCATCATGTCGCAGGATGTCCTGCATCTGCCTAATCAGCGCCATTCGCTCAGGTCCATCCGCCTGATTTCTCATGATTCTGAATAGCCGGTCAAACTCCGGATTACGGTAATTAGCGGCATTCTCTCCCCCCGAACCAACCTTGGCATTGTCGCCGAACAACAGGAAGAAGAAATTCTCGGGATCGGGATAATCGGCGTTCCAGCCCCAACGAAACAGCTGGGCATTGCCGTTGGCCATCTTCTGCTGGAACTGATTGTAATCCGTAGTCCGCAAGACAAGCTGAATACCCAGCTTGGCCAGTTGCTTGCGGTACCAGTTGAGCGTCGGTTTATCGTCGACGCCGGAAGAAGTGGTGTCGAGAAACAGCACCAACGGCTTACCGGTCGCATGATCGATTCCGTCCGGATAACCTGCGTCGGCCATCAGTTTCTTGGCTTCGTCTATCGCCTTGCGGCGCGGCTCACCGTCCACCCAGTCATAGACATAAGGGTTGATGCCCTCTGACCCAGGCTGAAACCCGAACAGTCCGGGCGGCAACAACCCTTGCGCCGCGATGCCTCGCCCATTCATGAAGATGGCAATGAATTCCTCCTCATCAATGGCAATACTGATGGCCCGGCGCAATTTTGATTTGTCTTCGTTGAGACCTCCCACTACCTGATCCAGCATATTGAACCCCAGGTAATGAATCGAGGCGCTGACGGCCGTTTGGAGCTCGATACCTCGCGCCTTCATCTCGGGTGTCAGTTCGGCATTGCCTAGCCCGCTGAACTGAATAGCCTGATCGAAATTGTCGGAAGCCAGGCCGGAGGCATCGTAGTAACCCTGCAGGAATTTGCTCCAGTAGGGAATGGTTTCCTTTTCCAGCACAAAGATGATCCGTTCGATCAGCGGCAAGCGCTGACCGGCATCGGCCAGCAGACCGCTAGCCGCATCATCGGGCTCGCCCGCGAGCGGATAACGCTCATCATGGAAATTCGGATTTCGCTCCAGAACCATGCGCCGGTTTGGGTTGTTTTCGACCAACTGATAGGGACCCGAGCCCACTGGATACCAGTCAAGGCTGATATTTCGCTCAACCAGTCCCGGCTGGGAGTAAAAGGCATCGGCCTCCCAGGGCATCGGAGCAAAAAAAGGCATCGCCAACCAGAAGCGAAACTGCGGATATTTGCCATGGAGCCGGATACGTAAGCGATGCTCATCCACCACCTCGACCCCCTCCAGCGGAAAATCGCGAAGATCAAACCAGCCGGGATTGTCCTTGCGACGATCAAATTCTCGAGTCAATTGGTTACCCAGTTCGCGCAGGCCAACGATGTAGTCACCCATCAGCTCGGCGATCGGTGAATGAGTTTGCGGGTGAATCAGCCGCTTGATTTGATAGAGATAATCGGCGGCGCTGACGGGGCGATCGGCTGTTTCCTTGAAATCGGCCAACGAGCGAATAGACCCGAGCTCGTTGGGAGAGAGCCCGTGATAACGGTAATGTCCCGCTGTATCACGGGCAAAGGCCGGGTGAGGTTGATAACGCAGATCAGGCCGAAGCCGGATTTCGTAGACACTGAAGGCGATCTTCTGGGCCGGGGCAGTCTCCGGCAGGGGCTTGCCTTTCGCATCCAGGTAACTTGCCTCGGGTAGCTCCCCGGCGGCGAGCGGCTCCAGCTGATAAGGCCGTTTCAGATAGGCGTACTGAAGAGGTGGCTCGTAGATCTGAGCTATGAACTCGTATTCATTGGCACTATAGGCCCGGGCAGGATCAAGGTGTTTGGGTCGCTCCTCAAACGAGGTGTACAGGGTGTTGTCGTTGGCCTCGGAGGCAGGATAGGGGTTGTTGGGCGGACTTCCGCATCCTGCCATACCCACCAACACGAGAATAAATACCGCTTTCCTGTGGGGAATGCTCGCTTTGGAGAGTAATAACGCCACCCAGGCACCCCTTTCAGAAAAAATCGCCTACTCCATAACACCGGTTTTAATTATATCCAGGCTGGCCCCGATATCTATGTAGCCAGTCGCAAGTTCCAGTCCAACCATGGGCATGACGCAATGGACTCCCTCCGGTGCCTCACGCTTCTTGTATAATCCGCACAGGCTTTGTTGAAACCCGCTCATTTAACCGCGCGGTTGGCAGAGCGTTGGACCTCACTCGAACAATCTTTCCGGGTAACTACACATGTCAAAAAAATTTCTTGTTGCATTTTTCGGTCTCTTGCTGAGCAGCGGACTGACCGCGGCCGAACTGAAAGTAGGTGTCGTGGATCTGCGCAAGCTGGTTGATCAGTCTTCTCAAAGCCAGAAATCACAAGCGGAACTGAAAAAGGAATTTCAGCCTCGCGAAACCAAACTGGTAAACGAACAGAAGGAGCTAAAAAAGCTCGAGGGAAAACTTGAGAAAGACATCGCCACAATGAGCGAAGCCGACAAACGTAAGACGGAAAAGGACCTGATTGACCGGGGTCGGGAATTTAAGCGCGCTATGGACGAAATGCGCCAGGATTATGGCCTGCGCGCCAACCAGGAGATGGCTAAGATTCAGAAAGTAGTCCAGGAGGCCATTCAAAGTGTGGCCAAGGAACAGAACTTCGACCTGATTCTGGTGGATGGTGTCGCCTTCGCCAAGGACGGTCTCAACATTACCGACCAAGTGGAGAAAAAGCTGGGCGGCAGCAAAAAGTAAGCGTCCGAAGGGAATCGCCCTCCAATTTTCGAAAAACCACCACTCATAGGCCACTTTTTTGGATATCCAAGAAATCAAGGAATATCTCCCCCACCGTTACCCTTTTCTGCTGATCGACAGGGTACTTGAGGTCGAGCCCGGCAAACGGCTGCTTGCCATCAAGAATGTCACTTATAACGAGCCCTTCTTTACGGGCCACTTCCCGGCCGTTCCCATCATGCCGGGCGTCCTCATCATCGAGGCGCTCGCCCAGGCAACCGGCTTGCTGGCAGGCCGGTCGGTAGAGGGGTTGATGGGCAAGGGTCGGACCTACTACCTGGTTGGGCTGGATAAAGTGCGCTTCAAACGCCCCGTGGTTCCCGGCGACCAGCTGAAACTGGAAGCCTGCTACCTCCGACATAAGCGAAATATCTGGGCCTTCGCGTGTCGCGCCGAGGTGGACGGAGAGTTTGTGGCCAGCGCCGAAATCATGTGCGCGGCCGCGGAGCAGAACGCTTGATCCATCCCTCCGCGATCGTTGATCCGGCCGCCATCCTTGCGGAGGATGTCAGTGTCGGCCCTTTCTCCATCATTGGCCCCGATGTCGAAATTGGGTCGGGGACCACGATTGGCCCTCACGTTGTCATCAAAGGGCCCAGCCGTATAGGACGGGAAAACCGCATCTTCCAGTTTGCTTCGGTAGGCGAAGACCCTCAGGACAAAAAATATCAGGGGGAGATCACTCGACTCGAAATCGGTGATCGGAATGTTATCCGTGAGTACTGCACCATCCATCGTGGAACTGCACAGGACCAATCGCTGACCCGGATCGGGAGTGACAACCTGCTGATGGCCTACACCCATGTAGCACATGATTGCATCATTGGCGATGGGGTCATCATGGCCAACGGCGCCTCGCTTGCAGGACATGTCAGCGTCGACAGCCACGCAATATTGGGCGGATTTTCTCTGGTCCACCAATTCTGCCGAATTGGGCGCCACAGTTTCTCGGGTATGGGCAGCGTGATCAGTCGCGACATCCCACCCTACGTGATGGTGGGAGGTAGCCCGACCAAACCGCGCGGCATCAACAATGTCGGCATGGAGCGGCGAGGCTATAACGCGGAAGCCATTCTGCAAATCAAGCGAGCATTCAAGGTGATTTACAAGTCACGCCTCAAGCTCGAGGAAGCCATCGAGAACCTGGCTGCCATGGCTGAGCAATCGCCTGAAATCCTGCCCATGCTCGAATTTCTCCAGCAAAGCGGGCGCAGCATCATCCGCTGAACCCCGCCTCCCTGAGGAAAATGATGACCGTGTCTCAGGAACAGCTGATCGCCGGATTCGATGAAGCAGGCAGAGGCTGTCTCGCTGGCGCGGTGATTGCTGCCGCCGTCATTCTCCCGCATGACGGACTGCCGATAGATGGCCTTACCGACTCGAAGAAACTATCACCCAACAAACGCGAGCACTTGGCCCGGATTATCGAGGAGCGAGCCGTGGCATGGGCGATCGGGCGCGCAGATCCCGCCGAGATCGACCGATTCAACATTCTGCACGCCACGATGCTGGCCATGCGACGCGCACACGCTTCATTAAAAATCGCCCCTGAGCTTGCGCTGATCGACGGCAATCGTTGCCCGGATCTCCCCTGCCCCAGCCGCGCCATCATTGGCGGTGACCTGACAGAACCCGCCATTTCTGCGGCTGCCATCCTGGCCAAGGTCTTCCGGGACCGCGAAATGACCATCGCTGAAGAGCTATTTCCAGGCTACGGTTTTGCGATCCACAAGGGCTATCCTACGGCACAGCATCGCTCCGCGCTGGCGGCGATGGGCCCGAGCCCGCTGCATCGATTGTCTTTCGCGCCGGTTCGCCAATGCTTGAATGGAAGCGAGTGGCGAGAGGGTTTTGCCTGATGGCGCATATCCTCTCGGTCAATCTGGGCAAGCCGGAATGCATCCCTCTTCAGGATCGAGTGATCGAAACCGGCATTTACAAATTTCCCGTCGCGGGTCCGGTTCACGTCACCAAGGAAGGTCTGGTCGGTGACACTCAGGTCGACCGAAGAAATCATGGTGGCCCCGACAAAGCCATCTATCTCTATACCTTGGAAAATTATCAGCATTGGGCCACCGCCCGAGGCGAGGCCCACTATGGCCATGGCCATTTTGGCGAAAACCTCACCGTGATCGGCCTGGAGGATGATGCGGTCCACATTGGCGATATTTTTTCGGCAGGTGAGACGATCCTGCAAATCACCCAGCCGCGGGTGCCGTGCTTCAAGCTCGGACTGAAATTCGGCGATCCGGATTTCGTGGGCGAATTTCTGACCTCGGGGCGAACCGGGTTCTATCTGCGGGTTATCCAGGAAGGCCAGATCAGTAGCGGGGACACCATCCAGCTGCTGAGTCAGGATAGTGGGTCCGTCTCCGTGAGCAACGCTATCGGAGCACTGATAAAGTCCCCTGATCAACGTCGCTGGATTGAAAAGGTTCTGGCCGTAGAGGCACTTTCGTCGGCTTGGCGGGACGACCTCAGCCGTCGCCTGAATTCACATTAGAAGCAAACAACCGGAATCCCTTATGAACAAGTTATATTTGCTTGAATGGGTTTCTTCTGTTAGCGGCTGATTTCACCATGTCACGTCTGGTAAGGGTTTCAGAGGATTTACGTCCCGTCTGG